>CAUJEL010000138.1 GCA_963169875.1 Candidatus Zhuqueibacterota bacterium
TCAACGAATTTGTTAATTTTTTGATCATTGTAATCCGATTGTAGAAAAAATAAACGCCGGCTTCTTCAATCAATTATAATGATTTATTCGACGATAAACAACCAGTTTCAATCACTGGAGCGCAAAATGCGACATCTATGGAAGGCTTTTTGTTGAAAAAATTTGCACACGATTGCAAAGGTCCATCAGGATGGAAAATAGAGACCACACCGGCGGGAGCGCGAACTTTCAGGAACGAAAATGACGCGCCATTATGCGAAAGTACTGCCTGGAGCCTAATAATTCCTCGAAATTGCATACATATTGACCGCCATCCCGCATCGTCCGATCCGCTTCGCTGGGCAGACGGTCCAGGGCATCCTCCAGGGTGGATAATATCTCGCGATGCTGGGCCCGCAGATACTCAGCCGCTTTTTCGCCCCGCAGCAGCCCTTTGACTAGCTGTCTGGATGATTCCACTTCCAATTCGACGAACCAAAGCCGCGTTGAAGTGGAACGGCAGGCGCTGGAGAGATTGCGCAGCACCTGCGCATTGACGCGATCCACCAGTCCTGCATACGGACTGGCAAGGCCGATGGAACCCTCTGAACTGATCAGCCAGAAATTGGTATCATTGGCATGGATGTGCGTGCCTTGCCTGGGAAGCACCAACTCTTTAAGGCTGGGCAGAAATTTGCCCCCAATCTCACTGATACCCATCTCCACCACATGATCCGTGACCGGCACTATGTACCAAAATCCCGCCCCATAATAAGCCTCAGGATCAAAATAAACCTGCCTCAGGTCATAGGCCGGCAGGGATGGTTCAAACCCCGAACGGCTGGATTCCGATCCCGTGAAAACAGCCCCATCGCCGCCCGCATTCTCTTCGCCGGAGGTTCGGTCCAGTCCACTGCGCATAATCATGTCAAACGGACAGCTTTCACATTCGAGATTACGATTGCACAGTTTGAAGGAGATGATGCCCGCTTGCATCCAGATGCAGGGTGTCTCTTGCTGCGGCCAGATGCGCTGGGTGCGGCCTGGAGAATCAGATTCATGGGGAGATTTTTTCATGGCACTTTCCTGTACCTGGCTGGCGGGCGCCCAATTCAGGGGACGCCCGCCAGATGCATACCTATTCTGCTGCGACGTGACATACTTCGCAGTTGTCTTCGACATTGAAGGCCTGTTCGCCATCATGGCAAACACCGCACTGCTTCTTTTCGTATAATAGATCCATCTGGATGGATCCCAATGCGCCAGCTTTTTCGGGCCGCATTTTGAAAAGCCCGCTGTGACAGGTTTTACACTGCGGCGCTGAAGGATCCACATGGTTTTCGTGTGAAAACGTCACAGCACCGGGACTCGATTCTCCCATCTCATAGACAATGGGGTCAGGCAGTTTGAGGCTGCCGGCCGGTTGAACCACTGCTGCTTCGATGCGCATGCCGGGATCGGGAAGTTTATCCTTTGTCAATCCAATGCCGAGTCCGATGACCATGGCAAGCAAGATGACACCTAAAATACCCATGGCCACTTTTCCGGACTTGCCGGCGGCGACCAATGGAGGTTGATGGACGCCCATGGGTTCCTCGTCAGAAAAAATGGGCAGGTATTTGGCGGCATAGCGAAAGATCACAATGCCGGCTGCAACAATGGAGGCAGTGACCGCAACTTCCATCCAGCTTGGTATGTACTCAACACCAGCGGAGGCGGTCATGCCCGTGATCGCCACATTGAGCCGGTTCATGACAAACCCGGTCAAGACGAAAACAGCACCGAGAAAAAGGCCGGCTGTATTGTTGCGTATCCTGGGCGTGAGGAATAGAAGGATAGGGAGGACCACACCCAACCCGACTTCGATCAGAAAGTAAATGCTCTCTGTGGAAAAATCGAAAATGTACTTCAAGGCGCCCTGGGAACCCATATCCTGCAATCGCAATAACAGATACAGGGAGAGCACCACCACGATGATACGGCTGAGTTGAGAAAGTAATTTGAATTCCAATTCCTTGCCGAACGCGCGCGCGCTCAGATAGGATTCAAAGATGACCATAGCCAATCCTCCGGCCACTGCGGAGATGAAGAAAAACAGCGGCAGGATGCCGGAATACCACAATGGATGCAATTTATCCGGCACGATCACATACAACGTGCCCAGCGAGGATTGGTGCAAAGTGGACAGTAAGACACCGACGATCACCAAGGGCACCGTGATGGAGCGGATGATGCGCAGCGGCCGTTCCAGGCGGAAACGCTCGAAAAGCACGGGCAAAAATTCGAGAAACAGCACCGTTGTATAAAGCATCACGCACCAGCCGACCTCAAACATCACGGAGTGGGGATTCCACATGACGAGCGGATGCCAGACATTGTAAGGCTTGCCCAGGTCGAACAACAGGGCGCCGATCACCAGCAAATATCCCAAAAAAGCGGTGAGGATGGTCGAGCGCGCAATGGGTTTATAGGATTTCAGGTTGAAAATATAGACCGTGGCGGCAACGACAAAACCGCCGGCCGCCAACCCGACGCCGACAAGAATATCAAAGCCGATCCAGATTCCCCACGGGAACTGGTCGGAAAGATTGGTGGCAGTCCCCAATCCATAATAAAAGCGTGTAAAAGCGGAATAGATACCGAGGATCCATATGAACGCAAGGACCATGGTCCAGAACGTTGGTTTGGGAAGACTCAATTTCATGATGACCTCTGCATAGGGTTAAGCTGTATATCCTTTCACGAACTAGTGTGAAGATGAGAATGATCCGTCATACCGATGGCGGATTCTCGTCCTGCAATTTTATGCGACGGTTGATGATCCACCAGATGCCCAACAAAAGGACGCCACCCGTGCTGACGATATTGGGTATCTTGGATAGCACTTTCCAGGTTAATTTGGGATAAGGATCTTCCTTGAGATTCCCTGGAAACCCCAAATCCGCGAACGGAACCGCGGACAGATAAAAAACCGACGTGCCGCCCGCCTCGCGCATACCATAGATATGCGGAACATAGCTGCCCGGATTTTCATCGATGCGTTTCTGGGCTTCGCGCAAGAGTGCCGCACGCTCACCGAATATGGTCGCTCCGGTCGGGCACGCACTGGTGCAAGCCGGCTCTTTGCCCTGTGAAAGGGCCTTTTCATGGCAGAGGATACATTTTTGAATGGTCGGAATCGACTTATCCCATTCGTATTTTGGCACGCCAAATGGACAGGCCACCATGCAATACCGGCACCCCATGCATTTGCCGGCATCATAGATAACAGCGCCTTCCTTGGTTTTTTCCAGCGCAGCAACCGGACAGGCTGATACACACGCGGGTTCTTCACAATGCATGCACTGGCGGCGTATGTTCACACCGTTGCGGTGTTCTACAGCGCTCCAGGTATATGCGGAAAGCATATTCATAGGCGCGGACACGGGCAGTTCGTTGATTTCCTTACATGCCAATGCACAGGCTTCACAGCCTATGCATTTGGTCAGATCCGTCAAGATGGCTGACTTCATCCCTAGTTCTCCTGAGTTTCGGCGGCAGAGGTTTCAATGAATTCATGGACGAATTTTTGCCAAACATCAGCGGGCAGATTTTGCAGGGCTCCAGCAACCGGGAGACCACCATCCTGTAATGCCTGTGCCATCGCCGGCTGGGACGAAAATTGTGCAAAGAAATCACGCAATTGGTTCACTTCATTGCGCAACAGCTGATAGGCTTCCTCGCCAATGCGCATGGCTTTAACCGAAGCACTGAGGTTGTCGGGCTGAAGAACAACAGCCCAGGAAGAGTTGGTATCACCGGAAAGACGCATGGGATGTTGCAAGAGTTCGGTGTTGACTGCAGCAATTCGACCGCTCGCAGGAGCGCGAAAACTGGCCTGGCGATCGCCCCACTGGACTGTAAAAAGGACATCCCCTTTTTTAACCTGTTTGCCCGGTTCCGGCAAAACAACGGCACTGACATTTTGCAGGGCATTCAGAATAAGACGGCTGGCGCCCATACGAACATGGCCATTGGTCAATACCGTGCTCCAGATTTGACCGGGTGCCGCAAAAACACCTTTGGGAAGCAAATCTTCAATCTGCGAAAACAAGGGCACCGGCTTGCGCGCTGTGACCGGAACAGTCACTTTGGCCTGACGAAGCTGTACGACATAATCGACCAATATAAAGGCCAAAACCATAGCGATGAGAAGAAGAGCAGTCATGATGTCAATCCTTTCCGTTGGGTTATTTCATATCTTCACAATTAAAAAATTCCTGGCAAAATTCTCTCCACTGTTCATCGGTCAGATGACGCGCAAATCCATCCACCAATTCGCCGCCGTCCTGCATCGCAGGCACCAGGGATCCGGCATGTTCCATCAAAAACTTGGCTCGCGCCATTTTGAGCCACTGTGAAACCGAAGCACCCTGAATCAGGTTGGAAAGATTTTCCTGCAAGCGGCTTGGTTTGATCTTCAACAACCAGTCGCCCTGACGGCGTTCGTTGACAGCGATAATTTCACCATCAACCGGAATTCTCTGCGAGACCATGCGCTCCGCAACCCGGCCTTTCCATGCAGTTTCACCTTGACGAACCGCGGTGCCGGCTTTGGGGAGAATAATCTCATCCATCCACCCAAAGGCCCGTTTGCTGAAATCATCCATGCCAACTTCAACCTCCTGATCCGAGATAATGCGCGCAAAAGAGTGGCTTGGGTGCAGATACATACCAGCATCAGAGGCTGCACTGACGACGCGAGGGGCTTGCACCGTCGCACGGCGCTTCGCCGCTTTTTCCTGCAAGTAGCTGATCCCGATAAAGATCAGGAACATCGCGACCATGATGAGGACTACCATATTGAATCTCCTTATGTTAAATTTATGCATTTATTTCATCTCTTCACCTCCCTCATTTGCAAATCATGTGCCAAAAAAAGGCATTATTATGAGGTTCATTCTAATTATAATAATATCAATATATAAGCATCATCTTTAGCTGATTAATATTACAACAATGAATTTCCAGATTGATTATATTTTAAACACATAAAAGCAAACCAATCAAGGTATAATCTCTTGTAACAATAAAAACAGTATATTATAAATGTTGAAAATTAAAACAATCAAGTTAGTTGAAAAGTTGTTCAAATGATGATAATTTAAACAATCGCGGATGCAGACGCTGAAATGAAATAGTTCGAATTACTGTTGACAAAATTGGTGTTTCTGTCTATATTAGGATGTGTTGCATACTACCTGAACGCTCACCCGCAGGTTCGGCATTGGTTATTTGGCAGCAAGCTGTGTGAAGCAGGGACTTAAAGTATGGGGTAGAGCTATGAAATCTTTACGATTATTCATGATCATCGTTCTCGCCAGCGCCGCCCTCTGTGTGGCAGAAAATTATCTCATCAATGGCGGACAAGAATCCCAGATCAATTATCGTATGGTGCAAACGGTGGATCCTGCTCCAGGTACCCAGAAGCTCATTCTCAGTTTCGTCATTCCGGAAACCTTCTCTTCTCCAACGTATAATCAAAACATCAGCGACTTTGAAATCACCTTTTCCCTGCAGCCATCGACGCGAGAAGAAAGCACCGACGAGCGCGGCAATAAAATTCTCCGCGTCAGCTGGAATCGTCCCAATCAAAGCGTTCAATCCATCATCCAGATGGTCGCACGCAATCGCACAGCCCTGCAAGCGCTGCAAACCAATGCACCATTCCCCCTGACCAGTTTAACCCCGGAGCAAAAAGTGTATCTCGGCAGCAGCAAACAGGTGCCTGCCAACAATGCCGAGATCATCGCAATCGCCAGAAAATTAACCCAGGCGAGCAACACGGAATTCGATGCTGTACAACAAATCCTCACCTATGTGGTGGACCATCTGCAATATGTTCTGGTGCCGCAAAGTTACGACGCCATGTATTCTTTGCGTACCGGCAAGGGCAACTGCCAGAATTACTCCCACCTCGCAGCAGCCCTGATGCGAGCCGTGGGCATCCCCAGCCGCATTGTCAACGGCATCACCCTGAAAGAACCCTATGATGTCCGTTTGCCCAATGGGACATTGACGCTGCGCATGGCACAAGGCCGTCACTCCTGGATTGAGGTCTATTTCCCCGATTTGGGCTGGGTCCCTTTTGATCCGCAACAAACTGCGCTCTATGTCAGCAATCGCTTCGTCCGGGTCGAAATCGGCCTGGATAATGAAGAAACCTGCAATGATGGTCTCATTCGCTGGACGCAGCAGCAGGGCGCACAAGGTCAACCTCAATTTGAAGAATTGATCAGCGCTTCCCTGACCGCTGACCGCGTCAATCTGAGTGCCGAAAAACAGAATTACGGGCCGCGCAAAATGCTGCTGCTGCCGCCTGTACGAGCTTCGTTCACCAAAGTCGCCGCTGCTCCTCCGCCTGAACCTCCAGCCCCGCAGAAACAAGCGGCGGTAAGAACACTGCGGCAAATGGCCTTCAGTGAACCCTACAGTCAGGGTAATCTGGAATTCCCCCAGAATATCGATTTTGGCAGCACGCGTGGCCCCGCACAAAAAGTGGACGGCGGCCAGATGGAAATGCGCAAAAATTTTATGGTGGAAACGTCAGAATATGTCACGACGCAGGGGCATCAATATGCGCAAACCTTCATTCTTAACAATCCCATCAAACTCGCAAAAGTAGGTCTGGCACTGCACAAATTCGGCGGAGACGGACAACTCTGGGTTGAACTCTACAAAGATGATGGCAAGGGCAAACCGGGAGAATACATCGCCACCAGTGAATATATCTCCGTTGCTCAGATGAAATTTTCGCCGGGCTACGACTGGTTCGATTTTAATTTCAACACAGCAAATCCCCTCCTGCCACAAGGACGTTACTGGATCGCCCTCGGGTTCACGGGAAGCCCCATCATCAACTGGTTCTTTTCTTATGGCAAACCGGTCGGCCCTGAAGATGGCACCCGCTACAGGACCATGTTTGATGAAACCTGGAGCAGAAGCCTGAGCTATGAATTCAATTATCGTATTATTGGCATGTCCACTTCTGAATAAAAAGTGATGAAATCGCTGTGAACCTGCAACCGCTGTTCCGGACATCAGGAATGCTTCCATGAGTGAAAAGTACATACTCACACACGACATGGGGACCAGTTCCAATAAAGCTGTGCTTTTTACCACCTCGGGCACCATCATCGGACAGGCGCAGCAAGAGTATCCCATTTATCATCCTCACCCGGGATGGGCTGAACAAGATCCGAATGATTGGCTGCGTGCAGTCTATTCGACAACCCGGGAAGTGCTGCGCACCACCGCAGTCAAATCCGATCAGATAGAAGGGATCACCCTGGCGTGCCAGATGCAGACCTGCGTGGCCGTGGATGTCCACGGCGCACCCGTCATGCCTGCCATCACCTGGCTCGATACGCGCGCCGCTGATATTGTCATGCAAAAACTGTGGATTCGGCCGCGCATCATGGGGTACCACCTGCCGCGGCTCCTCAAATTCCTCCGCAAAACCGGCGGCGCACCTGGCCATACCGGCAAAGATCCCATCGGCAAAATTCTCTGGCTGGCGCATCATCAGCCCGGAATTTTTGCAGATACCCACAAATTCCTCGATGCCAAGGATTTTATTATTTACCAGCTCACCGGACAACTCGTCAAATCCACGGACATGGCCGTCGTATGGTGGTTGCTGGACACCCGGCATAATCGCTACCAATGGGATGAAGAACTCTGCTCCCTGGCCGGCATCACGCCTGACCGGCTTCCCGAGGTGCGGGAGAGCTATGCCATCGTGGGACGCCTGCAACCGGATGCAGCCGCTGAGATGGGGCTCAACCCCGATATCCCTGTCATCAATGGCGCCGGAGATATCAGCGCAGCAGCCGTGGGATCCGGCGCCCTGGAACAAGGCGAGTTGTTTATACGCCTGGGTACCAGTGGAGGCGTGGCCGGTCACTTCAAAAAACGAAAAATTGATCTTAAACATTATACCGGATGCATCGGCAGCACCTATCCGGAGAAATATTATCTCGCTCTGGCGCATCAGGAAACGCTCGGCATCTGTCTGGAATGGATGAAAAACAAAATCCTCTATCACACCGAACAGCTCAAACAGGAATCGCGGGATCATAATCTGTATGCGCTATTGGACAAACTCGCCGAACAGGCGCCTCCCGGTGCGGCGGGTTTGATGTTTGCTCCATGGATGCTCGGCGAACGCAGTCCACTGGATGACCGCTATGTGCGCGCGGGATTTTACAATCTCAGTCTCCATCATGGCCGTGAACACATTATGCGCGCCGTCCTGGAAGGCATCGCCTTCAACTTGCGCTGGGCCTTGCACACCATGGAGGCCCTCTATGAGCCTGTCGAGCAGCTGAATATCATCGGCGGAGGCGCCAAGAGCGATATCTGGTGCCAGATCATCGCTGATATCACCAATCGCAAAATCAATCAGGTGGAAGATCCGCAACAGGCCAATGCCCGTGGGGCTGCCATGCTGGCCAGTTGGGCCCTGGGGTATGTTGATTCCTTCGAAGCCATAAAAAATCACATCACCATCAAACATCAATTTGTGCCCAATGCAAAAAATCGTCTCCTTTACGACCGCCTTTACCAGGCGTTCAAGAATATGTACCGCAACACAAAACGATGGCATGCGCAGATGAATGCTTCTAAATGGTCAGATCCACAAGATAATCTCTGAGTGGAACCCCGAGCACTCGCTGTTGCATTATTTATGGGAGTTCAATTGCTGAAGAAAAATGAAAAAGGAACCGTCCTTTTAGTCGATGACGAGGCTATCATCCGCGACTCACTGCGGCAATGGTTGGAAATGGATGACTTGCGGGTCCTCACCGCAGGCAATGGTGAGGAGGCTCTGCAGATTTGCAAGACGACCGATCTCGATATTGGCGTATTCGATATACGCATGCCGGGCATGGACGGGATCACTCTGCTTTCTCATGTCAAAAGCTACTGTCCGGATATGGCGGTTATCATGATGACCGCCTTTGCCAGCATCGAGGACGCAGTCCGCTGCATCAGCCAGGGCGCCTATGATTATATCATCAAACCTTTTCCACCGGAAAAGCTCACACAGACTATTCACCATATCATGGAAATGCACCAGCTGCGCAACGAGCGGCAACGCACCATCTCCAAAAAACAACTGCTGAGTTTGTATCTCAACAGCACCCAACCCTTTCTGTCTCTCGGCGTTGCGACTGCCGTTCTGACAGGGCCTGAGTGGGTCCATGCGCAGGTCGTGCAGGCAATGAAAGGAGAGTCCGGGGAGGATGCCGGAAATCTGATACAACAGGCGCTGGTCAACAGCCGTGTGCTGTTTACGCCGCAGAGCTGCTCACTGGCGCAGCTGGTTGATGTAGTCATCGCGATCTTGGAAATTCAATCCGAATTACCGCTGACCCTGGTCAGCCAAGTTCGGGACGAGGCCCCGAATCTGCGCTTTCCGCTGGCATCGGCGGCCATGGCCTTGCAAACCATCTGCCAATATCTTTTGCAGTTCCCGGAATTGAAACATCATCTCCTTTTTAGGGAAATAATCAAGCCCGGTTCGCAAAAAAGACTGCAAATCGTCACCATGAACACCCTTCCAGAGCAAGCGCAGCGTGAATTGACCGCACTGATTTCAGGGGACGGCTTGTCTGCACCACTCGCGTGGGCGGGAACAATCCTGAAGACCATGGACATTCAGGTGACAATCGCACATACCCCGCAGGGCAGCGAAATAAATGTCGCGTTTCCCGGATAATAAATGCACCGTACATTGGTAACCGCTTATGGCCGCAACACCTAAAATACTCCTCATCGATGACGAAGATCTGCTGCGCGAGGGATGCAGGCGGCTTCTGGAAATGGCCGGCTATGAAGTAAAATCATCTGGAAATCCTGAAGAAGGCCTGCGCTGGGCGCGCGGTGAAACATTCGATATCGCCCTGGTCGATTATCGCATGCCCGGCATGACCGGCATCGAATTGATTGAAAAATTGCGCATCATTTCCCCTGCGATCGATATCGTCATGATGACGGGCTACGCCAGCATCGAAACAGCGGTTGAAGCCATGAAAACCGGCGCTCAGGATTACATCGCCAAACCCTTTGAAGCTGATCAGATGCTGGAAACGCTCAACCGGCTGTTAAAGAAAAGAGGTCAACTCGGGCCCCAGGCGGAAGAACAGTTCACTTTTGAGCATGACGGCCAGATCGTACGCATTATCGGCGCCAGCCCGGTCATGCAGGAAATATTTTCCCTGATTCTCAAGGTGGCACCCACCGAAAGCACCGTCTTGATCCAGGGGGAGAGCGGCACCGGCAAGGAATTAATCGCCAAGGCCATCCATACCCATAGCAAGCGCAAAAACAAACCCTTCATCGCCATGGATTGCGGTTCTCTGGTCGAATCCCTTTTTGAGAGCGAATTATTCGGCCATGTAAAGGGATCTTTCACCGGTGCCACCGCCACAAAGCACGGCGCCTTCGAATTGGCACACGGCGGTACCTTTTTTTTTGACGAGATCGGTAACATCTCCCTCAACGTGCAGGCGAAAATATTGCGCGCCATTCAGGAAAAACAGATTCGCCGCATCGGATCTACGCAGACCATCCATGTAGATGCCAGAGTGGTTGCAGCGACCAATCTCGATCTGCAGACTGCCATTCTCAACGGACAATTCCGCGAGGATCTTTACTATCGCCTCAGCGTCATCCCCATCCACCTGCCGCCTTTGCGGGAACGCCGTCAGGATATCCCCATCTTAACAGATTATTTCATCACCAAGCACAATCAGCGCCGTCCCAATAAACCCATCGAGCGCATCGCAGCTCCTGCAATGGATATCTTCACCCGCTATGCCTGGCCCGGCAATATCAGAGAACTGGAAAATATCATCGAACGGGCAGCCGTCATCGAGGACGGCAACGAAATTACCCTATCCAGCTTGCCGCCTCATTTGCAACTGCTTTTCAACCAACCTGAACAGGAAGGCGATACCGCTATTGCATCACTGGCCGACTTGGAAAAAAAACACATCCATCAGGTGCTGCAAAAATTTGCCTGGAATATCAGCCATGCCGCCAAAGCGCTGGGCATTGATCGCAAGACGCTCTATGACAAAATAAAAAAATACAACCTCACACCCCAATAATCCCTTCCTCCAAAAATCCGCATTCCTTACGCTTGTACGCCTTGAAAACTGCATGTCAATAACTGTGGGGAATATCCACACGCAATACTCTCAATAATGATAGAATTAGAAATTATCAAAGTGTGGTCTTCCGCAAAAAAAGATATTAAACCAATTAAAATCAATGGTAGCTGCATGAACCCTCATCATTTACAAGATGGCATGCTTTTTGTTAGGTAAAGGATAAAAAAGGACCTGTTGATCACACTATGAATTGTCTCATTGTTGCAAATCCACAAAAGCCGGTCGCTCAGGAACTGGATCTATACTTGCGCACGCATGCGGTTGATACGACCGTTATTGATGATCCGGTGCGAGCTGTTCAGTGTGCTCAGGAGCAGCATTTTGATGCCATTGTTCTGGATGCGCGGGCGCACGGCCTCAAAATAGAACAGACTATCAGGCTGTTGAAGGGGTGCGATCCGCATGCGCGCATCATTGTCAGAACCGATGACAACTCCCGTCATCTGGAGGGACGTGTGCGCAAAGAGCAGATTTTTTATTATCATCTCG
Organism: Candidatus Zhuqueibacterota bacterium; assembly: GCA_963169875.1. GTDB lineage: Bacteria > Zhuqueibacterota > Zhuqueibacteria > Residuimicrobiales > Residuimicrobiaceae > UBA2214. The sequence goes on from CAUJEL010000138.1 coordinate 11,688, forward strand.
ATTCTTTTGGCATGCAGGACTTGCAATTGGCTCTTTCGACCGCACTGGGTATGGCTTCAGAACAAGAAAGCAATAAATAATCAACTATATAGATGAACAAGAGGGATATATGGAAACGCAGCGCGTATATCAAAAGTACCCTGAAAATGATGCTTCCGTGTTGATACCCATCCTGCAGGACATCCAGGAGGTATGCGGTTATTTGCCGGAAGAAGAGCTCCATAACGTTGCCAGGCACACCAAGTTGCCGGTCAGCCGGGTCTATGGCGTCGCCACTTTTTACAACCAATTCCGCCTGCATCCTCTGGGAAAACACGTTATCAGGGTGTGCCGTGGCACGGCCTGCCATGTCAAGGGCTCCCTGGATATTTTGTTCACCCTGGAGAATGAGTTGGGCATCAAAGCCGGGCAAACAACCAAGGATCGTATGTTCACCATCGAAACGGTTGCTTGTATTGGCGCCTGCAGTATCGCGCCGGTCATCTCCATAGATAATGAATTTCATGGCGGCCTCACAGTGAAATCTGTGCAAAAACTGATCGCCTCGTACAAACCGAAAAACAATGAGTGAGGCAGATATGAATTCTTACGCACAACTTTTTAACAACTGCTGGCACACCAAGGATAATCCCTGCCATTTTTTTGTCGAATGTGTCAACGAGGGGCAAAAATGCCATCAGTCGGTTGACAGCCAGCATAAACTGACAGCCTATAAAAAAGAGATCCTTCTTGAAGAACACGAAAAACCGGTGATCCTGATCGGCATGGGCACCTGCGGACTGGCCAATGGCGCACAGCGGGTCTATAATGCCGTGAAAGACGAATTGACCAGATTGAATCTCGAAGCGGATGTAGTGCCTACCGGCTGTGTTGGTTACTGTTCCCGGGAGGTCATACTGGATATTAAACTTCCAGGGTGTCCGAGAGTTTGCTACTGCAAAGTGACACCGGAAGATGTTCCTGTTTTGCTGCAAAAAACGCTTGCCGAAAAAGAGATCGTCGCGGAAAAACTGCTCGGATTGTACGAAAACGGAACCGTCAAGAACGAATGGGCCAGCTATCCCAAAATCAATGAAGTGCCCTTTTTTGCCAAACAGAAAAAAGTCGTCCTGGAGAACTGCGGTGTTATCGATCCGGAAAGCATCGACCAATACCTCGCGCGTGGAGGCTATAGCGCGCTATCCAAAGTTCTGAACACGATGACGCCGCAAACACTGGTGCAGGACATGATCAAGGCCGGGTTGCGCGGGCGCGGCGGCGGTGGTTTTCCGACCGGCAAAAAATGGGAGTTTGCATTGCAGCAAAAGTCCGACCAGAAATATATTGTCTGTAATGCGGACGAAGGGGATCCCGGCGCATTCATGGATCGTGCGGTCCTGGAGAGCGATCCACATCGCATCATCGAGGGCATGGTCATCGGCGCGTTCGCCATTGGCGCCAGTGCCGGCTATATCTACTGCCGTGCGGAATATCCCCTGGCCATTCAGCGTCTCGAGAAAACCATCACGGATGCGAGATCCTACGGCTTGCTCGGCAAGAATATTCTGGGCAGCGGATTTGATTTTGATCTGAAAATCAAGAAGGGCGCAGGCGCCTTTGTCTGCGGCGAAGAGACCGCCCTGCTGCATTCCATCGAAGGCAAACGCGGCATGCCGCGTCCACGTCCGCCTTTCCCGGCCATCTCCGGATTGTGGGGAAAACCGACGGTCATCAACAACGTCGAAACTTTCGCCAATGTGCCCGTGGTGATCCGAAAAGGCGCGGAATGGTTCTCTTCAATCGGTACCAAAGGCTCAAAGGGCACAAAAATATTCGCGTTGTCGGGAAAAATTACCAATACCGGATTGGTCGAAGTGCCCATGGGCGTGTCGCTGCGCGAAGTGGTTTTCAATATTGGCGGCGGCATCCCCAACGGCAAAAAGTTCAAAGCCGTTCAGATTGGTGGCCCGTCCGGTGGTGCCTTGCCGGAATCCGTCATCGATACACTCATCGACTATGAAAATTTGAAAGAAGTCGGCGCCATGATGGGGTCCGGAGGACTGGTGGTTATGGATGAGACCACTTGCATGGTCGACCTGGCCAAGTACTTCATGACCTTCATCCAGTCGGAGTCCTGCGGCAAATGCATTCCTTGCCGGGAAGGCACCAAGCGTCTTCTGGAAATCCTTGAGCGTTTAACGCAGAGTTATCGCAGCGAAAAATCTCCGGACGAGGCCTTGATGCGTTTTCAAGGCATGGTCTATATGGATCGCCTGGCCGATGTCATAAAAAACACCTCCCTGTGCGGTTTGGGACAGACAGCTGCAAATCCGGTGTTGAGCACCCTGCATTATTTCCGTGATGAGTATGAAGCCCATCTCTATGATCGCAAATGCCCTGCTGGTCATTGCCGGGAATTGCTGACTTATCACATCGATACGGACAAATGCACCGGATGCACCGTGTGTGCGCGCAAGTGCCCACAGGATGCGATCCTCGGTGAAAAGCAGAAAGCGCACTACATCATCGACGAAAAATGCATTCGCTGCGATCTTTGCCGCAGCAATTGCAAATTTGACGCCATATACGTAGAGTAACCAGAGAGAGGACTGAAATGAAAGTCACACTTAATAATAAAGAATATTGGGCTAATCCCGGCGAGACGATTCTCTCCGTGGCGGAGCGGGAAGGCATTCAGATTCCCACGTTATGTTATCTCAAAGGATTCTCACCGACCGGTTCCTGCCGGGTTTGCGTGGTGGAGGTGGAGGGACAACGCAGTCTGACGCCGGCGTGCGCGTTTCCGGTGTATGATGGCATTGTGGTCAACACCAATTCACCCAAGGTCCGGCGTTCGCGCAAAACCATCATAGAACTGCTGATCGCCAATCACCCGCAGGATTGCCTGACCTGTGTGCGCAATGGTAACTGCGAATTACAGAGCCTGGCGGCTCAATATGGTGTTCGTGATCTGCGTTATCAAGGTGAGCGCAGGACCGCAAAGATCGATGTGGCGAGCCCTTCCATTGAACGTGATCCGGAAAAATGCATCCTCTGCGGCCGTTGTGTGCGTATGTGTCATGAGGTGCAAAATGTCGGTGCTATCGATTTTGTCCGCCGCGGCTTTCAATCGGCGGTCGCACCAGCCATGGATGGCAGCCTCAACGCCATTGCCTGCGTATTTTGCGGACAGTGTGTGACGGTATGTCCCGTGGGTGCCCTGAAAGAGAAGAGCAGCCAGAAGGTGGTCTGGGAAGCTATTAACAATCCGGCAAAACATGTCGTTGCACAAATAGCACCAGCGGTTCGTGTGGCGCTCGGCGAGGAATTTGGCATGGAACCTGGCACCGTGGTCACGGGAAAAATCGTCGCGGCCCTGCGACGCCTCGGCGTGGATCGCGTCTTCGATACGAATTTTGGCGCTGATTTGACCATCATTGAAGAAGCTTCAGAACTGTTGCACCGGGTTAAAAATAATGGTAAATTGCCCCTGCTCACTTCATGCAGCCCGGGTTGGGTTAAATATGTGGAACATTTTTACCCGGATTTGCTGGACCATGTATCCACCTGCAAGTCCCCGCACGAGATGGAGGGGGCGTTGGTAAAATCCTATTATTCACAAAAAATGGGCATTTCCCCCAAAGACATCTTTGTGGTTTCTGTGATGCCCTGCATCGCCAAGAAATTCGAAGCGCAGCGTCCGGAACTCAGAGAGCAATATACAGATGTCGACGCGGTTGTCACTACACGGGAGTTGGCCCGCATGATCAAGACGGCTGGTATCGATTTTAACCGCCTGCCGGAAGAACATTTCGACGATCCCATGGGAGAGTCCACCGGCGCAGCGGCCATCTTTGCGGCAGCGGGCGGTGTCATGGAAGCGGCTCTTCGTACCGCGCATTATTTCATCGCAGGCAAGGACATGGAGAACATCGAATTCACCCCGGTTCGCGGTCTGCAGGGCGTGAAGGAGGCGGAAGTGACCATCGCCGGCCTGAAAATCAAAGTTGCGGCAGTCAGCGGATTGAAAAATATCAGTGTGATCCTGGACAAAATTCGTAACGGCGAAAATACCTACCAGTTCATTGAAGTCATGGCATGTCCCAATGGCTGTATCAATGGCGGCGGGCAACCCATCAACAGCGATCCGGATCGGGTGCGCAAACGCATGGAAGCCATCTATGCCATTGACCGCTCGCTGCCCAAACGGGCATCGCATCACAATGAATCGGTTATGAAGCTTTATGAAGAGTTCCTTGGAGAACCCAATGGACACAAAGCGCACGAGCTTCTTCACACGCATTATGTTGAGCGCAGTTAGGACGAGTCATGTCAGTTGTCTGGACCATAGAGGAACGGTGCCGCAGATGCTACACCTGCATCCGTGAATGCCCTGCCAAGGCCATTCGGGTCGTCAAAGGCCAGGCGCAGGTGATGGAAGATCGCTGCCTGGCTTGCGGCCATTGCGTGCGCGTCTGCTCGCAAGGCGCCAAAGCGGTAAAAAGCGGTACCGAGGCCACCTATGAGTTTCTCACCGCTGACATCCCGGTGGTTGCCATGCTGGCGCCTTCGTTCCCGGCCGCTTTCCCGGACATAAGCACTGATAGCCTGGTCGGGGCGCTGCGCGCTTGCGGCTATGAATATGTGGTCGAAACGGCCTTTGGGGCTGATCTGATCAATCGCGAATATTACCGCCTCGTCAACACCAAGAAGAATCAAGATGGTGAAGACCTGCATCTGCCCTTGATCACCAGCGCATGCCCGGCCATTTATGGTTATATTGAACGTTATGTGCCGGAACTGAGCAAACACCTGGCGCCCGTGGTATCTCCCATGGTGGCAATGGGACGCGTGGTGCGGCAGATTTATGGTCCGGTCAAAGTTGTCTTCATCGGCCCTTGCGTCGCCAAAAAAGTGGAGATGAACGATCCGGAAGTGGATGATGCGGTAGATGAAGTGCTCACCTATCAGGAACTGCGCGATATGTGGCATCATTTGGGCATCGATCCTGCGACAGCGCAGCCCTCTTCTTTTGATCCACCACACGCCTACCTGGGGCATCTCTATCCCATTTCTGGCGGATTGCTGCGCAGCGCAGGGCTTCCATTTGATATCATGAATAATGAGGTGATTGTCACCGAGGGAAAACAACGCATTTTCAAACTGCTTGAAAGCCTCAAATCAGGTGATGTCAAGGCCAATCTGGTGGATGTCCTGTTCTGCGAAGGCTGCATCAACGGCCCCTTTATGGATGCATCGGTGAATCACTTCACCAGAAAGCAGAAGGTGGTCGCCTATACGGATGCATTGCGCTCAAAGACAAACTATGCTGAATGGAAAAAAGCGATCCTGCAGTTTCAGGATGTTGTGATTCGTCGTAACTACAATCCTTCACAGATTGTCAGCGCAGAACCGTCGGAAGCGGAAATCAGCACCATATTGCAGCAAATCAATAAATATTCCGCCTCGGATGAGTTGAATTGCGGCGCCTGTGGTTATGAGACCTGCCGCGAATATGCCAAAGCGGTCTTTTTGGGATATGCGGAAGAAGAAATGTGTCTGCCTTTCCTGATCGAAGAATTGCAGCGCACGCAGTCCGATTTGCAGAAATCGCTTCATGAGCTGGCTGCGACTCAGGAGCAACTCATCCAGCATGAAAAGCTGGCGTCCATCGGCCAACTGGCGGCCGGGGTTGCTCACGAGGTCAATAATCCCCTGGGTTCCATCATGCTGTACGCGCATCTGCTGTTGCAACAGCTCAAAGAGGATGACCAAAAGAGCAAAGATCTGCATTTCATCATGGACGAGGCCAAACGATGCCAAAAAATCGTCGCCGGATTGCTCAATTTCGCACGTCAGGGAAAACTCAATCTGCGCAAACACGATCCAGGCGATCTTTTCGATAAAATGCTCGCTATGATCTCGAATCAACCGCTCTTCCAGCATGTTGATGTGCAAATTCAGCTTGAAGATGGTCTCCCCGCCCTGGAGGTCGATGGCGATCAGATCTTTCAGGTGTTTCTCAATCTTGCGGTCAATGCGGCAGAAGCCATGCCGCAGGGCGGCGCTTTGTGTATTACCGGCAAATATGACGACAAGCATGATACGATTCGTTTCAGTTTTGCGGACACCGGTGTTGGCATCCCCCCGGAAAACCTGAACAGGCTTTATACCCCCTTTTTCACGACCAAACAGATAGGCAAGGGGACTGGTTTGGGATTGGCGATCGCCTATGGCATCATTAAAATGCATCGCGGCAACATCACGGTGCAAAGCGAAGTCAATCGTGGCACCACGTTTACCATTGAACTGCCAGTTAAAAGCGCCATGCACATGGCGCAATTTGATTTTCAATCAGCGAGATGAGAGCATATCATGAGCAAAAAAATACTTTTAATCGATGATGACGTGGACATCATCGAGATGAATACCGCTCTGTTAAGCCATGCCGGCTACACGGTGGTTTCCGCCTATTCGGGTACAGAAGGTTTGGAAAAAATGATCGCCGAAAAACCGGATTTGGTCATACTCGATGTCATGATGAGTTCAGTCGGTGAAGGATTTGAGGTGGCCAGACAGGTTCGCCGCAATCCCGCCATCGCCGGGACGCCCATCCTGATGTTGACCGGCGTCAATCAGGAACATCCCTTTAATTTACACGTTGGCGCGGACGCGGACTGGAATCCGGTCGACTGTTTTCTCGAAAAACCCGTACAAAAAGATGACTTGCTGGCTAAAGTGGCCAGCATGTTGCATACGAAATAAACGTTAAAGGAACCCTTGTCGTATGAAAAAGAAGATCATGATGGTCGATGATGATGTCGATCTCATAGCGATTTTTCAGCCGGTGCTGGAAAAGGCAGGCTATGAAGTAGCAACCGCCAATGACAGCAAAGAAGGCTTTGAACTCTTTAAAACCTTCAAACCCGACGCGGTGTTTGTTGATTTGGCCATGGAACATTTTGACTCCGGTTTTGTGCTTTGCCATCGTATTAAAAGCTTGCCCGAAGGTAAATCAGTCCCGGTCATCATCATGACTGCGGCGAGCCATGAAACGGGCATCCGCTTTTCGACGCAAACCGAGGAAGAGCGCAGATGGATCCAGGCGGATGACTATCTGGACAAACCAGTTCCACCCAAAGAGTTGCTGGCCTATATTGCCGAAAAACTGTTCCAGGATGAACACGCATGAGCACGTCAGGTCGTTTTTCGAATGAAGATTGAACAGGCTCACATACTGGTCGTCGATGATGAACTGGGCATGCGCGAGGGCATTCGCCGGCTTTTCACCGGTCGGGGGCATCTGGTCGACACCGCTGAAACCGGAAGAAGCGGCATCGAAAAAGGGACGGCCAAGGAATACGATATCTATTTTCTGGATCTTAAAATCGGTGATATCGATGGTGTGGAGGTCCTTGGCGAAATCAAAAAAGTATACCCGGAAGCCATCTGCGTCATCTGTACGGCATATGCCTCCATTGACACTGCCGTGGAGACCACGCGACTGGGCGCCTATCACTACATCGCCAAACCGTTCTCACCTGAAGAAATTCTGCTTGTCTTCGAGCGCGCCCTTGAAAGAAGATGGTATATCCAGGAAGCGCGGCGGCTGCGCGCAGAGCAGGAACGGCGGCTTCTGGAAGTGGCGCAAGAAAAATCGCGCATCCGCACCATCATCAATGCCATCGATGATGGTATCGTTGTTCTCAACCAGGATGCCGAAGTGGTCCTGTTCAATCCGCAATTCCTCAAGCTGTTGCACCTGAACCGGGATTTGACGATCGGGCAATCGATATTTGAAGTTCTTCCCGAACAATACAAAAGTGTTATTTCCGACATTTTTAATCAGAAAGACTCTCTCAAAGCGATTAAGCAGGAAATCGTCATACAACCTCCCGCCAAACTGGTGGTCATGGCCAATTCTACACCCATTTTTGACGAAAATGATCGTCTCCTCGGTTTTGTCTCAGTGCTGCGCGATATATCGGAGTTGAAACAGCTTGAATTACTCAAATCCCAATTCGTCAACATGGCCGCCCATGAATTAAAATCCCCTCTGACGGCCATTCAGGGATATCTGGAGATGGTCGTTGACAAGAGTCTTGGTGATGAGCCTGATATTTACGATGGCTATATGCGGCGTTCTCTGGAGCGCAGTAAAACCCTTATCACATTGATCAACGATCTCCTCAATATCTCGAGAATTCAGGCCGGAAAAGTGCGGCGAGAAATCGAGCGTCTGAAACCAGGCGAAATCGCTGAAACGACGCTGGAATTCTACCGCCATGAAATTGATAAACGCGGTCTTGTGGCTGAGCTGGACATTGACTTTGACGTGGTCGTTGAAGCCGATCGCGAAGAGTTGCA
>CAUJEL010000139.1 GCA_963169875.1 Candidatus Zhuqueibacterota bacterium
CACTTTAAAAAGCAGCCAGGCCTCATACTGGATTGCGACTGATTTTTTCTACTGGCATTGTGGTGTTCCTTTCGTCCTTTAAAAAGCAGCCAGGCCTCATACTGGATTGCGACCAAGATCAGCTTTCGGCGATTTGCCACAAAGCGCCTTACTTTAAAAAGCAGCCAGGCCTCATACTGGATTGCGACATTTCCAGTCTTGGTTGGTGCGATTGGATTCACCGGTGACTTTAAAAAGCAGCCAGGCCTCATACTGGATTGCGACAAATAGAGAGTGTCCGGTGTCACCGAAAGTATTGGTCTTTAAAAAGCAGCCAGGCCTCATACTGGATTGCGACGAAATTGTTTCATGATATTCCTCCCGGAAAAAGTTCGCTTTAAAAAGCAGCCAGGCCTCATACTGGATTGCGACACAGACCCTCCTTACGAATGTCATAAACCTTCCCAAGGTTATAATAATATCGAGTGTGGAAATTTATGTTTAGCAAAACCCTGTTTTTTTTCTTGCTCTCTGTCTCCATACCTGTGATCGCCGCCGACAAACCCTTCCCCATCCGCGGCGTCCTGCCATGGCATAATTTTCTCTGCGGGCCAACGAGCTGGAATGAGGCGGATTACCGCGCTTACCTCGACCGGCTGCAGCAGCTGGATATCAATTACATCGCCTTTCACTGCTACACCGGCGGACAGGAGCGCTACAGCCCCTACGTCGAGCCCATGATCCGCATCGCCTACCGTGACGTCCTGCCGGAGACCGGCTTCGACACCTCCCTGAGCAACCGCTGGGGCTACCGGCCGCTGCCTCTGGATCAGTTTCCCTTTGGCTCCAGCGCGCAACTGCAGACGCCGCCCGGCGCCAATGCCTTTGGCGCGGATTGCGCGGTTCTCAGCCGCAACAACGCGGAGCGCTACGACCAGGCGCAGGCCCTGATGCGCCGGGTGATGGAAATGGCGCACGAGCGCGGGATGCAGTTCGCCATGGGATTTGAATTCGGCATCCATCCGCCGGAACTGGCCTCCATCGTGCCGCCGGACTCGCGCATCCCCGGCGCCGGTCTCCCCGATCCCACCCATCCCTCGTCCATCGAGATTCTGCATGCGACCATCGATGATCTCCTGCGCGCCTACCCGGACATCGACTGGATCTGGCTGTGGCTGCACGAACACACCATGCATGTGCCCACCGCACAGCTCTCCGGCGCTTTCAAACAGGTCTATGAAAACGAAAAATATCTATTTGTTCAGGATGGCAATGAGGAGGCAGTGTTCAGCGGGGTTTGGGCGTTGGCCTACATCCGTAAAGCCCATGCCTATTTAAAGTTGCGGGCGCCGCGGGTGCAGCTGGCCATCAGCGGCTGGGGCGGAGGGGATCAGTTGATGCCGGTTCTCAAAGGGTTGGATAAGGCGCTGCCGCAGGAGATCGTCTTCACCTGTCTGAATCCGAATCAGGGCTGGGAGGCGCAGCCGGATTTTCTGGCGCAGATTCAAAAGCACCGCCGCGTCTGGGCCATCCCGTGGCTGGAGGGCGACCGCGATCTCTGGCATCTGCAGCCGCGCGTCACCCTGATCCACGATCAGGTGCGGCGCGCCGCGCAGCAGAACCTGGACGGCGTCCTGGCCATCCACTGGCGCACGGATGAGACGCGGTTGAATCTGGAGGCCTTTGCCCATTACGCCAGCCATCCGGCTGATACGCTGAGTGTGGATGGCCTCTATGCAAGGGATGCGCTAATACAATATGGGGAGGCAGCGGCGGCGGAGCTGGCGCCCATTCTGGCGCAATGGGACCGCGCGCCCATCTGGCCGGCGCCCTATTCGCCGGAATACTGGCCCTATGATCCGTCGTGGGGTCGCATGCCCGCCGAGGTGCGGCAAAAGTATGAAGAGATGGCAGCGCGCTGTGAACGGCTGGCGGCCGCGGCGCCCGATCCAGAACATAAAGCAAATCTGCTGTGGCTGGCGGATCAACACCGGTTCGCCTTGCTGCTGGATGAAGTGGGCCGGGCGATGCAGCCTGCTTATGACTTGAAGCAGCGCTGGTACAGCGGAGCGTGGCAGAACGGGCTAAGCGCTGAAGAAGTGGAGAAGGCGCACGAGCAGCTGAACAGCGCGCCGGTGCAGGCGTTAATCGCGTGCTGCGGCCGTCTTGTGCGCAGCCGCGGCGGCATGGGCGTGTTGAGTTCGGTCAATCAGAGGGTGTGGCTGCAATACCGGGAGTTGCAGGAATTTTTACGATCTGCCAAGGGGATGGAGTAATGCAGAGACGCTGGTGGAGGGTACGCATGGAAACCCGGCGCTTTGGCAATAATGATTGCTTATTAGAAAATTAGTTTGTACTTTAATTTGTACATAAAAACAAGACAAATAAAGTACAAAGGAGCAATTATATGTCTAGAATTCAATTGGATGAAGACATCAGGCCTTTATCCGAATTTCGCGCAAATGTTGCCGCTTTCATCGATAAAGTACGCGAAACCAAACGGCCACTCGTCATCACGAAAAGAGGGAAAAGCGCGGCCATCCTCATGGATGTCTCAGAATACGAAGCTCTGCTGCAAAAGATAGAAATGCTTATGGATATTCATCTCGCAGAAAAACAATTATCCGATGGCCATGGCATCAATCATCAAGATGCGAAAACGCAGATATTTTACAGGCTTGATCAATGACTTTCAATTGGACGAAGACAAACTTACAATTAGCCGAATAAAAACTTACAATTGGACGAAGAAAAACTTGCAATTGGCCGAAATAATTCTTACAATTAGCCGAATATAAACCTGCAATTGGCTGGTACGAGCGTTGATAATTGACTTATAAAAAACATGAAATTATATCCCCGATATATTCAGCCGCGCATATTTGAGGCCCTGGCTGATACGCCTGTGGTTCTAATTCACGGACCACGGCAATGCGGCAAAAGCACCTTGGCCAATCTTGTCGCAGATGAGGCAGGATTTACCTATTTTAGTTTTGATAACGATGTGCAACGTGCTGCGGCTATGGCGGACCCAATGGGTTATGTGGCTGAGTTGCCCAGGCGTGTGATTTTGGATGAAGTTCAGCGTGTTCCAGGAATTTTTACCTCATTAAAAGCGGCAGTCGATGCTCAGCGGGAACCGGGACGGTTTATCCTGACCGGATCGGCCAATGTGATGCTGGTGCCCAAACTGGCTGATTCGTTGGCCGGCCGGATGGAAATTCTGAGATTGCATCCCCTGGCCCAAGTAGAGCTCTGCGCCGGTAAACCCGATTTTTTTGCCAAACTATTTAATTCCGATTTCAAGTCCGGTTTGTGCGGACGCCGTCTCGGCCTGCAGTTGGCGGAGCGAATCGTCACGGGCGGTTACCCGGCCGCTGTGGCCCGAGCGACCGCACGGCGGCAGACCGCTTGGTACCGGGACTATGCCAGTACTTTGATTCAACGGGATATCCAGGATTTGACACGCATCAGCGCATTAGATTTACTACCGCGTCTGCTGGCCTTAACTGCAGGTCAGACCGCCTGCCTGGTGAATGTATCCGATCTTGCGGCCCCTTTTCAAATAAGCCGACCCACTATTCGAGAGTACGTCACATTGCTATCGAGGATTTTTCTGCTTGAAGAATTGCCGCCATGGCATAGCAATCGTATGAATCGGCTGGTTAAGACACCCAAATTACATCTATGCGATACCGGGCTGGGGTGTTCATTGCTTGGATTGGATGCAGAGTTACTATGGAAAGACCGTACCGTCTTTGGCCGCATGCTTGAAACTTTTGTTTTTCAAGAGCTGCGCAGACAAGCCAGTTGGTATGATGAGATGGTTTTGTTCAGCCATTTCCGCGACAAGGACAAAGTGGAAGTGGATGTGGTACTGGAATGCGCTGGGCGGCTCGCAGGCATCGAGACAAAGGCGGCGTCTACGGTTACGAGTGATGACTTCAAAGGCCTGCGCAAACTTCAGGATGCCGCTGACAAAAGTTTTACTGTCGGCGTATTATTGTATGATGGGGACGCCATTGTTCCCTTTGGGAAAAACCTGTACGCTGTGCCCATATCCAGACTCTGGGAAGGCAATTGAGGCATGCGTGTAAATTCCCGGATCGCGTTCGGCGATCACTACTTGCCCTCGGGAGAGGATTGTTGCAGATGAACATGAAGTACTGGTGCCGGGCTGGCGCTCGGCGCTCCCAGGCGCCATATATCCCTATTCCCCTATTTCCTTATTTCCCAATGCTTTTTCAACCCTTCTTGAGCACAAAACTGAACCGTGACCCTTTGTTGACCTCGCTCTGCAGCTGCACACGGCTGCCATGGGCTTCGATGATGTGCTTGACGATGGCCAGCCCCAGTCCGGTGCCGCCCACGGCGCGCGAGCGCTCCTTGTCCACCCGGTAAAACCGCTCAAAAATCCTGGCGTGGTGTTCCGCCGGTATGCCGCGGCCGGTGTCCGCCACATACACTTCAACCCCTTCAGGCACGTCGCGGCAGCCGAGTTCCACCCTGCCATCGGCCACATTGTATTTGATGGCGTTTTCGGCCAGGTTGTTGATCACCTGGGTCAGGCGCTCGGGATCGCCGATGGCCATTTTTTTCTCGCCGGGCGATGTAACCGTGACCGCCACCGCGTAATCTTTTGCTTTCACCTGCAGTTCGTCGCAGATCTTGCCCAGCAGTCCATTGACATCGAACGGCCGGAAGATCATCTTCATCTCACCCGATTCGATGCGGCTGATGTCGATGAGATCGGTGAGCAAATTATTGAGGCGCACCGATTGCTGATAGGCGCGGCTGATGAATTCTTTCTCCTGTTCCGGATCATCAAAAGTGCTGTGCATCAGGGTTTCGAGATAGCCCTGCAGGGTGAAGATGGGCGTGCGCAGTTCGTGGGAGACATTGCCGAGGAACTGGCTGCGCACCTGTTCCAGTTTGCGCACCTGCACCAGATCTTCGCGCAGCTTGCCGAGCATCTGATTGAGGAGATCCGCCAATTGCCCGATTTCATCATGGCTGCTGTGCTGAAAGCTGGCCTCGAGGTCGCCGCGCTTGACTTTTTCGGCCACAGCGGCCAACTTCTGAATGGGATAGGAGAGTTTGCCCGCCAGCCAGTAACTCAACAGACTGATCAGGGCCAGGGCAACAATGGAGGCGAGAAAAATAGTCAGGCGCAGGTCGCGAAATTGATTTTGGATTTCCCCCAGGGGATAGGCGATGCGCGCATAGCGGGCGATTTCGCCTTCACTTTGCGGCAGATAGTCGTGCTTCAGCCGCAGCGCGCCGTAGAGAAACGGCTGCTTCAGGGAGGCGCTGAGGCGTTGGTCCTGCCCGATCCCTTCGCGCTTGGCCTGGATGATCTCGGGCCGGCTGCCGTGATTTTCCATTCGGTCGAGGGAATCCGCGGGGAGTTCGGAGTCGAAGCGCACCAGGCCGGAAGAATCCACCAGGGTCAACCGGAAACCGCCCGCGGCCGCGTATGCGCTCAGTGCTTGATAGTGCGCCGGATTGGTGACAGACTCCAGCGGGGTATTTATCAGCAGACTCTGAACCTGGCTGAGCTGGTTCTCCATGAAATGGTTCAGTCTTTTTTGATAATAGCGCTGCATGCTGAGGATGGTGAACAGGCTGCCGCAGAGCATCATGACCGATATGAGCAGAATATGGATCAGCGTGAGCTTGTATCTCAGGGAAAATTTCATCATGTTTCAGATCTCGTTTATGAAGCGGTAACCAACCCCTTTGAGGGTTTCGATATGGCGCATTTCGTCGTCGCCCAGTTTTTCACGGATTTTGCGGATGTGAACATCGATGGTGCGGTCGATGACCACCACATCTTCATCCCATAATTCGTTGAGCAGCGTCTCGCGGCTGATGACGCGGCCGGGGCGCTGCGCCAGATAGCGCAGGATTTCAAATTCTTTTTTGGTGAAGGGCACATTCTCGCCTTTGACCGTGACGCTGTAACTGGCGCTGTCAACAACCACATTGCCAAACGCGATTTTTTCCGCCAGCGGGGCCGTGGCAGCCGCTGCTTTGCGCAGCGCCAGCTTGACGCGCGCCAGGAGTTTGTGCATACTGATGGGCTTGACGATATAATCATCGGCGCCCAGTTCCAGGCCGACGACTTCATCGATTTCGCTGTCCTTGGCGGTGAGAAAGACCACGGGCAGATGTTCGGTTCGCGGATCGCGGCGCAGTTCGCGCAGAACTTCCCACCCGTCCAAGCCCGGCAGCATGACATCGAGAATGACAAGATCGGGATGGCTGCTGTGCGCAAGTTCCAGGGCGGTGTCGCCGTCGGCTGCGGTCAGCGTCTCGTACCCTTCACGCTTTAAGTTAAACGTGAGCAGATCGAGAATGTCCTGCTCATCATCGACAATCAGTATTGTTTTGGCCATGGCCCATCCATTATTGGCGGGATTAACAGCTGCAAATGAACTCAACAATTCAAGTTACTCCTTTACAATGCCATCATCAAGTGTTTTTCACCATTTGTGCTCGCTGCGTCCGTGTTGCATCGCGGCGATGAACATCGAGCGCCGGCGCGTTCGCTGCGCACGGACTGAACCAGGCACTCGAACGGATGCAGCTCGTTCGGGGACTTTTGTCTGGCGCACCGGTTCAGTTTTATTGATGCGCCACGATGCGCGCTTCCACCAGGAAGATGACTTCTTCGGCGATATTGGTGGCATGATCAGCCAGTCTTTCCAGATGTCGCGAGAGGACGATGAAATGAGCGCCGGGTTCGACTGTATCGGCTTGTGTCTGCATTTTGGCGATGAGATCATTGAAAATTTTTCGACAAAGGTCATCCACTTGATCATCGCGGCTGCGCACCGATTCGGCCAGTTCCAGGTTATTGTTGATGAACGCCTCGATGGCATCGCGCGCCATGGCGCGCGCGTCTTCGCCGAGCTGCAGCAAACCGGTTTCTTCCAGCAGTTTGCGGCTTTCCATGGTTTTTTGCACGCGCTGGACGATGTTGACGGCAATGTCGCCGCAGCGCTCCAGCTGGTTGTTGATCATCAGCGCGGTCATGACAAAGCGCAGGTCGCCGGCCACAGGCTGGAACAGGGCGAGTATGTTTTCGCTCTGCGCCTGGATGAGGTTATCGTAGGCATCGATTTCGCGGTCGCGGCTGCGCACGAATTTGCACAATTCCGCATTGCCGGTCTGCATCGCCTGGATGGCAAAGTTCAGCTGCGCGTCCACCAACTCGGCCATCTGCTGGATGTTCTTTTTTAGACTGGCCATCTCCTGGGTGAAATGATTCTGCATGGGGGTCTCCTTGTATAAATCAACCGAAGCGGCCGGTGATGTAATCTTCGGTCTGCTTTTTATCCGGGGTGGTGAAAATTTTGATGGTCGGCCCCACCTCGATGAGCTGGCCAAGATAAAAGAAGGCGGTGACGTCGCTGACACGTGCGGCCTGCTGCATATTGTGGGTGACAATGACGATGGTGTAATGTTCCTTGAGCGAAAAGACCAGCTCTTCAATCTTTTGCGTGGCGATGGGATCCAGGGCCGAAGCGGGCTCATCCATGAGCACGACCTCGGGCTGGACAGCCAGGGCGCGGGCAATGCAGAGACGCTGCTGCTGGCCGCCCGACAAGTCCATGGCCGAATCTTTGAGCCGGTCCTGCACTTCGTTCCACAAGGCAGCGTCTTTCAGGCTCTGCTCGACGCGCGCTTCGATGAAAGCCCGATCATTGACGCCGTTGATGCGCAGCCCATAGGCGACATTGTCAAAGATCGATTTGGGGAACGGGTTCGATTTCTGAAACACCATGCCGACGCGGCGGCGAAGATCGACCACGTCGACGGAACGGTCGTAGATGTCTTCGCCTTCCAGTGTGATGCGGCCTTCGACCCGGGTGTCGGGTAGAATCTCATTCATGCGATTCATGGAACGCAGAAAGGTCGATTTGCCGCAGCCCGATGGGCCGATCAAGGCGGTCACCTGATTTTTTGCGATGCTCAGGTTGATGTCGTTCAGAGCTTTGAACGAGCCGTAATAAAATGAAAAATTTTCTGCGGTCATCGCAGGCGTGGACATATTTTTTTCCTCATGCATACAAATCAGACGCGTTTAAATTTTTTGCGAAAACGGTAGCGGATCCAGGTGGCCGAAAAATTCATCAATAATACCAGCACCAGCAGCACCAGTGCGGTTCCGTAAGCCAGGGGACGCACTTTGACGATTTCATGGTGCTGGGTTGACATGATGAAGAGATGATAGGGCAGCGCCATGAACTGGCTGGTCAACACTTTGGGAAACGCATTGAGTTGTGGCCAGAAGAAAGCGACGCCGGTGAAGAGAATGGGCGCGGTTTCGCCCGCGGCGCGCGCCAGTCCGAGAATGGTTCCGGTGAGCATGCCGGGCACGGCATAGGGCAGCACGTTGGTGCGGATGGTCTGCCACTTGGTCGCTCCCAACGCCAGTGCGCCTTCGCGATAGGACATGGGTACGGTCTTGAGCGCCTCTTCGCTCGCAGTGATGGTCCAGGGCAGGGTCAGCAATCCCAAAGTGAGCCCGGCTGAAATCACGGACAGGCCAAGGTTCATCATCAGCACAAAAAGGGCAAAGCCGAACAGGCCGTGCACGATGGAGGGCACGCCGGAGAGGTTGCGGATGGCGAGGCGGATCACGCGCACCAGTCTGCCCTGGGTGGCGTATTCATTGAGATAGATGGCGGAAAAGATACCGACGGGCACAGAGAAGACGATGGTGACCATGCTCACCCAGAAGGTGCCGACAATGGCCGGCCAGATGCCGCCTTCGGTCATGCCTTTGCGCGGTTTGGCGGTGAGGAACTCCCAGTTGATCACACCGATGCCCTTGGAGAGGATGTCCCAGACAATATAGGCTACCATGGCCAGCACCAGGACGGTTGCCAGGCGCAGCAGATTAAAGCCCAGTTGCTGTTGAATTTTGCGCAGGTTTCCTTTCATCGCATCACCTTTTGGTAGCGTTGTAACACCATATCGGAAGCAAGATTGAAGATAAACGTGATCACAAAGAGCACAAAGGCGATGACAAAGAGGGAATGATAATGGGTGCTCCCCTGCACGGTTTCGCCCAATTCGATGGCGATGGTGGCGGTCATGGTGCGCACCGGATCGAGGTAGCTGTGCGGCATGGCCGCGGCGTTGCCGCAGACCATGAGTACGGTCATGGTCTCACCGATGGCGCGCCCCATGCCCAGCATCACGGCCGCGATGATGCCGGAGAGGGCGGAAGGGATGGTGACGCGTATCAGCGTCTGCCATTTATTGGCCCCGAGGGCCAGCGAAGCGCTCTTGAGTTCCTGGGGCACGGCGATGATGGCGTCCTCGGAAATGCTGATGATGGTGGGCAGAGCCATCACCGCCAGCAGAATGGAGCCGTTGATCGCGTTCAGGCCGCTCGGTGTATTGAACAATTTGGCCAACAGAGGGCTGAGGACTACGAGGCCGAGAAAACCCACCACGACTGAGGGTATGGCCGCGAGCACTTCAATGATGGGTTTGACGATCTCACGTACGCGATGGTTGGCCACATCCGCCAGCCAGGCGGCGGTGGCGATGCCGATGGGCACCGCGATGGCCATGGCGCCGAGGGAGACCATCATGGTGCCCACCAGCAGGGCCATGATGCCGTGGGTTTCCTGCACCGGCGAAGTGGGTTCCCAGCGGCTGGCGGCAAAGGCTTTCAATCCCAGTTCCTTGACAGCCGGCCAGGCCTGGACCAGCAGCAGCATGAATATGCCGAGCAGGACCAGGATGGCGAAGAGGCCGTTGAGCATGAAGAATTTTTCAATGGCCTGTTCCTTGATGCAGCTGGAGCGTTTACGTTTTTGGATTTTGTTCATTTTGGGGTCATATCCGTTATTGGATTTAAATTGGGGCACAACAAAAACAGGTGGCGCCCACAAAAAAAATGCTGTCATTGCCGGTTGGTAATGCCGGCGGCCACCTTCAGGAAAAGAACATCAATAGCCGCCGGGATGCGCCGCTGCGGCAGTATCCCATTCCGCAGACTCTATCGGCTTTACCGGTTGCGGCATCCTTCCGGTTCCTGTTTATCGATCCAGCCCCGTTCGTCCTCACGGGATGCCGCAACCTGATGGCCGCCGGGATGCGCCGCTGCGGTTAGAATCCCGCCTTCTTGTTGTTTTCCAGGTATTGGCCGGCGACCGGGTAAAATCCCATCTCTTCCACAACCTTTTGTCCCTCGGGTCCGAGGATGAAGGCGATGAAATTCTTCACATTTCCCTTGGGCTTGCCGTTGGTGTATTGATAGAGCGCACGGGCGATGGGATAGGTACCGGCTTTGATGTTTTCTTTCACCAGCGGGCTGACCGCTTTGGCGTTGCCGGCGGAAACATCCAGCACCTTGATGCCCGGCAGCACCTGGCCCTTGTCATCAAACACATAACCGACGCCGACATAGCTGATGCCGGTTTTGTCACTGCCGACGGCTTCCATGATCTGGGCATTGCCGTTCATCTGTTTCATTTTTGCCGAGTAATCCTTGTTGCCGAGCACGTGTTCCTGGAAGAAGACATAGGTGCCCGAATTGGGCTGACGGCCGTAGAGCGAGATGGGCATGTTGGGTCCGCCGAGCTCTTTCCAGTTGCTGATTTCGCCGCGGAAGATGGCGCCCACCTGGGCCATGCTCAACGATTGCACGGGATTGTCATGGTGTACGATCACCGACAGGGCATCGATGCCGATGGCGATTTCCGTGGCAACGACGCCGTTTTCCTTGGCGGCGGCGTACTCTTTTTCTTTCATCGGACGCGAGGCATCGGCAATTTGCACTTTGTTGGCGATGAGCGCGGCGATGCCCACGCCCGAGCCACCGCCGGTCACGGCGATGGCGGTGGCGGGATCTTTTTCCATATAGACTTCAGCGAGACGCTGCACCAGATTGACCGAGGTGTCAGAGCCTTTGATCTGGATGAAATCCTGGGCTGCGGCGATAGCCGGTAAGGCCACCAGGGCTGCCAGGGCTAAAATGATCGATTTTTTCATGGTATTTACTCCTTCATTTTTATAAGTGCAATGCTGTTATTCACCAATGATCTTCCCGGAATCGAATTTGGCATAAAGCGTGATCCGGGCGGTGACGTCGTCTTTGAGGCCTTCCCTGGCGTACGATTTGATGAATACATTGGGCATGATGTGCATGTTGCTCACGGGGATATAATCCAGTCCGGCGATGAGAAGGCTGTTCTCGTCATCCATGCCGCTGCCGCTCATTTTGCCGTTGGAAAATTTCGTATAGACCGTTTCGCTGGTATTGGGATCATAAACATCGTATCGGGCGTAGGCTTTCAGCTTTGGGATCGGGGTTATCAAAGAGGCAAAGACCGAATAGCCCGTTTTCACCACATCGGCTTTGTCATAGCCGGTCAGTTTAAGGTCGTTGACGACGCCGTTTTCGATGCCGGATTTTTGATTAGTGCGTTGAAAGTACTCGGCGCCCAGCGTATAGCGCGGCTGGTCGTAGCCGATGAAGGCTTTCCAGGTCATGCAGCCGGTGGAGCCGGTATAATCCTTGCCCGCACTCATCACCGTGGCGGTCTGCGGGTCTGTTGGATTCTGTTTTTCATAATCCACATAACCCTCGAGGATGAGACCTCTCATGGGCGTGAGCCACAGGGCATAGCCGATTTTTTTGTAGCGATCGCCTTCGGAAGCGCCATAGCCGGTGCCGTTCATGAAGGTCAGCCAGTGATGCACCAGGTTGTTGAGATCGCCCTTGAGGGCGATGCCCATGTCGGCCGAGGAGCTGATCTTGTTGAGGTCCATGATCGTTTTTTCGATGGAACGGTAGCCCCAGTACTCTTCGCTGTTTTTAAACGCATTGGTTTCGGCGATGCCGAGATAGAGTTTGTGCAGGGGGATGAGGTTGCTCCATTCGATGAACGCGTGTTTGACAAAGGGGTTGATCTTGCTGGTGCTGCCGTAGGCGCCGTGCTCGGATTCAAGGCGGAAACGCACCTTGATGGCTTCGGTGATGTTGTTTTCGAAGGTGAAGTAAATACGACGGAACTGAAATGCATTGCGGTCTTTTTCAGCGGCTATGCTGTTATTATGGTTGTAGGAATAGTCAGCGAAAACGACTCCGTCAATTTTTGAAGTGGTTTGTGCCTGGGTTTGTGCCGATAGTGAAAGCGCCCAAATGGTCAGTGCGAGCATGATTACTTTTTTCATTTCTTACTCCTTGATTTGATGGTGAATCAAAAAGCATTTTGACAGTAAAAGATAGTAAACAGATGTTACCTGAGCATGTAGGCTGGATGAAGAAATTGTTAAGACGTACGGCTCTTTGCCTGTCCGGGTAATATTTCTTTTGACTCAAACGGAAAATTTTACTATTTTAACCAGGCGCAGCGGCATCATTCTACAGAGGATGGTTGCTGCAAAACTGCCAAATCCCGAGTTCCCTCCACATGAAAAAGGTGGTGTCATGAAAGAGCTCAATGTCCGTGAGATCATTTCATCCAGGAATCCCAATCTATTTGAAAAATATCCGCGTTTTATCGGCAACTTGATTGTTCGTTTTTTTGAACGCTTGCTGCATGTGGAGGAGATCAATTCATTCATCAGAAATTCAGCCAATATGACCGGGCTGGCGTTCATCGATGAAGTTTTTGAGGGGCTCAATTTTTCCTATTATATGTCAAGCAGTGACCGCCAAAAGATACCGGCGGACGGCAAATTGATCGTCGTTGCCAACCATCCTCTCGGCGGACTCGATGGTCTGGCGCTGTTGCGCGCCATCGGTGAAGTGCGCCCGGATGTCAGGATCATTGCCAATGATGTCCTGCTGAACTTTGAGAACCTCTCGGATCTGTTTCTGCCGTACGATGTATTTTCCTCGCGCATGCAGAAGGAGCATGTTGCGCGCATCGCCAAGGCCTTGATGGAGGAGCGGCCTGTCATTTTCTTCCCTGCCGCGGAGGTGTCGCGATTGGCGCCCAAGGGCATCCGCGATCCCAAATGGCTCAACGGCCCGGTGTTCTTCGCCAAGAAATACGATGTGCCGGTTCTGCCGGTGTTCATCAAAGCGAGAAACTCGATCCTGTTCTACCTCATCTCCCTGATCAATAAAAGAATTTCAACACTGCTTCTGGCGCGGGAAATCTTTAACAAGCGCGGCAAGTCCATCCGCTTGAAAGTGGGCGATCCCATCCCGGGGGTGGTTTTCAGTTCGAGCTACCTCAAGGCGGCCGTGACCACCAAGCTGTTGCGCAAACACACCCTGCTTCTCGCCCGTAAGAAAGCCGCTTCCATCTTCAAAACCGAAAAGACCATCATCCATCCCATCGATCGCAAGCGCCTCAAGGAAGAACTGCTGGCCTCTGAACTGCTGGGGGAAACCAGCGACGGCAAAAAGATTTATCTGATCCATTTCGACAAGGCCGGCCAGGTGATGCGCGAAATCGCCCGACTGCGCGAGCTGACCTTCCGCCGCGTCGGTGAAGGTACCGGACTCAAGCTGGATCTGGACCGCTTCGACCGCTATTACCGACATATCGTGCTCTGGGATGATGATGCGCTGGAGATCATCGGATCCTATCGCATCGGTAATTGCCAGGAGATCTTCTCGACGCACGGTGTGGATGGCCTGTATACCAACACGTTGTTCAAATATACGGATAAGGCCCAATCCTATCTTCAGTTTGGCCTCGAACTGGGCCGGAGTTTTGTCCAGGCCAAATATTGGAAAACCAATGCGCTCGATTATCTGTGGCAAGGTATCGGCGCTTATGTGGCCAAGCATCCGGAGGTGAAATATCTGCTCGGACCGGTGAGCATCAGCAATACCTACACCGAAGATGCCAAAAATCTGCTGGTCTATTTCTATTCCAAATGGTTCCCCGGGGATGCCTCCCTGGCACCGCATATCGCGCCGTTCCGCATCTCGCAGAAAAAACAGGAAGAATTGGCTGATGTATTTACCGGCAAAGAATATCGCGAGGATGTGCGCAAGCTGAAAGAAGAACTCAAGGTTTTGGGTTTCACCATTCCCATTCTTTACAAACAGTATTCAGAGCTGTGCGAAGAGGGCGGCGTCTCTTTCATTGATTTTGGCGTGGACAAGGATTTTGGCGATTGCATTGACGGACTGATTCTGGTGCAGATCGAATACCTCAAAGAGAGCAAACGCGAACGCTACATTTCGATCAACCAGCCCAAAAGTCCGCCGGAAAAGTAAATTCGGCTCTTCGCAGGCGGATGAGGAATCAAGGTATTGACATTTTCGATTAATAATACTATTTTGCTGCAGGTAATCAACTGATACGCGAGGATGCTGTTTTGTCTTTAAAAAAATTGTTATGCTGCACTGCGATAATCGGCTGCATTTTGGGCGCCTCTGCAGGTTTGGCGCAACCACGGGGAGATCGTCCAACCAGACCGGCTGCGCTGAAAAAGACGCTGGTCGATGATTATTGGCATTATCATAATGTCGGGAATCTCGGTCTCACGGTCACCAATTATGGCGTCATCGGCGAAGGATATAACAATCCGGATCAGCCTTCCTGCATGTACAAGCTTCAGGCCGATAATCTCCGCGATCAAATCGAACATATGTCTTTTGGCGGTTTATGGGTGGGCGGCCGCAGCGGCTACGATGGCATGATTCATGTTTCCACCGCTATTGTCGATGGCGTGTTCGAGGCCGGTGAGGAGGGATTCGAGTTCACCAACAGCGCCTCAGCCGGCGATACCGTCAAGATCAGATCGACCATTGTCACCTCCCCCTATTTTTCTCCCGACGCCATTTCCCATCAAGATTTTATATGCGATTTTACCGACGTCAATCTCCGTGTGCCGGGCACCGATTTTGAAATACCCAATCATACCCCCCTGGGTTTGAATGTGCATCTTGAATCCTACGCCTGGAATTATCCCTACACCGACGCCTTTGTCATTCTCAATTATACCATCACCAATGTTTCGGCCTATCCCATAGAGGATGTCTATGCCGGCATCTGGTGCGATGCCGCGGTAGGCAACATGAATTACACCAACATTTACGAACCGGGCGGCGGCTGGTCCTGGTACGACAATCTCACCGGCTTTGATGAGCCCTATGATATGGCCTATCAATTCGACGTGGACGGCGATGACGGGTTTGCACAGAGCTATTTCGGCTTGCGCTATCTCGGCGCCTCGGCGCAGCGGGACCGCGTACAGGTCGCTTACGATCAATGGCGCTGGAATACCTCCAGCAGTCTTGATTATCCCGACTATGTCATGCCCATGGATGATGAAGGCCGATACAATGTGCTCGCGGGCCGTCATACGGGACAATATTTCAATACGGTTAATGACGGCGGCATCCCCAGTGATCCCGTGAATCTGGGGAGCTGGATGGTCTTTCTGGGCGCCGGGCCGCTTGCCACCCTGGAAGCTGGCCAGTCAACCCAGATCACGTTTGCCATTGTCTGCGGTCTGTGGGCCACCCAGGATGTACTGGACAATCCGGAGCGCCGTGCCAATGTGCGGCTCAATTCCGAGTGGGCGAAAATCGCTTACAACGGCGAAGATGTGGACGGCGATGGCAAGCTCGATCCCAATGAGGATGTGAACGGCAATGGCCTGCTCGATCCGGGTGAGGATACTTATCAGGCGGCGCTGGATCTCAATGGCAATGGCCGCTGGGACGCCGGCGAAGCGGTGTTTGGCGACAGGGACGGCGTCCTCGATATCGAAGAGGATGTTTATTCCAACCTCCTCAAGGGCATCACGGCGGGCAACGGCGTCATCGACCGTTTCATTCTGCCGAGTCCGCCGCCCTCTCCCAATCTCCTGGTGGTCCCGGGAGATGGCGAGGTCACCTTATGGTGGGATGATCTTCCGGAAGCGTATGAAGATCCCATCACCCGGGAAAAAGATTTCGAGGGATACCGGGTCTACAGCTCCCCCAAGACGGCCGGGGGCAGCGACGCCACCCTGCTGGCGGAATTTGATGCCATCGATAACCTCGGGTATGACACCGGTTTTGAACTGGTGCGCAAGGATACGATGATTGCGGAGCATGCTTACCACTATCGTTTCAAGAACAGCAATCTGCTCTCCGGCTGGCCCGGTCAATATTGGTTCGCGGTCACTGCGTTTGATCAAGGCAATCCGGCCAACCGGTTGCCGAGTCTGGAGAGTTCGGTTCTCGAGAACAAAACCTATGCCATCATCGGTTCCGCGCCGCAAACCAAAGAATCCGGAAAACAGGCGGGCGTTTTCCCCAATCCCTACCGCGCGCAGGCCGCCTGGGATGGAGACGGCGACCGCGAACACATGCTGTGGTTTTTCAATCTACCCGCCAAAGCCCATGTGCGCATTTTCACCCTGGCCGGTGACCTGGTGGATGAGTTTCATCACCATGCAGCGAGTTATCGCGGTGAGGACGTGGAACTGATGCAGCAAAAGATCGGCTCGACCGGCACGGTGCTGCCGGGCGGCATGCATGCCTGGGATCTCATCTCCGCGTATGATCAGGCCGTGGCCACAGGGCTTTATTTTTTCAGTGTTGAAAATCAAGAGACCGGGGAAATTCAGACGGGTAAGTTTGTCATTATTAAATGATTCAGTCCCGGAAAACGCATTTGCCAAGGCGTCCGGACCAATCAAATCAGAATTGTTGTCATTAGTCAACCTGAATTATTCACCGCCGAGGATGCAGAGGTACGCAAAGAAAAGAAAAACGGAAAAATGGCCTCGATGACAACTTAATGACTGAAATGGAATTTGAATCAAATTAGTTCGATAATCATTACAAAAACAGCTCGGCGGTTTATTCTATTACCCCGGAAAACTTTTTTAGCAAAATTGTCACGCAGAGTGTTTGATCATAATGGAAAATTTATTTGTTTGCAGCCATGCGCCTGCGTTAAGAATAGAACAGGTGAATTGGTGAAATGGGTGGTTTTCAGAGTGAACTCGACATTTGCTATAACAATGGATCAATAAACAACGAAAGGAGTTGCATCTTGAAAAAAATGCTACTGGTTTTTCTGCTTGTCATGGCCGCAACGGTCGCATGGGCTGACATCACGCCCATTCGGGACATTCAATACACGGCCGATGCTTCGGGCGATTCGCCTTTGAAAGGCCAGACCGTCACCATCAGCGGTGTGGTCACGGGTGAAATTTATGCTTTCAAAAATAGTTACTATTACGTCCAGGATGCCAATGCGCCCTGGTCCGGCATCAAGGTGTACGACAAAAACCACTTCGCCGCTGAGGGCGACCGCGTCACCCTGACCGGCAAGGTGGAGGAGTACAAGGGCGTTACGGAAATCACCACTGTGACGGACTTTAAAGTCGATTCCACCGGGACCACCTGGATTCAGCCGATGCCTGTGACCACCGGTGAAATCGCCACCGGCGGCGTCAATGCCGAAGCGTACGAGGGCTGTCTGATCCACGTCGGGGCGAGCACCATCACCAACCCCAGCCTCGGCTACGGCGAATGGCAGATCGATGACGGCACCGGCCCCTGCCGCGTGGATGACGAGACCAAATACTATTTCAAGCCGGCCAACTACACCGCGGTGCAGTCCATCACCGGCATCCTCGATTTTGCCAATGGCGATACCAAGATCGAGCCGCGGCTGGCTTACGATGTGATTGAACAGGGCCCTTATACCCGTATCCAGCGCATTCAGCAGGTGCGCCACAGCGATCTGCTCAAGACCCCGACCAAAAACGATGCGGATTTCAGCTATATGCTCGATGACACGGTGACCGTGCGCGGCATTGTCACCATGCCCACCGGGTTGAGCTATGCCGGTGCGGGCATCAAATTCATCTTTGCCGATCCAGATGGCGGCCCCTGGTCCGCACTGCTCTCCTATAACTCTGATTCCACGGCCTATCCCACGCTTTATGAAGGTGATGAAATTGAGATGACGGGATATATTGATGAATATACAACCGGACCCTCAAACATGACCGAGTTTTTCATCACCAGTCCCATCAATATTCTTGATGCCGGCAAACCCCTGCCCAAAGTGGACTCTGTGGCCACCAGCGCGCTGCGTTGGCCCACCACCGCCGAGCAGTGGGGTAATGTGTTTGTCGAAATCGGTAACGCCCGGGTGACGCGCAACAATATCCAGTATTATCTGTTCGAGGTCAATGACGGTTCCGGCGCCTGCCGCATCTATTATGATTCGGACAGTCTGAGCGATTATCCGACCCCGCCCGTGGGCGCAGTCGCCGAATCGATCACCGGATGGATCTATCATCATTATGGCAGCTATGCGGATTCCAGCGCCTACAATATCAATCCGCTCTACACGGAAGACATCGTATGGGGCGCTGCACCGCTGACCATTAAATCCACCACCCGCAGCGCCGTGGCCCCGCCGCCAGCCCAGGCGGTGACGGTGACGACCGTGCTCGATCCGGTGGCTAATGTGGCATGGGCCAAACTGTTCTACAAAGTGGATGATGGCGCGTACATGGAATTACCCATGACCCTGAATGCCGGCGCTTTCACGGCGGAAATTCCGGCGCAGCCACTGGGCAGCTATATCAGCTATTATGTCGAAGCGGAAGACAACAACGCCGTGAGAGCCTATGATCCGCCCGACCGCGTCAACGCCAACTACGCTTTTGTGGTGTTGGAGGGGCAACCCGGCATCGCGCAGATTCAATATACCATTTGGCCTTCCGGAGACAGCCCGTTCCAGGACGAAAAAGTGGTTGTTGAAGGCATCGTGACAGTGGACAGCCTGTTTTTTGCCAAATTCGGGGCCTACGCGATGCAGGATGCGCAAGGCGCCTGGAATGGTCTCTATTTCCTCGGCAAGGTTCCCAATAATCTCCATCGCGGCGATCACGTGCGCGTTTTCGGGACGGTGGAAGATCACAACGCCGATTACCTCAGCAAATGGGAAGGCAACACGCAGATAAAAGCCGACAGCGTGCAGATTCTCGCCCGTGTACAAGCCTTGCCCGCGGTGGAATTGGTCAAAACAGTCGATTTGACCAGCCGCAGCACAGCTTCGGAAAAATATGAGGGTGTTTTGGTGCAGGTCAAAAACGCAACCCTCACCGCCATCAATCAATACGACGTCACCATTGATGACGGCAGCGGACCGTGCCTGCTCGACGGCGATGGCTTTGTCGGCCGTGATCAGGACAAAAACAATCTCTTTTATCTCAATCGCCTGCTCAAGTTTTTGATCGTCGGCGGGGATACGTTGCGGATTGGCGATCAGATCGATGTCGTCCAGGGTGTTTTTCTCTACAGCTTCGGCTCGCACAAGATCGAAGTTCGCGATCTGGACGATGTTGGCACGACGACGGGCGTGGAAAATGCGGTGGTGGCGCCGCCGCTGCGCTATGCGCTGGATCAGAATTATCCCAATCCCTTCAATCCGGAGACGCGGCTCTATTTTCAATTGCCTGCAGTCCAGGATGTCAAGTTGATCATTTACAACATCCGCGGCCAGATCATCCGCCATCTGCTGGACGCGCGGATGGATGCCGGGGACCATGTGGTCAATTGGGATGGCCGGGATAACAGCGGTCAACCGGTGCCGACCGGCGTCTATATCTATCGCCTCAAAGCGGGCGATTACATGGCAGCGCGCAAGATGACGCTGGTGAAATAAGCTAGATCTCACGCCACGCCCGCTTTATGGAACTCCGGGGCCGTTGTTTCCAGCGGCCCCGGTAATACCGCAGGCGCGGCCGGATGCCCGTCTTATGAAAGTTCGTGGGACGGAGTTAGCAAGTTCTCCCGCAGAGGCGCTGAGGCGCCGGGAAAAAATATTCCGCAGGCCCGTAAAGAATGCGCAGACGAGTTTTTGTTCAAGTTTCAGTTTGGGAACGAAAAACATCTGCCTGGCCCCAG
The DNA here is from genome assembly GCA_963169875.1 of Candidatus Zhuqueibacterota bacterium. Taxonomy (GTDB): domain Bacteria; phylum Zhuqueibacterota; class Zhuqueibacteria; order Residuimicrobiales; family Residuimicrobiaceae; genus UBA2214. The sequence goes on from CAUJEL010000139.1 coordinate 19,841, forward strand.
AAGCGGCCGGATTGGCGTCCCACGGAGGGCCGAGGGACGGAGTTATAACTTGGAATTGATCATTAAATGATGAAACACAAAATCAAAAACATTTGCATCTTACTGCTGCTGATTTTGGCCGTCAGCTGCGGACTGAAGGATCCTTTCGGCGACGATCGGACGTCAAAGCCGGTCGGCAATCTGCCGCCCGAAACCCATCTTTTCCTGCACGTCAACCAATCCCAGCGCACTGTCAACGATACCCTGGGAAATGGCCAGATCGTGGTCAAGATTTACACCGTGGGGCTGGATACCACGCCCAGCCGTCAGATCGTGCGTTGGTGGGGCGATGATCCGGACGGCGCCGTCGCCGGCTATTATTACCAGTGGGACTATCAGGCAGAGCCGGTTTTTACAACCGCCGAGTTTGACACTTTCTACGTGCCCATCCGCAGCCAATACGACGAATTTTCTTTCAAGGTCTGGGCGGTGGATAACCAGGGACTGCAGGACCCGACCCCTGCTGAACTGCGATTTCCGGTTTACAACACACCACCCACCATCTCTTTTCGTCTCAATTCCAATCCACGGGTTGTGGGAAATCAGAATGTCACAGCCCATACCTTCCCGACGCGGACCTTTGTCTGGGACAGCCACGATGATGACGGCCGCGAGACCATCACCGGCATCTATTATGCCCTGGATGACACAACGGCATGGACGCAACTGCCCGGCGATGCCGATCAGGTGACGCTGCGCGGCATTGTCCCCGGTGAACACCGGTTCTTCGTCAGAGCGCAAGACGTGTCCGGCGCCACGAGTCCGGTCATCTCTTTTCCGGACCCGTCTGATTCGCAGTCACCCTTGCACTGGGTGGTAAAACCGGTGGCAGGCGAAATCCTTCTCGTCAATGATTTTGCCCAGGATCAAACGCTCTATCAGGTGCAAGCTTTTTACACCGGCATTCTCGATCAGCTGGTCGGAACAAATGGTTATTCAGTTTGGGAAATTGGCTCGGATAGAACGCCCTTGATCAATTCTGAAAATGCGCTGCCCTACTCACCCGTCGATATCGAAGCCAATTTTTCCTATTTCAAAAAAGTCATCTGGTTTGCGCATCTCGGCCGCCCCAATTTGAGCGACGCGGGTCTCAGCATCACGCGCTTTATGAAGAACGGCGGCAAGATCTTTATCAGCAACGGCAATGAGGAACGGCCGGACACCACGTGGACGTTCACCAACATCGATTCGGTATACCGCCTCAATCCCGGCGGTCGCCTGCTGGCCGGCATCGATGTCCCGGCCAGTTTCGGCACCGGCCAGGACGACGCCCTGATGCTCAGCCTCGGCAAGCTCGTGGGCAATCGCGTCTCCGCCCTGATCCCCGGGCCCGATGCCGATGTGGTTTACCGCATGCAGGAAGATTCCACGGCAACGGTTACTGTCCCGTATGCGGGCTCTCCTCCGGTGGGTATACGCTATCGTATTGGTACAGGCGAATGTATCTATTTTTCGCTGCCGTTGCATTATTGCGATGGCAGGAAGAATATGACTGAAGTGTTCCGTTACCTTTTATTTGAAGAATTTGGTTCCTAATCCATGAAAAAGAGATACCTGTTTTTTACGGCCCTCCTCAGCCTGTGCACGCTCGCCGCGGGACAATCCACGGTGATCAGCGGCCGGGTCACGGATAAAAAAACCGGCGAGCCTTTGCCGGGGGCCAATATCATTGTGCCCGGCACCTATAAAGGGGCCGTGACCAAAATGGATGGTTCCTACGAGATCGCCGGGCTTGCGCCCGGAGACTATGATCTCAAGGCCTCCATGATCGGTTATACGGTGCAGCTCCGCACCGGCATCCGCGTCGAAGCCCAGAAGACGGTGCAGGTCCATTTCAATCTTGAGTCCACGGTGCTGGCGCTGGGACAAACCGTCGAGGTGATCGGCGAAAAGCCGCTCTTTGAAACCGACATCACCGCTTCACAGCAGCGCCTCTCCTCCGAAGAGATCAAGCAAAAAGTGGTCGAGAACGTCAACGACCTGGTTGGCGAACAGCTGGGCGTGGTGGTGCAGGACAACAAAATCCATATCCGCGGCGGCCGCGCTGATGAGAGCCTCTACATCATCGATGGACAATCCGTCAAGGATCCCCTGTCGGGGTATTCCAATACGCTCTACGTCAACGCTTCCGCCATCAAGGATCTCAAAGTCATCACCGGCGGATTCGACGCCGAGTATGGCCAGGCCATGTCCGGCGTCGTCGATATTGAAACCAAAGAAGGCGATGATGAGTATACCGGGGGCTTGAGCATTAAATCGGACAACCTGCTCAGGAAGATGGTCAAGGGGTTCAACAGCGATATCGCCCAGTTCACCATCGGGGGACCGGAACCTCTGTCGACCTATCTGCTGCCCGGCAAGGTCAATTTCTTTCTCAGCGGCTATGGTCATATCACGGACACCTACCTGCCAAAAGCGAGCAAATTGTATCCCTCCAAAAGCGCCTATGAGAAATTTGCACCGCGAGAAGAGAATGACTGGCACCTCATGGCCAAATTGTCCTGGACCATCAAGCCCGGGAAAAAGCTGACGCTTTCCCATGACCAGTCTCTCAACATCAACCAGGGCTATTTCACCCCGGTCATCATGGATGCGCGCGGATTTCCGTACGAATACGCCAGGATGCTGGATCATTACAATACCCTCACCAAGGAAACCACGCTCACCAACGCCCAATGGGTGCATACGATCAACAACCGCACCTTTTACCGGTTGAGTTTTTCCCGCTTTTTCACCAGCATCCACTCGGCGGTACAGAATAAGAACTGGAGCGACTACCAGCAGCAGCTCGATCTCGAGCCCATCTATTACGTCCCGGATACCCAGGGCAATGTCCAGACCCGGTTCGGCGATGGCTTTTGGGATACCGGCGATGCCGAGGGCTGGTACGATTATTTCAGCGACAATTATACCTTAAAGGGCGATCTCACCACCCAGCCCAATGACAAGCACTCCATCAAGACCGGCTTTGAAGCGCGTTATACCGACATGCAAGTGGTGGACATCAACGCCCCCTGGTATGGCGAAACCGGCCTGGGCCGCAATCACGACTATTTTCGCGTTTATCCCAATGATGGCGCCTTTTACATTCAGGACCGGGTGACCTATGACGGCATGATCGTCAATCTCGGGCTGCGCTATGATTACTGGTTTCCGGGCAAGTTCGTCGATGACGCCATCAATGATTCCAATACGGTCACGATCACCGATGCCGCGCGCGAGAAATATCGCAACGAGACCTTTGAGGTATTCGGCATGCGCGGCAAAGGGCACCTCAGTCCGCGCCTGGGCATCAGCCATCCGGTTACGGACAACGATGTGCTCTATCTTCATTACGGCCATTTCTCGCAGCAACCCAAGGGCCAGTATGTGTATGCCAAGTTGCGCTCGACCTCGGAAGCCACCTATCAGCTCTTTGGCAATCCCAATCTCAAACCCACCACGACGGTGGCTTATGAGATCGGCCTGAAGCATCGTTTCAATGCCAACCAGACACTGGAGATCAAGGCCTATTACAAGGACATGTTCGACTATCCGACCGCGGCGTCCATTCGCAAATACAGTCCGAGGTACGGCAACATCAGCTTTTTGATGTATGTGAACATGGATTACGCGCGCTCCCGCGGCATCGAGATGCGTTTCCGGCGCCGCTACTCCAAATTTTTGAGCGGCAATATCGATTTCACCTATGCGCTGGCCACGGGCAAGAGTTCAACCCCCAACACGAATCTGCTGGTGGTAGCCGGCAAGGTGAGTGAGAAGCCGTTGCGCGAGAGCCGCCTCAGCTGGGACCGGCCGTATCGCTTGTCTTCGGACATCTATTTTGACATGCCGCAGGACGCCAATATCCGCTTGCTGGGCATGCGTTTGCCTGAGAACTGGGGTCTGACGTTGCGCTGGGAGTATGAATCCGGAAAGCGATATCAGCGGATCATTGATGTGGCCAATAACATCTATGAGAAGGACGAAAACGGCAGTCTTTCGGATCCCTGGATGCGCGTCGATCTCAAATGGTACAAGGATTTTGAAATCGCCCGGATGCGTTTTTCGCTGTTTATCGAAGCGGAAAATCTTTTGAACACGAAAGTGCCGCGTATCATCAATCCGGTGACCGGCCGGCCCTTTGAACCGGGTGATCTCATTCCGGTCACCTGGCACGATGAACCCATGGATCTGCCCGCGGATAATCCGGCGCGCTACGATTGGCCGAGGCGGGTCATGACCGGGCTGGAGATGAGATTCTGATGAAACGAGCCAATACCTATTTTAACAAGAGTGCAGGTGTGTCCAAAAAATACATTTTGCTGATAGCCGCGTTTTTCGCACTGCAGGTGAACGCCCAGGGGCTGCTGCCCAGGCTGGGTGAACAGCGCGCGGGGACCGCGGCGGTCACCTTTCTGAAAATCGGCATCGGCGCCCGCGCCAATGCCATGGGCGGCGCCTATGTGGCCATGGCCAATGACGCCTCAGCCATGTACTGGAATCCGGCCGGCCTGGTGCAATCCGGCAAGAATGAACTGGCCGTCTCGCATCTGGATTGGCTGGTGGATGTGGATTATGAATATCTCGGCTATGTCCATCAGATCACGCCCAATCTCGGGGTGGGCGCTTTTGCCGGCTATCTCCATTTTGACGATATGCCGGTGACGACCGAGTACCATCCCTATGGCAATGGCGAGTATTTCTCCTACAGCGATCTGGTCGCCGGCATCACCGGGTCGCTCAAAATGACGGACCGGTTTTCCTTCGGCGTGACGGTCAAGTATGTGCGCGAGGAGCTGGCGGATTTGGCCATGGACGGCGTGATGCTGGATTTGGGAACCTATTACTGGACTGGTTACAGGAGCCTGCGCATCGCCGCGGCCATGCGCAATTTTGGCAACGACCTGCGCCCCGAAGGCACATACGAACGCCGGAAAACCAGCGGCACCACCACGACCAATTTCCAGTCTTTCTCGCCGCCGACGCTCTTTACGTTGGGCGCGGCCATGGATGTCTATGAAAAGAAATCGCATCTGCTGACCGCCTCGGTGCAGATGAATCACCCCATGGATGATCAGGAAAATTTCGTCATGGGTGGAGAGTATCGCTATCGCCGCCTCTTCTTTCTCCGGGGAGGCTATCGCGCCAGTATGGATGAAAACCAGTGGACCTTTGGCGGCGGCGCCTGTTTTCTGCTCAAAGGCGTACGGATGAAAATTGATTATGCCTATGCGGATTATACCCATTTGACCATGACACAACAGTTTACCTTTGGATTTGAGTTTTAAATGAAGAAAACCAATTTGACCATAATACTGGGCGCTCTGTCGCTCCTGCTGGCCTGCGAGATGGACAAGATGCCTCTGCCCAGTCCACGCGCGGCCAATTCATCCTTTGGCGCCAATGACACCAGTTACGTGGAATTGAATCCCGTTTGGGATTCCGATTATCTGGGTGTGAATCTGGATGCGCCGAGTGACCTGACCATGGGACCCGATGGCATCCTCTATCTGGCTGACCAGGAGGGAGGTCGTATTCACGCCTTTTCAAAGGCTGGCACCCGCTTGACCGGTCATGGGCTGGATCAAATTAATGGTGTGCCGGTACCAAGCGGTCTGGATATGGACAGCAAGCTCAATTTATTGATCGTCAACGGCAGCCCCACCATATATGCCTGGAACCAGTACCTCAATCTCTCCGAAATCGACTCGATCGCGGCCAAGGGGGTCTATTGGGACCGCGCCGGGAATGATACGCTGCACCTCACTTTTGCAGAATACCGGGACCGGCTGAGTTCAGGTTCCTCTCTTTCGCTGCGGTACTATCTCTTCAAAAAAGACGATGCGGCGGTCCAAGCCGCTCGCGAGGCCTATCCGCTCTACCAGGCTGCTGAAAACGATGCCCGGTTTAATGGCGTGGCCTCCGGCAAGTATGGTTCGGAATTTTTCTATATCACCGAGAGCAATTATGACCGGATCTATCAATTGCGCCTGATACCTGATTTGGCGCTCAAAGGCCGGGGAAGACAGCTATTGTTTCACTACACAGCCATTTTCGAAAAAGTAGTTGCCGCGTACGGATCCGGGTCCGGCACAGTGGACAATCCCTGGGCGATCACGGCCGACAGCGATGAGAACCTCTACTTTACACAACTGGGCGGCAATTTCAAGGTGCAAAAGCTGCTTGCGGAGACCTTTGCGCCGCGCTATGTGCTCTATCAACACGCCATCATGGATCTGGATCGTTTCAATGCCCCCATGGACGTGGCGCTGGACGATGCGGGAAATATATTTGTCATGGATGCGGGCGCGGGGTCGGTCTACAAATTTGCCAACGCAGGCGTGGCCGCGGGCGCGCTTATGCCTTTGGGCAATAAGGGCCTGGCAATAACGAACTTTATTGAAGGCCGCGGACTCTTGGTCAGCGACAATGTGGTCTATGTGGTCGAACAGGGCGCCCGGCGCATTCGCAGGTTTCAATATTCCGTCTCGGACTCCGATCTGCCGGATGACGAGAAGAAGCCCTAACATCATCATCATGTGAAAAGGAGGAGAAAGACGCAAACAGGTGATGTACGCAAGTGAGTAAAAAGGCATCTGGGGTGTGTGGTTTGGGTAGCAATTTTTAAGTAAAAAAATTAGTAACAAGGAGGAAACCGTTTATGAAGTATTCGATTCGAATTGTGCTCACACTTGTCCTGGTTTTTGTGCTCGCCAACGGGCTTTACGCCCAGACCGGGAAGATCGTCGGTCGCGTTTTTGATGGCGCTACCAAGCAGGCATTGATCGGTGCGAACGTGCAGGTTGCTGGCACCAGCCTGGGCGCTGTCAGCAATATGGATGGCAACTTTACCATAACGGGCGTGAGTGCCGGGGATCAACAGGTAAAAGTTACCTTTGTGGGTTACGAGTCGGTTGAAAAAACTTTGGCCGTGACAGCCAATAAAACTGTCACTGCGAATTTTTCACTGACGCCGACCATGATCATGACAAAGGGTATCAGTATCTTCGCCGATCGTGCTAAGGAACGCGAAACACCGGTGGCGTTCACCAATGTGCAGAAGCAGGAGATGACCGCCAGGTTGGGCTCTCGTGATATTCCGCTGGTGCTGACGACCACGCCAAGTGTGTATGCCACCACAGGCGGAGGCGGGGCGGGAGACGCCCGCGTCAATGTCCGCGGTTTTGATCAGCGCAACGTCGCCATCATGATCAATGGTGTGCCGGTGAACGATATGGAGAACGGCTGGGTGTACTGGTCCAACTGGGATGGCGTCTCCGATGCCACCTCTTCCATCCAGATGCAGCGCGGTCTCAGCGCCGTCAATTTGGCCACGCCTTCCATCGGCGGCACCATGAACATCATCACCGATCCCACCTCGCAATCCGCCGGCATCCTGGCGCGTCAGGAAATTGGCAGTGAGGGCTTTTTGAAGACCACCGTCAGCGCCTCCAGCGGGCTTATCAATGAAAAATTCTCCGTCAATGGCACTGTGGTGCGCAAGACGGGTGACGGTATCGTCGACAAAACCTATACTGATGCATGGGCGTATTATCTGGGCGCAGCGTATAACCTTAATGCCAAAAACCGCCTCGAGCTCTACGCGTTGGGTGCCCCGCAAAAACATGGTCAAGCCACCAACAAGCAGAACATCGGCGTGTATGACAAAGCGTTTGCACTCGGCCTCGATGGCTATGATCCAGCTGCGGCGGAGAAATACGTCGAATCCGCATCCGGCCGTAACTACAACCAGAACTGGAACAAGGTGGATCCGTCCTATACAGCCAAACAGTTCTATAATGGCAAAGAGCACGAACGTCACGGCACAGACTTTATCAATGAACGCGAAAATTATTACCACAAGCCCATTGTCAATCTCAACTGGTTCTCGCAACTCAGCGACAAAGCGGCGCTCTATTCGGTGGTGTACTATTCCGGCGGCACCGGCGGAGGATCCGGGACCTATGGATCTGTCACCAGCGACAAGACGCAGTTTCCCAATCCGCGCGATTGGAACGCAACCATCGCCGCCAATCAGGCCAGCACCACGGGCGCCAAAGGCATTCTGCGCAACAGCACTAATAATCAGTGGACGGTGGGCGCCATTTCCAAGTTCAATTACGAGTTCAGCAAGAATGTAAAAAGCGCGATTGGCGTGGATTGGCGTACGGCCTCGGTCGACCATTTCCGCGAAGTACGCGACCTGCTCGGCGGCGAATACTATGTCGATCTCAAGGCCGACAAAGTGAGCCCGAGAAGCGATTTCTGGAGCGCCGAACAAACCAAGCGCAAACTCGGCGATAAAGTCGATTATGATTTCACAAACGACATCAACTGGATGGGTTTCTTTGGCCAGACTGAATACTCCAAAGACAAGATCACCGCTTACGGTATGGCGGGCTACTCCATGGTGAAATACAACCATACCAACCACTTCAAAAAAGGGGACGACGGCAATGAGTTGACCCTCGAGAGCGATTGGATCGGCGGCGTTCAGGTTAAAGGCGGTGCCAGCTACCGCGCCACTGATAACATGAATGTATACGCCAATGTTGGTCATGTTTCCAAAGTCCCGATTCTGGATAACGTCATCAGCGATGTCACTTCTTCTTTGGCTAAAAATCCCAAGAATGAGACCTTCCTCTCTTTTGAGGTAGGGACCAACATTCATCTCCTCGACAACAAACTGGCGGCCAAACTCAACATCTATCACACCAACTGGAACGACCGCGCCAAAACCTACGGCATCATCGATGAGACCGGCGATGAAAGCATCATCTTCATTTCCGGCATGGATCAGGTGCACCAGGGTGTTGAGCTCGAGTTGGCTTATCAGCCCGTTCGTTTGCTTCGCTTTGATGCTGCGATGGGCCTCGGCAGCTGGAAAAACACCAATGACGTTTCCGGATACTATAAAGATTACTCCGGAGCCGTGGAAAAAACCGTTGACTATAATTTCTACGTCAAGGATCTCAAGGTTGGCGATCAGCCGCAAACTCAGCTGGTGCTGGCGACCACGGTTTTCCCGATTGACGGGGCCCGCCTCGAAGTGATCGCTCGCCATTACCGCGATCATTACGCTTCCTGGGACCCGTTTGGCCGCACCAAATCCACAGATCGTGCCCAAAGCTGGAAAGCACCGGACTATACGGTTGTCGATTTGCACGCTGCCTATACGCTGCCCGTTTCCGTTGGCAAGGCGAAATTCCAGCTGTTTGCTCACGTCTTTAATTTGCTCGATGAAGTCTACATCCAGGACGCTGTGGATAACAGTTCCTACAGCGCGTTCGGCGACAAAACCCACGCTGCCGACGATGCAGAGGTATGGATGGGCTTGCCGCGCAATTTCAACTTCGGCGTCCAGGTCAACTATTAGTCTTGCAATGGTTCAAAAAAGCCCCCCTTTGCGGGGGCTTTTTTATTGGTGGGCGTTTGGCATGACCCATGCATTTGGGGTCGCTCGTTTGCAGTCAGTCTCCCGGCCGGAATGCTATCTTATTTTATTGGCAACTAGTTCGCGCTGCCTTTTGGCACTCTAGTCGGCCCGGGCTGGAAAACGGATGTTTTTCAAGCCGTTTTCCGTATTTATTGGACAGTCCCAAGATTAATGAAAATAATATCCTTGAATAATTATAGGAATATCTTTATTTTAATGCTGTTACAGCGGATCAGAGATTAACCCGGATTCTGTACTAACTTGCCCGCAGCGATTATATGCCCGCACCGCGTGGGTGCATTGAATAGGGATTACGTCCACCGTTGACAGCGGATCAAAGATTAAGCCCTGCTACGGCATGGCTGCGTTGTTCTCATAAAAATGTTTAAGCCTGGAGATCTGGTACTGCGCATGAAAACGCCTCCCTGCCGAATTCTCTGGAGCGGAAACCTGCAGCAAGCGCAGGTGGCCGTGGAGTGGTCCCCGCAGCCGTTTCTTCTTCCGCCAGAACTCGCCGCGGCGATCGATATGGAATGGAGCAGCCGGGCACTGGAAGGGTATTTCAATGGGGCCCTGGCGCGGTTGCAGCGTTGGCGGGGAGATGAACAGCAGTTAATCCTGTGGCTGCAGCCGTCGGATTACAAAACCCTGCTCTATTCGAACCGGCATGTCGCAGAAATAAGGGCACGATGGGGTGAGGAATTGCTGTCGCACGCACTGGGCATCAGTGCTGTGGTGGCTTGTGCGGATGGCCAACTGGTTTTAATGAAACGCAGCCAAAGTGTGGGCGAATTTCCCGGCGCTTTCGATGTTTTTGGCGGCCACATCGACATATCGCATGACGGTCAGCGCCCCGATTTGTTCGCAGCCATCGCTCAGGAGCTGCAGGAAGAAGCACGTCTTTTCCGGACAGAGTATGAGTTTTACTGCATTGGCCTGTTGCAGACGTGCGCGGCGCTCAAGCCGGAGCTGGTTTTTGCGGTGAGTTGTTTTTCTGATAGCGCACGGCTGCTGTCCGGCTCGCAAACAGCCAAAGACAGGGCGGAGTACGACCGGTTATTTACGCTTTCCTGTGAGGAAAATGCAATTGCCCTGTTCCTCGCAGAACAAGGTGAAAGGATCAGTCCATCCGCATTTGGATGTCTGCAGATTTATAAGGATTATTTGAAGCGCATCATCAAGGAAGAAAATCATGCAAAACGATGAAATACCCCATATCGGGCCGGAAAATCTCGGCGAGCCGCCGCAGGCTGCCAGGGCGCGGGATTTTGCCTTTCCCGGCGTAAACCGTGTGGCCATTGCCGGGAAATTGATTCAAGATCCCCCACTGCGCTATACCACACGCGGCGTGCCAGTCACCAATTTTGTTATCGTGACTTCGCCTGAAGTCGAGCCTGCGGCCGTGGAGGGATTGGATCGTCCGCCCTGCTATATCAGTGTGGTGGTATGGGCGCAGCAGGCGGTGCAGTGCAACAAGTATCTGCACAAGGGGAATTCCGTCCTCATCATCGGCGAGTTGCAATCGATGCCCAACCATGCTCCGGAACGCAATTATTTTCCGGTTCAGGTCAATGCGCAGTGGATTCAGTATCTTGAGCGCGGCACGGTGACCATCAATGAATCGGACTATGAAGGAGAGGATGAGGCCGAGGAGAATACCCCGATGCAGGAGTCCGCGGCAGAGCCGACTTAATATCCCAGCACGCTGCCGGCGCCGCCAAAGCGCTCCAGTTTGATGTCGCGCAAACTCGGCGACTTGACATTAATGCGGAAGAAAACCCGCTTGCCCATGCCCGACGGCACCCAATCCACCGACGCCTCCCAGCAGTGCAGATCGCGATAGAAAGTGAAACGATGGTAGGAGATTTGCCTTTTTTCAATATCGATGTGGGAGCTGTACCCGACCCGCCATTTTTCTGTGAGATTGAGTTCCGCGCCAGAGATGTCGAGGTAATAGCGTTTGCTGGGTTTGTCGGGATTGGACTTGTCGAGATAAAAATTGAACATGAAATTGACGCGCCAGGGAATGCTGGCATGCCCCATGAGGCGGTCATCGGCGAAACGCCGGCCCTGACGCAGCAACGCTTCCTCTTCTACAGAAAGATCATCCGACCATCTCAAGCTGTCCGAGCCGATGCCGCTGCTGTCTTGCCCACTTGCGCCCTTATCCTTGGATTCCCCTTTGCCCTCCAACCGCAGTGAAAAGCTCAAATTGAGCGAAGTCAGGCGCATGAAATCCCCTTTTTTCCAGCCATCCTCCTCAAAGAGATAACGATTGACGCGTGTCTTTTTCTCCGGGTCCCAGGCATAAAACGAGTGACTGGTGCCGGCGCTGAGACTGAAATTGCGCGCCGGATTGGCTTGCCAGGAACTGCGCAGATCGGATAGCCGGTACTGATCCGCTTCGAAATTATATCCCGTATTGAAATCCATGGAGAAGAGATCGATCTTTTTGGTTTTTTCACCCTGGCCGCGTTTCATCTGAAACAGGTTGCGCACCGAGAGGTTGAGCAGCTGACTGCCACCGCTCGGCGTGGTGCCGCCGAAGCGGTCTTTTTTGTAGGTTTTGCCGGTTGAGTCTTTGATATCGACGAAATAGCCCCAACTGCTGCCGGAAAAATCGGGCCGGTAGCTGAACGAGAGGGACGGCGTGACCACATGGCGGATGGCTTGAATATCCGCGATGCCCGGATAGAACACACCATATAGTTTGGTGTTGGCAGATGCGCTGTAGCTGAAAGTGTGCCGCGCCGCCGGGCCCTTTTTTTCCTGACTTTCGATTTGTCCGTTGGCTGGATTCACGGCATAGGAGAAGGTTTTGTCGTACCAGTCCTGATCAATGGAGAGGGAATGGTTGACGGCGAGAATGTTGAAATATTTTTTGGGGCTGTTCAAAGAAAAAGAGAGGTCGTTGTTGAGCTGGCGGTTACGATCGATTTTTTTAATGGTATCCAGAGCGGTTCTTTGCAAATACTCCCGCTGGGAGTTTATGTAATTGGAACCCCAGGAGAAATAGAGATTGGAATACCAATGACTCTCCCGGCGCGAACGGCCGCCCCTGGCTGGCTTGAAGAGCTGAGTTTGACTCTTGCGCAATGAAATCTGCGGCAGGGTGGTCTGGGTGACATCGTCGCTGAGATCCCGCGTCTGGGAGAAATTGGCGCTCAGGCTGATCTTTTGTTCGCTCCAGTATTTGCTGTAGGTGGCGTTGGAGCGCAGCTGCCGCTGCAGGCGCGTATCGAGGTTGGCGCTGAAATCGCGGTAGTAGCTTTTATCGCTGACAAAGGTGCCGCTGGCGCTGAACCGGGATGAGGGATCGATTTCGTGGTTATGGCGAAAGGTGACGTCCCAGCGCCGCGATTGGGTGCCGCTGGCAAAATCCTTGCGCGTCCAGGATCCGTTGATGCTGCCGTTGAGCAGATAGCGGATGGCATAGTTGGCGCCCGCATCGAACAGCCAGCCCGATTTTTCAAAAAAATCAACCGTGGCGCGGGCATCGAAATAATCGCTGGCCGCCCAGTAGTAGCCGAGACCGCGCAGGTAACGGCCTTCGCTGGTGCTCTCGCCATAGCGCGGGATGATGATGCCGGAGCTGCGCCCCTTTTTGAGGGGAAAAAAGGCAAAGGGCAGGGCGGCCACGGGGATGTGACCCAGATACATGACAATGGGTTTGGCGATGACGCGTTCATTGACGATCATTTTCAGTTTGGCGGCATGAAAACAAAAATGCGGATTCGAATCCAGATCGCAGGTCGTGAAGGTGGAGTTGGTGACGTTGAATGTCTTGTCGCCCACCATCTTGATCTGACTGCCGAGATAATGTCCGTCTTCGAATTTGGTCCGGCCACGCACGACCCGGCCTTTTTCGGTCTTGTAATTATAGATCATCATGGCGCCGGTCATCTGTGAGTCGCCATCGATGAGCAGCGGCTCGTGCCGCATCACCAGCTGGCGCGTGGAGTCGGTGCCGGTTTCGTTTTTGACCCAGGCGGAGTCGGGCAGGCCCTCGGCGGTGAGCGTGCTCGAGTCCCAGTCGATGGTGATCTTGCCCGCTTTTAAGGTCATGTTCTTATAGTTTACCATGGCATCGCCGACAAAATAGCTTTTGCGCGATTCCACATCGTTCATGATGAATTTAGCCTGATAGACAATGATGGTGTCGACATCGGAGGCCGTCTCTGCTTGAGCCGCGGGTTGGATGGTCGTGTCGGTTTGGCTGGGGACAAGCGTTTCCTGAGCAAGGCTGATGGTGACCAGAGTGAACAGAAGCAGGCTATATGAGATAAAGGCGCGCAAGGGTATCCTCAAGTATGCAGAGACGATCAACGTTTTCTTTTGGGCCAGAGCTGCAGCAGCCGCTCTTTGATGCGTTTTTCGATGCCATTTTCACTCGGGCGATAAAAAACCACTGGTTTTAACTCGGGCGGGAAGTAGTTTTGTTCCACAAAGCCACCGCTGTCGTGCGGATATTTGTAACCGCTGGCATAACCCTGTTCTTTCATCAACCGCGTCGGCGCATTGCGCAGGTGCAGCGGCACATCGGCGGGCTGGCCTTGATGCAAGCACTCGGTGGCCGCCTCGATACCGCGATAGGAGGCATTGCTCTTGGCGGCGCTGGCCAAATAAGTCGTTGCCTGCGCCAGCACAATGCGCGCCTCCGGCATGCCGATGGCGTGAACCGCCGAGAAGGCCGAGGTGGCAACCATCAGGCCATGGGGATCGGCGTTGCCGATGTCTTCTGCGGCGAGGATGATCAGACGCCGGGCGATGAACAGGGGATCTTCGCCGGCATCGAGCATGCGCGCCAGCCAATACAGCGCGGCATCCGGATCGGAACCGCGGACGCTTTTGATAAACGCGGATATGACATCGTAATGATATTCGCCCTGTTTGTCGTAGAGCAGGGTGCGGCGCTGCATGGCTTCCTCGATGAGCGCGCGATCGATGACGCGGCGGCCCTCCGGGTCAGGCTGCGCCATTTTGGCGGCCAGCTCCAGAGCTGTGAGGGCGTTGCGGCCATCGCCGCCGGCCAACTTGATCAACAGGATGCGCGATTCCGGCAGCAGATCGAGGTGCTGCTGCTTCAGCCACTCATCCTGCTGCAGGGCGCGGCTGATCATGAGATCGAGCTGTTCATCGCTCAAGGATTCGAGTTTGAAGACGCGGCAGCGGGAGAGCAGCGCCGAGATGACTTCAAAGCTTGGGTTCTCCGTGGTGGCGCCGATGAGGAGGATGGTGCCGTCCTCGACGCTGTGCAGCAGCGCATCCTGCTGCGCTTTGTTGAAACGATGAATTTCATCGATAAACAGAATAGGGCGCTGACCGCCGGATTGACGGTTTTCCTGCGCCTGGGCGATGATTTTGCGCACATCGGCCACGCCAGCGGTCACCGCGCTGATGCCATGAAACGGCGCCCGGGTCTCCGCGGCGATGATGCGCGCCAGGGTGGTCTTGCCGGTGCCCGGAGGCCCCCAGAAAATCATCGAAACCAGTTGATCGCTGGCGATGACGCGGCGCAGGATTTTATCGGGCCCCAGCAAATGGGATTGACCGATGAATTCCGCAAGGGAATGCGGTCGCACCCGTTCCGCCAGCGGAACGGAATCCGGTTGTGCCATCTGTGCAGAAGGTTTTTCGTTGATCAGAGTCATGTTTGTCATCATCTTGACGTGTTTGATAGTGATGGAATTTACCAAAATTTGCCGGCAATTGCAAGGCACAAAAGAGGCCATGGCTTTTTTTAAAATAGGCAAAAAAACATGTAACATTTTTGATTTTGTTTAGTATATTATTAGATGTATACCGAACGGTAGGTAAGGTTCTGCATCTTCAATCAGCTCTAGGAATGGGGGCTTATGGCCTGCACTGAAACAGATACCAAAGAACATATATTTAAAATTGCTGCTCAGCTTTTTGCGGAAAAAGGTTTCAACGGCGTTTCCATGCGCGAACTCTCCGAACAATCCGGTGTTTCCAAACCTACGATCTATTACTATTTCGGCAGCAAGGAGGGCATCTACCGCGCCCTTCTGGAAGCGGGCATCGAGCACACCCAGGCCGATGTGGCGCGCATCCGCGCCTTGAATCTTTCGGTTCATGATGAATTGGTGGTGATCATCAAGGAAAAGTTCCGCGATTGCCGGGAATACCCCGAGTTCAGCAAATTTTTCATCAGTGTGCACATGTCCATCGAAAAATTGACGTTTATTAATGATTTCAAGCAGCGTTCTGATGAACCGATGATGAAACTGGAGCAGCTGCTGCAACGGGGGGTGGAGAGTGGTGAATTTCGCAGTGACATCGATATCAAGATGGCGGCTGATCTGCTCGGCTCCACCATTCTGTTTCATATCTGGCGGCTGATGGAATCAAAAGCAGCGAATGATTCTGATCAGCTGGCTGAAAAAATAGTTGATACCTTATGCAATGGTTTGCGTAAATAACTACATTAACCGGGCCTCGTGGAGGAACTCATGCAAATCAAAAAAGCCCTTTTAATCGTATTATCCCTTTTTCTATCCAGTCAGGTTTCACTGTACGCCCAGGATAAGCTGGTGCTCACGGTGGAGCAGAGCGTTCAATATGCCCTGGAAAAAAATCCTGAACTCAGGGTGGCTGAAAAGGAAGTGGCCAAAGCCAGGGCCGGCGTCTGGGAAGCGACGTCCGGTCTCCTGCCGCAGATCAATGGCTATGCCAATTTGCAGCACGCCTGGGATATCCAACAGCAGACGATTCCAAATTTCCTCAAGCCGATGCTGGGACCGCTCGTGGATATGATCCCTGAATTGAAAGGCATGCCCGACTATGTCACCATGTCTTTCGGACTTGAAAACACGCTGGTCTATGGGGCCACGCTGACGCAACCGCTTTTTTTGGGCGGAGCGGGCATCTCCGGTGTGCAGATGGCCAGCGCCGGCAAGCGCGCCGCGGAACAGAATCTCGAATCGAAACGGCAAACCTTGATCTATCAGACGGCCAGCGCGTTCTACGCCTGCCTGTTGGCGCAGGAACTGGTGGCGGTTCAGGAAAAGGCGTTGAGCCAGGCCCAGGCCAATCTGGATGTGGTGGCTAAAAAATATGATGTGGGCGCCGCGTCCGGTTTTGATAAAATGCGCGCCGAGGTGGAAGTGGCCAATCTCAAACCGCAGGTGATCAGCGCCAGGAACAACCTTCAGACAGCCAGGACCGGTTTGCGCACCGTGCTCGGGCTGGAGCGCCAGACCGCGATCGAGGTGCAGGGCGCCCTGCGTTTTGAAGAAGATGAGTTCGGCAATCAGCCCCTTGACAGTTTTCTCAAATCGGCGCTGCAGGCGCGGCCGGAAATCCTCGTCATGAAGGAACAGCTGCAAATCAGCAATAAAGGCGTGGCTTTGGCGCGCAGCAACTTTATGCCCAAGCTCCTGTTTCAGACCGATTATTCCTATATGGCCATGAAGAATGATCTAAAATTTAACCAGAATGAGTTCAGCAAGGGATTCACTTCGGCCCTCAGTCTGCAGATTCCGCTGTTCACCAGTTTCAAGAACAGCAAGCAGTACCAGAAAGCCAGACTGGATCAAAAGATCATGATCGATACCGAGAAACAGGTATACGATGGCATCGTGGCGGACGCGGAGGTCAGTTACAATAAATTTCAGGAAGCGCGGCAGAAATACACCGCTGCTGTGGAATCGGTGGATCTGGCCCAGGAGGCACTGCGTCTGGCCAACCTGATGTACGCCGAAGGCGCCAATACCCAGCTCGATGTGCTCAGCTCGCAGCTGGCGCTGAATCAGGCGAGATTGAATTATGTTTCTTCCCTTTATGAATATCAAATGGCACGCTACCAGATCCGCAAGGCGGTCGGCGGCTTGAAAAGTGTATTATAATAGCAAATGCGAAGGAGATAGATCATGCAACGTCGTTGGATTTTTCTTTTTCTGATTAGCAGTATGGCCCTATGGGGTTTCGGTTGCTCTGGCGGAAATTCCAAGGCCGATGAGCAAAATGCGACGATCCCGGTTGAAGTGATGACCGTGGCACTGGGGGATATCGAACAGTATTCGAGCTACAATGGTGACATCGAAGCGGAATACGAGGTCAAGGTATTTTCCAAGATTCCCGACCGCATCGAAAAGTATTATGTCGATGAAGGCGGCTATGTCAAACAGGGCGCTCCCATCGCGCGCATTTTTGCGGCCACCATCGAACAGGGTGTGCGTCAGGCCGAAGCCGGTTTGGCTGCAGCCAGGGCTCAGGAAGCCAATGTCGCCGTCGAATATGAGCGCGCGCAAAAGCTCTTCAAGGAAAATGTCATGAGCAAGCAGCAGTTCGACCTGGTGCAGACACAGTACGAAGCTGCCAAGGCGGCTCTGGAACAGGCGCAGGCGGGATTGATCTCGGCCAAAAGCACCTTGAGTGATGCCACGGTGACCGCGCCGATTTCGGGCATCATCGGCAAGCGCTACTATGAGGCGGGTGACATGGCCAATCCCGCGTTGCCGCTGGTGACCGTGGTGCAGATGGAGCGGGTTAAAATCACCTTCGATGCCACCGAAAATGATCTCGGCCGCCTCAAGGTCGGACAGACGGCCAAAATTCAGGTGCGCAGTTACGAGAATGAGACATTCACCGGTCAGGTGCACAAGATCAGCCCGGTTCTGGATCCCATGACACGCATGGCTACGGTTGAGGTGCTGGTGAATAATCCGGACCGCCGGCTCAAACCGGGCATGTTCGCGCGGGTGAAAGTGATCACCGGTGAGCTGCATGATGTGATTGCCGTGCCGCGGCACGCCACGATTGAAAAAAATGTCCTGCAAACCATGGGTAATGATGAGCAGGTTGAAACGAATTATCTTGTTTACGTCGTCGCCGATGGCAAGGTACAGCAGCGCAAGTTGGAAGTTTCCTATGTCAATCACATTCAGCTGGCGGTCAGCGGCGGCATTAAAGTCGGCGAGCAGCTCGTGATAACGGGACAGGCTGGTCTGCGCGAGGGCAGCACGGTTAAAGTCATCAACAAAGAGGAGGCGGCCCTATGAGGATAACCCAGGCTTCCATTAAAAATGGCGTGACTGCTGCCATGATCTATCTCATCGCCATTGGCTTTGGCCTTTTTTCGCTGGCGCGTCTCAATATCGATCTCTATCCCAAGCTCGAATTCCCGATGCTGGCCATCATCACCCAGTACACGGGCGTGGGGCCCAATGACCTGGAGACGGTCGTCACGCGGCCTCTCGAAGAGGTCGTCGCTTCGGTTGAAAACGTCAAGACGGTGAGTTCCACGTCGCAGCAGGGACTCTCCCTGGTGATGATGGAGTTCAACTGGGGCACGGACATGAATCAGGCTGAAATCGACGTGCGTAATAATCTCGAATTCATCCGCGACTATATGCCGGAGGATGCCAGCGAACCGATGGTATTCGCCTTTGATATTTCGTCGCAGCCGATTCTCTATCTGACGCTCTCCTCCTCCAGTCTGACGCAGGCGGAGTTGCGTTATATCGCCGAACATGATCTGGAGCCCCGGCTGGAGCGCATCTCCGGCGTCGCGTCGGCGTCCACGATGGGCGGTATGAAGCGGGAGATCAAAATCTATGCGGATCCCATGCGCATGCGCGCCCATAACGTCTCCCTTGACCAGATCAAGGGTTCCCTGCTGGCGGCGAATCTGCAAATTCCTTCCGGCATGGTGGAGAACGAGAATCTGGAATTTTCCGTCAACACGGCGGGTCAATACACCAGCGTGGACCAGATCGCCAACACCAATGTGGCCAACTACAACGGCGCTATCATTCGCGTCAGCGATGTGGCGCGGGTGGAGGATGGTTTTTCCGAACAGAGGCAGCGCGTGTTGAACAACGGCAAACCCGCCGTGATGGTGATGGTACAGCGGCAATCGGACGCCAACTCCGTGACGGTCTGCCGCGAAGTGGCCAAACGCATGCCCACCATCGAAGCCGAATTGCCGACCGGCGTCAAGGTCGGCACGATGATGGATCTCTCCAAATTTATCACCCAGTCCATGTCGAATCTGGGAAATACAGCCTGGCAGGCCATTCTCCTGACTTTTCTCGTGCTGCTGTTCTTCCTGATGAACATGCGCAGCGCGCTCATCGTGGCCGTTTCAATCCCGGTATCGATGATCACAACCTTTGCGGTCATGGATCAGGCGGGATTGACGTTGAACATCATTTCCATGGCCGGTTTGGCGCTGGCCATCGGCATGCTGGTCGACAACTCGATCGTGGTGCTGGAGTCCATTTTCCGGCATCATGAAGAAGGCAAGGAAAAACTGGTGGATGCGGCCAATAACGGCGCCGGGGAAGTGGCCATGGCGGTCACCGCCTCCACGTTGACGACCGTGGTGGTTTTCGTGCCAGTGCTGTTTGTGCCGGGTATGGCGGGCATGCTTTTCCGCGACATGGTGATCACCATCTGTTTTTCGCTCACCATCTCCCTGATCGTGTCGCTGACGCTCGTCCCGCTGCTGGCTTCGCGGATTTTGCGGCTGCAGAAAAACCTCAATCCCAACGGTTTGGCCATGCGCAGCAAAGGCCTTGTCTCTGCGTGGCTGACCGATTTGCATGCGTTTTATGGCCGCGCCCTGAGATGGGCCCTGGCCCACAAAAAGACGGTGCTGGCGACCACGTTTGTGGCTTTTGTCCTTTCCCTGGCGTCGTTGATTCTATCGGGCGGTGATTTCATGCCGAGAACCGACCAGGGTTTTGTCGTCATGTCCGTGGACCGCTCGCCGGGCACGAGCCTGGAGGCCATGGATAAAAGCATGGCGGAATTGAATCAGATCATCACCGAAAAGGTGCCTGAGGCGGAAAATATCTACGCCAACTATGGTCAGGGCGAAGGCATTATGTCGCTTTTCTCATCGCGCAACTCTTCAGAAGGCGATGTGACCATTCGTCTCAAGGATCTCAAAGACCGCGATCGCAGCATGTTCGAAATCCAGGATGCGCTGCGCGACGACATCAAATCGATCCCGGATGCGGATATCAAGTTTTCGGATCGCGGTGAGCAACTCTTCAGCGGCAGCGATATCACGGTCAAGATTTTTGGTCATGATCTGCAGAAATCCGAAGCCATTGCCAATGAGCTGCAGACCAAAATCGAAATAATTGAAGGCGTCGCTTCGGTCACTTCGAGCATCCGTAAAGCCACACCGGAATTGCGCATCGAACTGGACCGGCAGCGCATAGCGGACCTGGGCCTCAGTACGGCCCAGATCGGACAAGTCGTCAGCACCAGCATTCTCGGCACCGTGGTCACCCAGTTCCGGGATGGCGGCGATGAATATGATATCCGGCTGCAGCTTGATAAAAAGGCGCGCACCAGCAAAGAGGATCTGGAGAATATCCTGATCATGACGCCGACCGGCGCACAGGTTCCTTTGCGGGCGCTGGCCACCATCGAATACACCAAGGCGCCGCGCGAAATATTGCGCGAAGATCAGGAACGCATCGTCACGTTAAATCTGGATGTGTCCGGCCGCGATTTGCGCAGTGTGACCGCGGATGTCAACAAGGCGATCAAGCAAGTTGCACTGCCCAGAGATTATCGCGTCGATATCGGCGGTGCCGCCGAAGACCAGCAAGAATCGTTCATGTACCTCGGTCTCGCCTTTTTGGTGGCCATTCTTCTCACCTACATGGTCATGGCGTCGCAGTTCGAATCGCTGGTGGATCCGTTTACCATTCTTATTACGGTGCCCCTGTCGGTGATCGGGGTGGCTCTTGGACTCCTGGTGACGGGCACGGACCTGAGTGTGATGGCCCTGGTTGGCGTTGTCATGCTCGTGGGTATCGTGGTCAATAACGGCATCGTGCTGGTGGATAAAATCAACCAGCTGCGCCGCTCAGGCATCGAACTGCTCCCGGCCATCTATGAGGCCGGACGCGTGCGCATGCGGCCGGTGCTGATGACTGCGCTGACCACCATCCTCAGCATGCTGCCGCTCGCCCTGGGTTTGGGAGAGAGCGGGGAAACCTGGGCGCCCATGGCGCGCTCGGTCATGGGCGGCATGACTGTCGCCAGTGTTCTGACGTTGATCGTTGTACCGATCATCTATTACTATATGGAAGCCATCGGCCAGCGTGCCAACCGTTTCCGCAAGGAGCGGGAACATCGCCGCCTCGAAAAGGGTCTTGTTCACGAAGAAGTATAATTTGCCACATCAAGGGCCGCATCCATGGATGCGGCCCTTTTTTTATGGGATTTGCTTTTTGGTTTTTTTTGTCTATTTTTAATAACCTGAATTATTCACCAGCGAAGACGCAGAGATGCGCAAGGAAAAGATAAACGGTGAAATAGCATCGATAGCAACTTTAAGGCTGCGATGGAATTCATATAAAAAATCGCTTAATAATCCCAACAAAATATCTCGGCGGCCACAGCGTGCCGGGTGGTTTATAAATATAACAGGATTAACGGGGCATCCAATAAATTGATGAAGTTAGGTTTGTCTTTTCTGGTTCCCAATCTCCGGCTCGGGAACGAGTAAATCCCAGATGAAGTCTAGGAGTATTGATGAGCATCGATCTGTTCCATCCCCTGGTTTCAAACTGGTTTGAAAAGCGTTTTGCCACAGCGAGTCCGCCGCAGCTTCAGGGCTGGCCGGCCATCGCGGACGGGCAAAACACCCTCATCCTGGCCCCCACAGGTTCCGGAAAAACGCTGGCCGCTTTTCTCTGGTGCATCGATGAACTGCTGCGCTTGGGCATGGACCGCGATGCCAAAGAGTTCGAACGCAATCTCCACGGGATTCACACGCTCTATATTTCTCCCCTCAAAGCGCTCAATAATGATATACATCGCAACCTGAAAGAGCCGCTCGCCGGTATCCACGCTGAGGCGGAAGCCGCGGGCACGCCGGCGCCGCTTGTTCGCGTTCAGGTGCGCACCGGCGACACGCCGGCCTCGGAGCGCGCGGCCATGCTGCGTAAGCCGCCTCATATCCTCATCACCACACCGGAATCCCTTTTCTTGCTGCTCACCTCCGTCAAAGGCCGCGAACTCTTTCGCAACTTGCGTTACGTCATCATTGATGAAATCCACAACATCAGCGCGAACAAGCGCGGTGTTCACCTCTCCCTCTCGCTGGAACGGCTCGAAGTGCTGTGTCACAAATCCCCGGTGCGCATCGGCTTGTCGGCGACCCAGAAGCCCCTGGAACGCATCGCTGCTTTTCTGGCCGGGCAAACCAGGGCAGATGATGGCAACTGGCACCCCCGGCCGGTCACCATTGTCGATTGCGGGCAGCGCAAGGATCTGGATGTGCGCGTCATCGCCCCGGTTGCGGATTACAGCGAGCTGCCGGAAGCCTCGGTCTGGCCCGCGGTGTACCAGAAACTCTACGAATTGATTCGCAGTCATCGCACCACGCTGATTTTTGCCAACATGCGGGCGCAGACGGAAAAGATCGCGCGGCAGCTGAACGAAATGCACAGCCGCCAGGTCAACACACCGGATGCGATCATCGCCTTGGCGCATCACGGCAGTCTGTCGAAAGAGACCCGCTTCGACATTGAAAACCGCCTCAAGTCCGGGGACATCCCGGCCGTGGTCGCGACCGCGTCCCTCGAACTGGGCATCGATATCGGCAGCATCGATCTGGTGGTGCAGCTGGAGGCGCCGCGCTCCGTGGCGAGCGCACTACAGCGCGTCGGCCGCAGCGGCCACCTGCTGAGCGCAACCAGCAAGGGACGCATTATCCCGCTCTATTCAGCCGACCTGGACGACTGTGTGGCCACGACGCTGGCCATGCATGCGGGCGAGATCGAGGAAACGCGCATTCCCGAGAATTGCCTGGATGTATTGGCGCAGCAGATCGTCGCTGAGGTGGCGATGCAGCCCCAGGACCGCCAACAACTTTATCTGCGCCTGCGCGGCAGTTATTGTTACCGTCTGCTCCCGGAAGATGTTTTCAATCAGGTCGTGGAGATGTTGAGCGGGTCTTATGCGCAGCGTGATCTCAAGGCGCTGGCGCCGCGCTTGACCTGGGACCGGGTCAATGACCAGCTCATTGCCCGCCATGGCAGCCGCATGCTGGCGGTTATGAATATGGGCACCATCCCGGATCGGGCTTATTACGGCGTCTATCTTCAGGACAGCAAGACCCGGTTGGGCGAAGTGGAGGAAGAATTCGTCTTTGAGTCACGCGTCGGCGATCATTTCTTCCTCGGCAACAACGAGTGGCGCATTCTGGCCATCGACAGGAATCAGATCACCGTGGCGCCCATTGAAGCGCAAAAACCGCGCGCCCCCTTCTGGAAAGGGGAGTCGCTGTTTCGCGATCTCGGCACCAGCCAGCACATCGGTCGATTCCGCCGCGGTTTCCTCGAACAAGGAACTGCCTGGCCTGCGGACATGGACAAAAAAATGGCTGAAGAAGCCATCTGGCAGAATCTGCGCCACTATTTATCGCGGCAGCATGCCCATTGCGACGGGCTGGCGACAGACCGGCAGTTTGTCGTGGAAACTTTTACGGACTCGGGCGGTCAACCCTACCTGGTCATGCATGCACCACTGGGGGCGCGCATCACTGGATTGTGGGCGATCGGCCTGGCGTCTGTCCTGCAGCAGCATGGCATCGAAGTCCAGTATGCGTTTGATGATGATTGCGTGGTGCTGCGGCTTCCGGAATCATGCGAATGGCCTGAATTTGATGCGCTCTTTGCTTTATCCGTCGAGGTGTTCGAAGGATTTTTGCGCAACGCGCTGATCTCCACACCGCTCTTTTCGGTTCGCTTTCGCCACAACGCGGCGAGAGCCCTGCTGTTGCCGCGATCCCGACCCCACAAACGCATTCCGCTATGGCTGCAGCGATTGCGCGCCGCGGATCTGCTGCAGTCCGTTCGCGATAGCGGCGACTTTCCCATTCTCCTGGAAACCTACCGGGATTGCCTGCAGGATCTCTTTGACTGGCCGGGCTTGCGTCAAGTCCTGCAGCAGATTAATGATAAAGAGATTTCCCTGCATACCTGCAGGACCCCTTCGCCCTCTCCCATGGCCGCCGGGGTGTTGTTCCGGTTTGTCTCCAACAATATGTACGAGTACGACCGCTCGCGCCTGCCCGGCCAGGCGGCATCGGTCAGCAGTGAACTTTTGGCGGAGATACTCTCCCGCGAGACCATACCCGCCATCGTCACCGCAGAAATGGTGGCGGAGGCGGAGGCCCGCTGGCAGCATACGGATCCCGCCTTTCGCGCGCGTGATGCCGAAGACCTTTACGCCCTGCTGCAAAAACTGGGACCGTTGCATGATGCAGAGCTGAATGTGCGCTGCCAGAAAAATCCACAAGCCTGGTTACAATCCCTGGCGGACGCTGGACGGATCGTGTATGATGAATCAGGCCAGGCGTGGCGGGTTGTTGGGGGGGATTTTGTGGACGCAGGCACAACCCCGGAACAGCACCTCGAGGAGAAGGTGTTGCGCTTCCTGCGGCCGCGCGGGCCGCAAACCCTGCGCCAGATTGCAGAGGCATTGGACACAACCCCGGAAAGCATACAAACGGTTCTGGATCGTGCCGTCGCGGCCGCTCAAGTCGTTCATGGAAAGCTGATAGTTGACTGGACCGGGGAGCAGTATTGCGATCGCGATCATTTCGCGGAGTTATACCGCCGCGCGGTGGTCCTGCGCCGCGGCAGTGAAGGCCCTTTTTCACTGGAGAACCTGCAACAATTCCTGCTCTCCTGGAACGGCATCAGTGCGCCATTCAGGAATCAAAACGATGTAATCGAACACTATATGGGTTATCCCTTTACGCCGCGTTTTTTTGAAGCGGAGTTACTTATTGGCCGCATGTCGTTGCAGGACGATTCTGTGGATGTTTCATTCTTTGCCGAGAGCGTTCGTCATGGCGAAATCGTGGTCTATGGATGGCGTTCAGAGGAGAAAATCCGTCTTCGCGTCGGTTTTTTCAAGCGGGGGAATGGCCATCTCCTTTTCACGGCAGCCTCGCTGGCGGCGCGCGCAGAAGAATTACAAGACAGCGAGCGTCTGGTTTGGCAGTTTTTGCGCGAGCAGGGGGCAAGCTATATGGATGAGATCGAACAGGGCTGCCAACTCACCAGGGCGCAAACCGTCGTCGCGCTGCGCGGATTGGCAGCGGCGACCCTGGTGAGCTGTGATGAGTATCGCACTTTTTTAGAGACGCTCTTTTCCCTAGATGGTCAGGTATCATTCCCGGAGATGGAAACGCTATCGCATGCCGTCACGCCATCCTGGCCGAGAACGCATCCGCCGCGCGTCTCGCGGGATGCGGTGCGTAAAAAAATGCAAACCCGTATCCAGCAGCAACGCGGGCGCTGGTTTCTGCTGGCCTCTTACTCGGCCATGGGCAAAGAAATAAGCAGCGTTTCCCAGGCTGAAGCGCAAGCGCGACTCCTGCTGCTGCGTTATGGCATACTGGTCAAGGAGTGGTACCGCCGCGAGAGCGGACTGCTGCCGTGGCCGCGGCTGTTTCAGGTTTTAAAGCGGATGGAGTGGCAGGGAGAGATTCGCCGCGGCTATTTCATCCAGGGCCTTTCCGGTATCCAGTTTGCGCTGCCGGAGGCCCTGGAACGCCTGAAAGCAATCGTTTCCGCGCCCGAACCCGGCGGAACTGTTCATCTGATCAGCATGGCGGATCCGGCCTTTCCACTAAGCCCGGATCTGGTGCCTGCCGCTGACGGTACAAGTGCACTTCCGCCGCGATTGCCCGGCAACTATCTGGCCTTTAATGGCAAAGGTCAGGTCATCGCCATCCTGGAAAATTACGGCGTCAACATCCGTACCACCCATGCCTGCGCAGACGCGGACATCGACGCGCTGGCTGCGGCGCTGAAGCATCTGCTGGCGCTGCCTGTATCTCTGCGTCCGCGGCGCTTTCTTGCTATTGAGCGGATTGACGACGGGGCCGCGGCAGCAAGTCCACGGGCCAGCGCATTTCTGGACCAGGGCTATCACCACGATGGCAAGTGCCTTGTTTTATGGCCTTCTGATTTGTAAGTGCATTAAAACACTATCTGAGCGGAATAACGCTTTTCTCTGCAGCGTTTGTTTGAATATCGAGAAGGATTCGAGGAGGTTGTTAAGCTTCTCAAAGCAATCGATAAAAGAATGGCCGGTTTTTTCTTCTCTCTGCGGCGTTGTATTTCTTAAGGCCCCGGAGATCTTGAATAGTGTTGTCTGAATTATTCGCCGCCGAATGCGCGAGATAAACAAATTAACAGGGGTTTTCCCGGACAACAAATAAAAGGAGGTTTTTATGGCTGATCTTAATGTGGGCGATGTCGCCCCTGCATTTTCACTGCCCGCGACCACGGGTGAGACGATCTCTTTGCAGGATTTTTTGGGCAAAAAAAAGATCGTGCTCTATTTTTACCCGAAAGATGATACCCCGGGTTGTACCAAGGAAGCTTGCTCTTTCCGCGACACCCTGCCCAATATTCAAAAGAAGGACACAGTAGTGTTGGGCGTCAGCGCCGATGATTTGAAGGCGCATGACAAATTTATTAAAAAATACACCCTGAACTTTCCGTTGCTCTCCGATGCAGACCACAAGGTGGCGGAAGCTTACGGCGCCTGGGGCGAAAAATCCATGTATGGAAAAAAGTATTTTGGAATGATCCGAAAAACCTTTATTATAGGCAAAGACGGCAAGCTGGACCATGTGTTCCACAAAGTGAAACCTGAGGAACACGGCGAAGAAATACTAAAACTCCTCTAATTTGAGTACAAACGCATGCAGTTAAAATACGGAACGGACTATGTTACGTTCACGCCGGACGCGGGTGTCGCCTGGACGGTTCTTCCTGAACAGGAACCAGGCGACTTTGCTGTCACTGGCCGCGCATTGATTGACAAGGCCGTGGCAGATTTGCTGCTGCAGCTGCGGGATACCGGCGTTGCTTCCGGATCCCGGCTTCTGCTGGTGGTACCGGATCATACCCGGCGCTGCCGCCTCGCAGAAATTTTAGGGGCACTTTTACCCGTCCTTGTCAAAAACTTGAATCCGGTGATCAAAATAATCGTGGCCAATGGCAGTCACGTCCTGCAACCCGAAGCCGTGGTCCGGGAACTGGTCGGAGAATCCGTTTATGACCATTTCCCGGTCATTCAACACGATGCCAGGGATGATGCGCAGTTGATTGAACTGGGTGTGACCAGTTATGGCACGCCGGTGCGGCTCAACAAACTGGTGCTCGAGTCGGATTGGATCATCACCATCGGTGGAATACTGTATCATTATTTTGCCGGATTTGGCGGCGGCCCCAAGATGCTGCTTCCGGGGATCGCCGGTGTGGAGACCATCCGCAGCAATCATCGACGCACACTGGACCCGCAAACTGGGATGTTTCATCGAGATTGTGAAGAAGGCAATATTCTCACCAATCCTGTTTTTGTCGATTTGGCACAGGTGGTAAATTTTGTGCCCCGGGTCCTGTCGCTGCAAGTGGTGCTCTCTCCGCGTGGAGAAATCGTGGATGCCGAAGCAGGGCCTCTGCTCCCGGTGCACCAGCGCCTGTGCGAGCGGGTGCGGCAACTTTATGGCGTGCCGGTAAAGGAAAAAGCTGATGTGGTCGTTGTCAGTGCGGGCGGTTATCCGGCCGATGTGAATCTGATCCAGTCGCACAAATCCATTCACCATGCCTTTCAGGCGCTCAAGCCAGGGGGGGCCGTGATTGCGCTGGCCGAATGCCGTGAGGGCATTGGGTCCAGTTACTTCATGCGCTATTTCAACGGCGCCACCTCGGCGCAGATGGGCGCCCGGTTGTTGAGCGATTACCAGATCAATGGTCATACGGCATTGGCCTTGCGCACCAAGACCGAATCGGCGCGCATCATACTGGTCTCCAAACTGGATGCCAATGAGGTCCAGCAGACCGGTATGTGTCCAGCGGCTTCCTTTACAGAAGCCTGGGAAATAGCAAAAAATCATCTGCCGGCCTCAGCCATGGGCTATATCATGCCCAATGGTTCCAAATATGCACCTGTGAAACAAAATTGACAGGATAGAAATATGTACCAAAGTATTCAAGCTGAATTAGGGCAATTACGGGATCAACTCGGGGTATCCCCCATTGACCAGGTATTTGCAGGTTTGCACCACATCCGCTATACGGTAGCACCCGGTTCGGCTGTGCCATTCATTCTCGAGTGGGGGCAGAAGACCCGCTATCAGTTTGCCGGTGCTTTTCGCCGCACGGCAGACCAGTCGATTGAGTATGTGCTTCGTCTTGCAGATAATCCCGTCGCTGTGATTGTCGAGGAGACCCCCGCGCTGCCGCACGGATTTCCCCGGCTTCGGTCTCTTGGCTTCCGGGTCCATGATCTCGCCGCGGTGCGCCAGGTCCTGCAGGAAGAAAATATTCATTTTTCGGAAAGGGATCATGCCCTGGTTACGGCGCCGCTGGCTGGATTGGGTGATTCTTTCTCGTACGTGACGCGCGAGGAGATGGATTGGTTTTCGTCAGCCGAATACACTGATTATAAGCCGGAAAATTCTGACACTCTGTTGCAGCGAAAAGAAAATGTTAATCTGCAGGATGTACAGGGTATCGACCACATTGCGTACCGCACCCGGCTGGATGAAGTGCGTTTGGCCGCGAGATTGTTGATGCGGCTGACAGCTTACCGGTTTGATTCCTGTTATACGGTGGACGGCCAGTACGCGGAAACCATGGTGTTTCGCTGGGGGCATGAAAAACCGGCCATGGTCGCTTCGTACGGATGGAATGAGGAATCGGTCGTGCATAACTACGTCGCCAAGTATGGACCGCGGGTTCATCATCTGGCGTTCTATGTCAACAAGGTGCTTGCGCTGGTAGAACATCAGAAGAAAAGCGGCATGGAATTCACCACGCAGGAGATGATCGGGGATGCATCGCGGGGCATCCTGCAAATCTTTACCACGCCCTCCCCGCACAGTCATGAGATCTGCGAATACATCGAACGTTTTGGCGGTTTCCGCGGTTTTTTCGATAAAGGCAATGTGGCCGAATTGATGGGTTCGACGGAAAAATTCAACCAGTAAGGACACCCGCATGGAAAAGAACAAAGGCACCATATTATCCTCATTCCCGCGCGTTTTTTGGGTTGCCAATGTGATGGAGTTGTTCGAGCGCGCCGCTTATTATGGCATGAACTCTGTTTTAGCGGTCTATCTTTCCAACAGTGTGCAGCAGGGCGGGCTCGGATTTGCTGAACAGTCGGTGGGTTTTCTGCAGAGTCTGGTCTATGCCATGACGTATATCGTGCCCATCCTGGGTGGTGCGTTGGCGGACCGCTATGGTTACCGGCGCATGCTCATGATCGCCTTTTCGTTGCTGACCGCGGGCTATTATATTTCGGGAAATGTGTCCCAGTACGGCGTCGTCTTTTCCAGTCTTTTATTGCTCGCCACTGGCGCGGGATTGTTCAAGCCCATCATCTCCGGCACGCTGGCGCGTACAACGACTGAAGAGAATTCCGGGTTTGGATTTGGCATCTATTACTGGATGATCAATCTGGGTGCTTTTTTGGCGCCTCTGTTGGTGAGTTATTTGAAGGGATTTTCCTGGTCGCTGGTATTCACCGTTTCAGCCATCTATTGCGCCTTGATGCTCATACCGGTTGTCTTTTTTTACAAAGATCCACCCAAGCCGGAAAACAAAAAGACCCTGGGGCAGGTCCTGGGCAGCGCGGCGATGGTGCTGGCGGACGCGCGCTTCATGCTGATGATTTTTGTCTATTCCTGTTTCTGGATTTTGTACTTTCAGCAGTTTGGTTCTGTTTTGTGGTATATGCGGGATTTTGTCGACAAGGCGCCCGTCAATGCGTTTTTTGCCTCCCTGGGCATCCCCTTCAATTTTGATGTGGAGCACGTCACCGTCATCAATGCTGGAACGATCATTTTGCTGCAGGTGCTGGTCAGCCGCGCGGTGAAAAATGTCAAGGCTTTACCCACCATGGTGACCGGAATCCTCTTTGGTTCCCTGGGGTTCGTCTTTTTGGCATTCGCGCAATCGCCATGGATTTTTATCCTTGGGTTGATGGTGTTTTCGATTGGGGAGATGACCGCGCATCCCAAGTACTACAGCTATGTCGGTCTGATAGCGCCGGCGGACAAGAAAGCGGTCTATATGGGCTATGCTTTTCTCTATGGGGTCATCGGCAGTCTGGTGGGATCCAACCTCGGCGGCATGATGTACGGAAAAATCCTCAAGCCCCTGGTGGGTCAGGTTGGGGTTGCGGCAACCGTTCGCGAATTCTGGCTTATTTTTGCGGTACTTGGCCTGGTCACAATGGCGGGTCTGCTCGCCTATCATCGCTATTTCAGTGAGGATACCGAAGCGACGCGTCTTCGCGCCAAACGCATCATGACGGTTTTGTATGCATTGCTGGCGGTGGCTGGGGCTGCTTTTCTCTATAATTCACTAGGCAGTGCGGCGGTTGATTATAAAACCATGGTTCAATCCGTGATATTGTTGCTTGTAGGCGGGGGAGGTCTCGCGGTCAGTCTGCGGCGGGCATAGGTTTCTCAAGATTTGCCTGCGGTTTGCGACGCCGCTTTTTCGGCGCTTTTTTGCAGCAGTATTTCCCGCAGTGCCGCCGCCCATTGACGTATGTAGGACCAGTCGCGTGTATCCACACTGCCTTCGCCCGGCAACCCGGATTTTTCCAGAACGCGGCGCATGAGGTTCTGCATGACGGGATTGAGACGATTGAAATCGATCTTGCCGCCAAAGGCTTCAGCGGCAACCGGTTTGATCTGGGGAAATCTCTGTTGAAATACGGGAAGAAATTTATTTTTCACTTCCTCCCGGCCCAGTTCACAGTTTGCCGAGAGACAAACCAGGAAAAAAGCCACTGCTTTTTCCTGCAGTTCATGACGATGCAGTGCGAGGAAATCAACCACATTGGCCATGGGGTGTTCTGCGCGCACCGAGCTGCCGAGCACAACGCTGTCATATTGGCGGATGTCCTTGGCGTCATCAATAGAAATCAGATAAACTTCAAAGGTTTTTTCTTCGCTCAGGATGGTTTTGATCTCTTCAGCAACTTCCCGGGTTGTGCCGTAGCCGCTGCTGTAAGTGACGAGTATTTTCATAAGTAAAGCCTGATTAATAATAAGGGATGAAACTTCCCGGGCCAACTGGACTATGCTATTTCCTAACAGTTAGTAACAACTGCATTTGGCGAAAAATTTCCTGTAACTTATGCGTATTGTTTTAATTCAGCCACCCTTTGAAGACTTTTTTGCCACGCCCATACGTTTTTACCCGTTGGGACTCACTTATGTGGCAGTAACATTGAGACTATGCGGCCATGAAGTTGCCGTGCTGGATACCTTGACGCCTTTGCACAAGCGCACCATCACTCTTCCCCCCTCATTCTCGCATTTACGACAGCATCTCAACGAGACACCTCATTTTTTTAAACATTATTTTCGTTTTGGCAAAGAGGATCATGCCATCTTGCAGGAGATTGCCGCGCTGCGACCGCATGCGGTCGGCCTCTCGGCGCAGTTCACCGCCTATTATAAAAATGTGCATGAACTGGCCGGTAAAATTAAAAACGAATTAGGCCTGTTCGTGTTCATCGGTGGGAACCATGCCACAGCCCTCTCAGCGGAAATCCGGCAGCGATCCCCCGCCATCGATGTCATTGTCAACGGTCCGGCGGAAAATGGATTGGGCGAGGTCTTGCAGCGTCTGGATGCTTCTTCCTCGTTCACGGGACTGGACTGGCGCACGCTTCAACCGGCCCACGATTTGATACATTTTCAGGATTATCAGATTGGCAAGAGGAATTATGCTTCTTTAATATGCAGCCGCGGTTGTCCCGCAGGATGTGAGTTCTGCTCGGTGCAAAACATGTTCGGCAGGCGGATTGCGTATCGCAGCATCGAATCCATTCTGGCCGAAATGCACTACCTCTATGACCAGCATCAGGTTCGCATCTTCAATTTCGAAGATGATAATTTGACGTGCCATCGAAGCTGGTTCAAGTCATTCATGGCGGCCCTGTTAAAGGAGTCCAGATTCAAGGATATTGAATTGACGGCCATGAACGGGATTTGTTATCCAACCCTGGATGAAGAACTGCTGTCTCTGATGTGGCAGGCGGGCTTCCGGCGTCTCAATCTATCTCTGGTGACTCAGGATCCCCGCCTGCGCCGGGTGTATCAGCGCCCCGGCGCTGGGCAGGATCTGCAACCGGTGATCCGGGCTGCACAAAACCTGGGGTTTCAGATCACGGTTTATCTCATCATCGGCTTGCCCGAACAGACCTATGAGGAGGTCAAAGGGACAATCGATCATCTGCTTGATTTGAATGTGCTGGTAGGCCCATCGGTTTTTTATCTGCCCCCGGCGAGTCCGCTTTTGCAGCGTCTGCAAATCGACCGTAAAATTCTTTCGGACTGGAACTTGTACCGGTCCGCTGCTTTTGCCATTGAAACGGAGCATCTTTCGCGGCAGCAGTTGGTTGAACTTTTTATCTATGCCCGGGGTGAAAATCTCTCCAGAACAGGGCAGGGAATGGATTGATCCGCTTATTTTCCTTGTCCGAATCAACAGAATTTACGTATATTGATAGCGCGAACAGGATCGGGGATAGCCCGAAATCATCAGAGTATAGGGAGGAATGGATGAATGTTTCTTACGCCTTGACCAATCCGATTTCATTGATCGTCGACAAGTCGCGTGATGAATTCACCAGGCAGGATTTGATGCGTGTGGTGGAGGAAAAGCAAATAGAACGCATCACGCTGCACTACACCGCGCTGGATGGCAAGTTAAAGGAACTCAAGATTCCCATTGCCAACCGCCTGCAGCTGGAGCACATCCTGGCTGACGGCGAACGCGTCGATGGGTCTTCCTTGTTCAAAGGCATGGTCGATGCTTCGGTTTCAGATTTATATGTTGTTCCGGTGTACCGCACGGCATTTCTGAATCCTTTTGATTCAGGAAGCCTCGATTTTATGTGCCGCTATTTGATGCACGACGGCTCTCTGGCGCCGTTTGCGCTCGACAACATTCTGCAGGCCGCGCATGGGATGTTTCAGAAAAAAACCGGCTTTGTGCTGCAGGCGCTCGGAGAGTTGGAATTCTATCTCATGAGCGCTCCGCCCAACAATCTTTTTAAAGCGGACAAACAACGCGGCTATCATGCCTCAGCGCCGTTCATCAAGACCGGCAAGGTCCTTGACGAAATGGTGCGCTATATTACGCAGATCACCGGCGCAGTCAAGTACGCCCATAGTGAAGTCGGTTATCTGGACAAGGTGCGCAGCGATTTGGAGGAGATACAGGGCAAACGCGCCGAGCAGCTGGAGATCGAGTTCTTGCCCACGCCCATCGAAGAGACTGGTGATAATCTGGTACTGGCGCGTTGGTTGATACGCAATGTCGCTTACAAATACGATTGTGTGGCTACTTTCACGCCCAAGGTCGAGGAAGGGGTGGCTGGCAACGGCATGCATGTGCATGTGGAATTGATGAAAGACGGCAAGAACCGGATGCTGGATGACGACGGTAAATTATCGACACCAGCGCGTAAACTGGTGGGCGGATTCTGTGCGTATGCGGACTCTTTGACCGCGTTCGGGAACACCGTGTCGTCCGCCTATCTGCGGCTGGTGCCGAACCAGGAAGCGCCGACCCGGATATGCTGGAGTGATTTCAACCGCTCGGCCATGATTCGCGTTCCACTGGGATGGGCGAAGGTGCAGGACCTTGGGCAAAAACTAAATCCGCAGCAAAAGGAATCTACGCATATTGCCGAAGGCCGGCAGACGGTCGAACTGCGCAGTCCCGATGGCAGTGCCATCACACACCTGTTACTAGCCGGCATGACCATGGCTGCCGAATGGGGCCTCTCACATCCCGACTCTCTGGAAATTGCCGAAAGGCTCTACGTCAAGGGCAACATCTTTGAAGATCAAGAGCTGCTCAAGCGGCTGCAGGCTTTGCCAAAAAGCTGCGTCGAGTCCGCACAGCTTTTGCTGGAAAAACGCGCTCTGTACGAACGGGAAGGCGTTTTTCCACCCAGCATCATCGAATATGTCGCCAGGCTCCTGAGGATGGAAAAAGATGAAAATATGAATAAATACCTGGCGGATTTGCCCGCGGATGACCGTCTGCATGAAACACGAAAGATCATGCACAAGGATCTGCACCGGCACTAGAATGAGGAGCACCATAATCCAAAAATCTGCAGGCAGGAAATATTGGAATAACAGCGCCTGATTGCCCGTTTTACATATTGGACTAATACCTTTTAAAAAGGGGAGGCAAAATGGAGCAAAAATTGTATCTGTTGGCGCTGGTTGTGTTGTCGATGTGTTTGCTCACTCAACCTGTTCTGGCACAGTACCAATCGCAGGGCATTAAAGGCGGTATCGGTGTTGGTGTCCTCGGTGGTAAAACAGATGTCGAAGAATCGTTCACCGATGCAAGGGTTGGCGTGCAAGGCCGGGCATTTATCCGCTATGACCTTTTTGGTACCGGTTTTTTGCAGGGCGAATTCGGCCTCACCTCCGGAACGGTGAAAGGCGTTGATTACAATACGCATGTCGTACCGGTTGACTATCGCTTGCTGGTCAGCCCGCTGGCCTTTGAAACCTGGAATCTCTATCTCTATGGCGGCGCTGGTGTACTCTTTTACAAACACAACGAAATTCCCGTGGCTGCTTATCTCGAAGAGAAAGACGATCGCAATGGTTTTGTCATTCCATTCGGTCTGGGTCTGCAATTCAAAGTTGGAGATCAGACCGCTCTGGAAATAAGCGGCGGATACAACCTGACCACAAAGGATGACGTCGAGTACCTCATCAAAGACGGCAACATGAAGGACAGCTATTTCGGCGCGCTGGTCGGTTTCACCTATGGCGGTGAAGACGATGGCGATAGTGATGGGG
>CAUJEL010000140.1 GCA_963169875.1 Candidatus Zhuqueibacterota bacterium
GCGTGGTCAACGCGACCGCTGTTGCGGGCAAACCCTTCACCATCAGCGAATACAACCATTGCTTTCCCAATCGTTATCAAACGGAAGGACCGGTCTTTCTTCTCAGTTATGCGTCGCTACACGATGCCGATGGCATCATGATGTTTGACAATGGCGGTGGCAATGATGATTTCGAGAGCGATTTCATCGACAGCTACTTTGGCATCCACCGCAACACCGCCATGATGTCCCTGATGCCTTCCTGCGCCTACGCCTTCCGGCAGGGTTATATCGCACCCGCCCGGGGTACGCTGCAACTGGCTCTGAGCGCCTCCGATGTGTTGCTGCTGCCCAAACGCGATACGGGCGACTGGCAGGGCATCAACCTGGTTCCTCCACAATGGGCGCTCCAGCATAAAGTCCGTTATGCGACTCTATCAGCGCCTGTTGACTACAATCCTGACCTTCTCCCGGCGCCGCCGCAGCCGCCCTATCTCAGCGACACCGAAGAAATCTGCTGGAATCCGCAGGGATTGCTGCACACGGTCACCCCACGCTTCATCGCCTTCACCGGGCTGCTGGACAGGTTCGCCGGTACGCTCATGGGCGATTTGCAGCTGATCCGGGCTGATGGATTCGCCACCTGCACGTGGATTTCCCTGGATGACGCACCCCTGTCCGAGGCTGATCTGTCGCTGTTGACCTTGTCCACGCGCGCCCAAAACAGCGGCATGGTATGGGATGGCATTGCCACCGTGCATACCAATTGGGGCAAAATGCCGACGCTGATGCAACCGGTGCGTCTGGAAGTGAATTTGCATATTCAAGCCGATTCCATCCGCATTTTCCCGCTCGATACGCGGGGCAACCGCTCGTGGAATTTTCGCTATATAAGCCCGGTCGCTCCCGGCTGGTTTCAGGTTCTTTTGGACCAATCCCAGGACAAGACGGTCTGGTATGGCATTGAACGCCTGGGTGACAGCAGCGAGGTTGAGAGCCCGGAGATGCAGGTCCCTGGCGCCTTCGATTTGCCCGCATCATATCCCAATCCGTTTCGCGCCGGCAGCGCAGCACCGTGCGTCCATATTCCTTTTGAGATTCCTTATAAAGGAGAGGTGCATCTTGCGATCTATGATGTCCTGGGCCGTCACGTGCGCACCCTCGAAGCGGGTGTGCGGGAGCGCGGCCGGCATATGAGCGCCTGGAACGGTGAGGATGAAGCGCGCCGTCGCGTGGCGGATGGCGTCTATTTTTACGCGCTTGATTACAAAGACCGGAGCAGGCATCTCAAGCGCACGGGCAAAATGGTGATCATGAAATAATAATGACCAGAATCGAGCGATCCTGCGCAGGTTTTAAACCTTCGCAGGGCTAAAGCCATCGCCCGGTTCGGGAATAATAAAAGGAGAAACGAGATGAAGTGGTTCAAGTTCCTATGCCTGGTCAGCGCGTTGTCGATGCTGCTGACAGGAAATGGTTTGGCGCAGGCGGATATCGATGCTAAAGTCAGGCAATTGCTTGCGGAGATGACGCCGGAGGAAAAAGTCGGTCAGATGACGCAGATCGCCCTGGATTATCTCTGTTTTGTAGGTGGAGATCCGGGCCAGGACGGCTTGAAGCTGGATCCTGCCCGCCTCGAAGAAGTGATCCAGAAATATCATGTGGGCTCCATATTGAATGTCGCCACCTTTGCGCACAGTGTGGACAAATGGCACGAAATAATCACGGCCATACAGGATGTGGCGGTGCAAAAAACCCGTCTGAAAATACCCATCATTTATGGCATCGATGCCATCCATGGCGCCAATTACACCAGGGATGCCACTTTGTTTCCGCAGGCCATTTCCATGGCTGCCACGTGGGATGTGGAGCTTTTGAAAAAGACGGCCGAGATAACCGCTTTGGAGACGCGCGCATCGGGTATTCCGTGGAATTTCAATCCGGTGCTGGACAGCGGCCGTCAGCCGCTGTGGCCGAGACTCTGGGAGACGTACGGTGAAGACAGTTATTTGACCACGGCCCTGGGCGTGGCCTATATCAAAGGGCTTGAAGGGGAAAACAATGACATCTCAGTCCCTGATAAAGTGGCGGCCTGTCTGAAACATTATATCGGATACGGGGCGCCGGTGACGGGCAAGGATCGCACGCCGGCGTGGATCCCGGATCACTATATGCGCCAGTATCTTTTGCCACCCTATGCGGCGACCGTCGCTGCCGGCGCCCATACGCTGATGCCCAATTCCGCGGATGTCAATGGCATCCCGGTTCATGCCAGCCACTATCTGCTCACAGAGTTATTGCGCGGGGAACTGGGGTTCCAGGGCGTTGTCGTCAGTGATTGGGCGGATATCACAAAC
This sequence comes from Candidatus Zhuqueibacterota bacterium, assembly GCA_963169875.1. Taxonomy (GTDB): domain Bacteria; phylum Zhuqueibacterota; class Zhuqueibacteria; order Residuimicrobiales; family Residuimicrobiaceae; genus UBA2214. Next base: position 2,337 of record CAUJEL010000140.1, read on the forward strand.
CTGTACACCCGTCATCGCGTGGCGGCAAATAATAAGGAAGCCGTGCGTATGGCCGTCATGGCCGGCATTGACATGAGCATGGTGCCTTTGGATTTTGGTTTTACAAATACACTGAATGAACTGGTGAAATCGGGCGATGTCCCCATGAGCCGGATTGATGAAACCGTCACCCGGATTCTTACTTTGAAATACCAACTGGGGCTGTTCGACCGGCCCTATCCGGACAAGACTTTGAAAGCGCAATTTGCCACGCCAGCCTCTGCGGCCTTGAATTTGCGGGCGGCGCAAGAGTCGATGATATTATTGAAAAACAATAACACGCTGCCCCTGAACAAAAGCATGAAAGTCTTGCTCACCGGACCGAACGCGGATCGCCTGTCGCCGCTCAACAGCGGCTGGACCATCACCTGGCAGGGCAATCGCGAAGAGCTTTACCCGAAGAACAAATATACGGTGCGAAAAGCGCTCGAAGAGAAAATTGGCAAGGCCAATGTGACCTACGTGCAAGGCACCACGGTTGAGAAAGCGACCGGGATTGAGGAGGCCGTAAAGGCTGCCCAAAAAGTGGATGTGATCGTGGCTTGTCTCGGAGAGGACGCGTACTGCGAGACGCCGGGTAACATCACGGATCTGACCTTGCCGGAGGCACAGCTCGACCTGGTCAAGGCGCTCCAGAAGAGCGGCAAGCCGGTGGTGCTGGTGCTGATTCAAGGACGTCCCCGCATTATTCGTTCCATCGTCGACGACGCCAAGGCTATTGTGCTGGCTTTTTTGCCAGGCATGGAGGGGGGACGTGCCGTGGCTGATGTGCTTTTCGGCGATGCCAATCCCGGCGGCAAGTTGCCGGTCACTTATCCGCGATATCCCAATGATTTGACGCTCTATGATCACGTTTTCGCCGAAAATATTGGCGGCCCCACGACCTACAATCCGCAGTGGCCCTTCGGTTTCGGGCTCAGCTACACCACCTTTGCCTACAGCGACCTGCGTCTCGATAAAAGTGAGTTGAGCCGCGGTGACAAGGTGACCGCGCAAGTCACGGTGAAAAATACCGGAAAGATCGCTGGTAAGGAGATTGTACAGCTCTATCTCGGCGATTTGGTGGCTTTTATCACGCCGCCGCAAAAGCGTCTCAAGGGATTCGCGAAAGTCGAACTGGCGCCTGGTGAAAGCAAGACGGTCTCCTTTGTGCTCGGCGAGGAGGAGATGCATTTTGTGGGGCTGGATGGCAAACCGGTCGTGGAACCAGGTGAGTTTATGGTTTCTGTCGCGAACCTGAGTCAGAAATTTTCTGTGAAATAATCTCGAATCCATCCCGAGGCGCATGCGGCGGAGTATCTCCGCCGCGTTTGAGGCTCGCCCAGCGCAATGCTCTGCGGCCTCCTTCATCTTCGGCGCATGCGGCGGAGGATCTCCGCCGCTTCCGGGACCGTTTGTTTTATGGTTGATACGTCCTGGTCGATATGGGCAGCGGTCTCGGGATGAGGTTTTTCCTGTCATCACAGGGGCACAGAGACACAGACAGCGATTCGGTGTCCACAGGTTTGTTTGGCAACTTCGGGGGTGCCACGACACCCCGTTAATTTTCCAGTCAAGAGCGAATTTGCGACTGAGGAGCGGGTGTTCAAGGCCGGCATTTATTATTATTTTGATAATCCAGTCTTATTAATATAATAATCTGTGATTCATGTGCGGTTGCAGATAAACGGCATAATTAATTGTAATTAAACAAGATAATAAAAACCATACCGGGTGGCACAGTTCTTGTAATAACCTCTTATTACAAAGATGAGAGGCGCATGTTCGGACCCTTTACATTACTCGACTGGTTCGTGGTCATCTATTATATTCTGGCGCTGATCACGCTCGCCGTGATGATGCTGCGCGGCGGTGAAAACGAACCATGGCAGTACTCTTCGCGTATCCAATGGGGATGGTTGAACATCGGCTCCTCGCTGTTTACTATCAGCTTTGTGATTGAAGTGGTGCTCCTGTTTTGGGTGGCGATGTGGTTGAACGGACGAGGCGCCGGGTTTCTGGCGTGGATGTTCATTGCCACGCTTTTCCTTTATGCCTGGTCAATATGGCCGAGTTGGCAAGACCGCAGCGGCAATTGCACAGAGGAACTTTATCCAAAAAATATACCAAGCATTTTGCGTGTCAGTATCACGCTTCTCCTGGTTTTATCATTTACCATTGTCAAAATCTATGTTATATTAGCTGCTGGTACAATACTTTTTGGCGCAGGGGCGCATACTTTTGCTTTATTGATTTTGTTGGTTGCCGGTTTGATCGTCGTGGTGGGCGGATACAGGGCGCTCGTCCGCATTCAGGTATTACAGAATGGCGTCGTGGCCTTTGGGCTGCTCGCCCTCCTGGCCTGGACGTGGTTGTCCGACCACGGCTTGGCTTACATCAGTTCTTTGATTCGCACGCAAACTGCTGTTCTCACGGCTTCGACAAGCCACGGTATGGGTTCGCTCTCCTGGATTGGCGTTCTGGGTTTGCCTGTTGTCATCATGAGCTTCCTGGGAGGCGAATATGCGACAGAGCATCGTTTTCTGCTGGTGCAAAAAAAGGAGCAGGTGCGAAGCGGGCTTTTGTTTTCAGCGGGATTGAGGATCACCCTGGCTGCACTGTTCCTGTTTCCGGTTTTGATCGAGGTGATCGATGATCGCATGCTGTCACCTGTGTGGCCGGATATCCAGGCGCCGGCTCATTTGCCTTCCGGCTTGTTAGGGCTTTTCCTGATCACAGTGATTGCAGCGCTTGTCTCCTCGCTTTCACACAGTTTGAGCAGCGGCGGACTTTTGATCACGCAGGAAATCTACCGTCCCTTGCGGAAGACGGCGAGCGACTCCGAGTTGACCCTGGTTGGCAGACTAAGCACTACAGCTCTGATCCTGTTCGGGCTTTTGCTGATACCTTATTTTCAGTTTCATGTGCTGTCGCTGGATGTTTTTTTGATTATTATTCCATCATATCTCTGTCCGCCTCTGTTGGCTTATTTTTCCGTTTTGCGTATCAAGAACGGGCAGGTCAGCCGTCACGCCTGGTATGCCTTGCTGCCAGCGCTGCTGCTGGGAATCAGCAAAATCGTCGCGGACTATATGCCTGCAGAGGCCATCACTGGGGTGGCGCTTTTCGGCGGACTTCAGAAGCTGCATTTTCTCGAGGTCGCGGTATATCTCTATATTTCGAGCTTTGTGATTATTTATGCATGGGATTGGCTGCTCTTGCGTAGAGATGCTCAGGCGACAGGAATTCCATTGGTGCGAACAGACCGATTTAATATGTATGGTTTTTTTTCGCAAATTTCGCGCCGGCAGATCGGCGTAACCTTTTTTCTGTTTCTGGCCATCACGAGCCTTTGGTTTTTCTATTTTTATCCGCTGAAATAGGAGCGTGAATGAAATCAGTTGGTTACTGTTGTGTGATAATTCTTTTTCTTTTCAGCCTGTGTTTTCCGGTCACCTACTGGGGGGCGGAATATCGCACGCACGAGGGGTTTGTGTACGGCCGCTTTGAGGCGCGTTATAAACCACCCTGCGGCAGCGGTGTCCTGGCTTCCTTCTTTACCTATCATGATATTACCTCTACCACCGCCTGGAATGAAATTGATTTTGAAATTCTTGGCCGCTACACCAATGATGTTCAGGTCACTTCCATCGGTCCCGGGCAATCAATCCGCAACAGTCATCAGTACGTGCCGTTTATTCCGCAAGAGGATTTCCATACCTATGCCTTTGAATGGACGCCCGAGTACATCGCCTGGTTTATAGATGGCGAAGAGGTTTACCGTCAGGATCAGGCCCATATCCAGAATTTTAAACACCCCCAGAAAATCATGATGAACATTTGGAGTCCGGAGTGGGCGGGCTGGTCGGGTCCCTGGGACGATCGCATTCTGCCCCTGTTCGCCTGGTACGATTGGGTGAGCTACGCCAGCCATACGCCCGGCAGCGGTAATAGCGGCACCGGTAATAACTTTACCCTGCTGTGGAAGGACGAATTCGACACCTGGGACCAGGCGCGCTGGGGCAAGGGTACCCATACTTTCGGCAGCAATCGGGTGACCTTCAAGCCCGAAAATGTGATTTTTAAAGACGGCTGCGTGGTGCTGTGCCTGACCAGAGATCCGAATCTCGGTTATACCGATAAAACGCCTCCGGCCATGCTGTGGGCCCGCGCCCAAAACGACACTGTTCACGTCCATTTCAGCGAAAATATCGATCCCGCCACCGCTAATCTCAAGACTAATTATTCCATCACCGGCGTCACCATTCACAGCGCCATCCTGCAATCTGATCAACGCACGGTTAAATTGGCCATTTCCGGTCTGGATCCTTCCAAAGCCTATACCGTTGTGGCTCTGGGCATCAAGGATACCTGGGTGCCCGCAAACCGCCTGGGCGGGCAGGTTCAAGCCGTCACCATGGTCAAGCCCTTGACGCTGCCGGTGAAAATCAATGTCGGCGGCCCGGCCTGGCGCGATTATCTGCCGGATCAGGAGTGGGGGCCAACGGTCGAATATGGCCATCAGGATGGTTATAAACGGGCTGCCAGCAATTCGGTCGCCTCTATCGATGTCCTCAACACCAGCGAGGACTCGCTTTATCATACCGAATTGCATGAGCTGGTCAACTATAAAGTCAGATTGCCCAATGGCCGCTACCGGGTGACGCTCAAGATGGCGGAGATGGATTATACCGCACCGCTGCAGCGTTATTTCGATATCTTTGTGCAAGGCCGTCAGGTGGCGGAGCGGCTGGATCTGGTGGTGCAGCCGGGCCCCAAAACCGCCCATGAAATTGTGGTTGAGGATGTGATTGTGGATGACCGCATCCTCGAGATGCACTTTGACAACCTCTGGGGATTTTCGCTGCTCAACGCATTGGTCATCGAGGCATCGCCCTCCGGCGTGGGGTCTGGAAAGACACAAAAGCCGGCAACCTGGGCCATGGTGCGCAATTATCCCAATCCCTTCAATGCCTCGACCAGGGTCATATATGAAGTTGCGGATGCCGGGACGTCACGCGTGCGTGTGTATGACCGCCTTGGACGTGAAGTGGCTGAATTGGCCAATGCGCGTGTAACGGCTGGTGTGCACGAAGTGCGCTGGGCGCCGGATCTGCCCAGCGGTCTCTATTTTCTCAATCTAGATCATCACAGTAGCAGAGGGAACTCTCAGGCGGTACATAAAATAATGTTGTTGCGCTGATTTATAATTCGATTGTTTTGAAACCGTTGCCTAAATCGTGAGGAAAGGAGGCAAGCCTTTTCACAAAATCAGTGTTTTATCTCACGGCGCAGCTACTGCGCGACTTGTTATCTAAACCATCTTCTAACAATTTGGAGGAAGAACCAATGAAGAGAGTGTTATGGTTTCTGGTCCTCGCCCTGATGCCGGTTATGGCATTTGGACAGGTCATCAACACCTTCGATGCCGCGGAAGCGGACACGAATTACTGGTCCTGGTTCCCGACACAGCATGGCGGCAAGCATTATCAGGCCAACACCGGCGCCACAGCCGAAAATGGCTGGATACTTATTTCTCATGTGGCTGATCCTGTTCAGGTTCCCCCTGGCGCCATGAAGCTGGAATACAGCGTCCACAATACCGAGAGCTGGGGCGGTTATACCAAGCTGGAGCACTGGAATCCGGACACCAATGGCGTCTACGATTGGTCCAAATTTGATTCCGTCTCTTTCTGGTATTACAATGCCGTGCCGCAGAGCCTGCCGACGCGCGTGCATCTGCGCTTCAACCTGCACGATGTCAGCAACGCGGCCAATGGTAACGATACCTATGATGTCGGCCAGACCGAATACTATTACTCCATGCATTACATCCTCGACAACGCACCGGGCTGGAATCAGATCAAGATGCCGTTGCAGGATGGACGCAATGAAGATTTGATGGATGAATGGAACGGCGGCGCTTTCAACCGCACCGGTTGGTCCGGCATCTCCGGCAACGACATCCTCGATCTCGACAAGATCAAGGGTTTCTCGTTTGAATTTTCCATCAACGGCGCTGGCGAAGGTGATCTTTCGGCCGGTACCATCATCCTGGATCATCTGACCCTGTTCGCGCCCGCGCGTAAAGCAGTGGTCTTTTTCAACGGCCGCGATGCAGCGCCCTTCATGCAAGGTCCATGGACCTGGGGTCAAAGTGCCATGGGGTATGAAGAAGGCGCCGGTGTAGTACCCGGCACCAATGCCATTAAATGGACGCAGGGTAACGAATGGGGCAATGGCTGGAGTGGCGCCGGTTGGACTCTCACACCAGGTGTGGATCTATCCGCCGTATGGGATTCCGATTCTCTTTCCTACATGTACAAGGCTTCCGAGGGCACGGGCCCCTTCCGTCTGCAGTTGGAAGACGGCACGGCCAAGGTGGGCAATACCTGCACGCCCATCGCCGACAATCAGTGGCATCGTCACGCCTTCAAACTCAACGAAATGTTCGAGGTGGATGGCACGACTGGTTTCAATAACGCTGCTGTAACCACGCTGCAATTCATGGGTGAGGGCAACGCTGCAGTTGGAAACGTAGTCTTTTTCAGCAATATCTGGACCGGTTCCCCGGTGATCGATGTTGTGGCCCCGGCCGCACCGACCGATGTCGCCGCGGTTCCTGGCGACGGTTATAACCTGGTGATCTGGCAGGACGTTCCGGGTGAGGATCTGGAATCCTACGCGGTCTACGCCAGCGAATCCCCCATCACTGATATCACTGCACCGGGTGTCATGCAGATCGCGCCCAAGATCGTCGAAGGCACGCAGACCTATCTGCACTATCTGATGTATCCGCTGGTGGATAAGGACAAAACCTACTACTATGCAGTGGTTTGTAAGGATGCCTCCAGCAATGTCGGTCCTTTTGCCACTGGTGGCCCGTTCACCAATACCGCCAAAGGCATTCCGACCATCTCCATGACGCCGCCGGCCAATTTTGTCGCGGACGGTGATGTCAGCGAATGGATCAATTCCGGCATACAGCCCTTCGTCCTGAAACCCTCCACCGCGCAGACGGCGTTTGGATCCTTCTCCAGCGATGACGACCTGACCATCACTGCGTGGTTCGCCGTTGATGACGATGCCCTCTACATGGCCTTTGATGTCATCGATGACATCTACAGCCTTGTCGATGGCGGCAACTGGTACGAAGACGATTGCGCGCAGATCTGGATGGGTTTGTATCATCAGACAGCCATTCATAATGTTTTCAAGAGCGGCGACGAACCCGATTACGAGTTCCAACTGCGTCAGGATGGCATCCACTATGTGCAGGGCGGCGCTGATCCGGCTATCTTCCCAAGTGGATCGGCCAACTATATCTTCAATCCTTTTGGTGCGGCTGATTACACCATCGAATTCAAGATGCCGCTCGATTCGCTGCTCCGTGGTTCTGCCGTCACCAATCCGCGCTTCCATCCGGTCAATGGCATGAAAATCCCCATCGATTTCCAGTGCCACGATTCCGATAATGCCAACGTCCGCGATGGTATTCTGGCTTACTCGTTCGAAAACACCGATGATTCCTGGTCCAGCCCGGCTAACTGGAGCTACACCTGGATCGGCGACAAGGATTCTCCCGAGACCGGCGTCGAGGGAAAGGACATGACGGTTGAGACCTATGCCCTGTCGCAGAATTATCCCAACCCGTTCAACCCGACCACGACCATCAGCTACACGCTGCCCGTGGCTGAAAAAGTACGGATCGATGTCTACAACATGCTTGGCCAGAAAGTCCAGACCCTGGTGGACACGAGAATGTCCGCCGGTACCCACATGCTGGATTTTGACGGCGCCAACCTGACTTCGGGCGTCTATTTCTATCGCATCGAAGCCGGTTCCTTCAATACCGTTCGCAAGATGGTATTGATGAAGTAATTTTTACCCTTGGGCTCTACCTGCAAGACGGGGCCCAAGTTATGTTCTCACAGGTGCCGGACATCTCCAGGGTGTCCGGCGCCTATCGTTATTCTCGATGTCTCTGTGCCTGGCATGTTTTAAAACCTTACGCAGGTTCTCCAGCGAAGAGACTCTGCGCAAAGTTTTAAAACAGAATCGGAGAAATGCGAACATTTCAGATGATTCACTAATCAGCTTCATAACAAAAAACAAGAGGTATGCGAAACATGAAAAGGAACCTCGGTTGGTTGCTGCTATTACTCCTGGCCCCTGCACTCGTGTTCGCCCAGACGACCGGTAAAATTTCCGGTAAAGTCGTGGACAGCAAAAACGGGCAGCCTTTGCCAGGCGCCAATGTCATTGTCGAAGGCACCAGTTCCGGCGCCGTGGCGGATCTCAATGGCGATTTTTTCATCCTCAACCTCGCGCCTGGCGGCTATACCCTGCGCGCGCAGATGATGGGCTATGAAACCGTGCGCATGCAGAATGTTCAGGTTTCGGTCAACCGCACCACGGAGACCAAAATTCGTATGAAAGATACGGTTCTCGAAGGCGAGGTGGTCATCGTTCAGGCGGAAAAAGTCGCCATGAAGAAGGACCAGACCAGCACGGTGCGCAACGTTTCGTCGCAGCAGATCGATGCGCTGCCCGTGGAGAACCTGGGCGCGGTTGTATCCATGCAAGCCGGCGTGGTCAACGGGCATTTTCGCGGTGGCCGCAGCAATGAGGTGACCTACCTCGTCGACGGTATGTCGGTCACCGAAGCCTACGGCGGCGGCGGCCGCGCGGTGGATCTTGAGACCGATGCCATCCAGGATCTCGAGGTCATCACCGGCACCATTAATGCCGAATACGGCCGCGCCATGAGCGGCGTCGTCAATGCGGTCACAAAAAAGGGCGCGGAAAAATTTCATGGTTCCTTTTCCCAGGATATTGGCAACTACTTTACATCCAACAAAGACATCTTCATCGGCCTCAAGGATGATGACTTTTTACGCAACCAGGATTTCAAGTTTCAACTCAGCGGCCCCATCCTCAATCCGTTCTGGAAAGAGGGCTTGACTTTCTTCGTCAACGGCCGCTATCAGGACAATAAAAATCATCTCAATGGCGTGCGCCGCTTTAGCCCCTGGGATTACAGCAATTTCAACGCGGGCACCCCCGAACTGTGGTATTCAGAGCACACCGGCGACAGCTCTTTTGTACCGATGAACAAAAGCCTGAACAAGTCGCTCATGGCCAAAGTGGCCATGGACATGCTGAAAAATGTCAAGCTGGCTTTTCTCTATACCCGCAATGAGGACGAATGGCACAGTTACTCGCACACCTGGAAGTACAACCCCGATGGCCGGGCTGCTTCGTATCGCACGTCCGATCTCTATTCCTTTGAACTCAACCATATGATCAGCAACCGGCTTTTTTACGAGGCCAAGGTCTCCTATCTCAACAATTATAATGGCTGGTACCTGTACGAGAATCCGTTGAACAGCAACTATGTCAATGACCGCTACCTCACCAGCGATGGCCCGGGATTCTATACGGGCGGCCAGGAAAAGGGTCACTCGATGCGCTGGCTGAAAGATACCAACGCCAAGTTCGATCTGACCTGGCAGGCCACCAAACACCACAGTTTCAAACTCGGCGGTTTGTACACGCACCACGATCTCGATAACCAGTGGCGGGAAATCCGCAACAAGTATTACGGCACCGATCTGCAGGATGTGTTGTATGAGCCGGTGGTTTTCGGCGACAGCTCCTCCTATGCCGACATCTACCGGGTCAAACCGGTGGAGTTCTCCGCTTACTTGCAGGACAAAATCGAATATGATGAGATGGTCATCAATGTCGGTTTGCGCTATGACTATTTCGATCCCAAGAGTGTTTATCCGTCGCAGCGCCGCAACCCGGCGAACAAATCCGTGTTTGTGGATAATCCGGAAATGATGTCGACCTACCCCATGGCCGACCCGCAGGTGCAGATCAGTCCGCGTCTGGGACTCTCTTATCAGCTCAGCACCAGCGCGCTGCTGCACTTCAGCTATGGCCATTTCTTCCAGATGCCGCCATTATATGCGTTGTATGAAAACCACTCCTTCCAGGTTTCTTCCACCAATTTTGCCACCACCATGGGCAATGCCCAGATCAAGGCGCAAAAGACGGTGCAGTACGAAATCGGTCTGTGGCAGGAGCTGATGAAGGGCATGGGCTTTGAGGTGGCGCTCTTTTATCGCGATATTTATGATCTCCTCAGCGCCACGGTCATCACCACCTACAACCAGGTGCGCTATGGTCTTTACAGCAACAAGGATTATGGCAACTCCAAGGGTCTGGAAGTCAAATACGATTTCGTCACCGGCCGTTTCTCTTCCTATGTCAACTATACGCTGCAGTACACGCGCGGCAATGCGGACAATCCGACTACAACATTCTCGCGCGCGGGCAACAGTCTGGATCCCATTTCACGTCTCATTCCCATGGGTTGGGATCAGCGTCACACCCTGAATGTGACGGTGGGTTACAATGCGCCCAAGTACGGTGCCACGCTGACCACCTATTATAATTCCGGCACGCCGTATACCTGGTCGCCCCTGGCGGAGAGTGTTCTATCGCGCGTAAACCTCTATCCCAACAACGCCTGGATACCAAGCAATTACAGCCTCGACCTGAGTGCTTATTATGATCTCGGATTGGTAAAATGGGCCAAAGTGCGGTTCACGTTGAATGTGTACAATCTGCTCGACCGTCTCAACGAATGGGGCGTCAACAGCACCACCGGCCGCGCTTATACCGCTGTCATTCGTGAATCGGATCTCGCCAGCCACCGCAGCAATTTTAATGAGTACATTGATCGCGTCCATAATCCATCGATGTATTCGACACCGCGAATGGTCAAACTTGGCATGGGCATTGTGTTCTGAACCTCTCACCCTACGGTAGAGGATGGACTCTAAGACAAGGAATTTAAGCATGAAAAGAACTCTCTTATTGATGGCCCTTCAGCTGCTGCTGGCTTTCACACTCGTTCTGGCGCAGGGGCAGGTCTATGACGGCCCCGCGGACGATGCGGGTGATAACCAGGCCGTCCGCGAAGGCTATATGACTGGTAACAATGTGTATGAGTATTTTCAGAACACCACGCAGCTGGGTTTCTGGCAGTCCGGCACAGTCTCATCGAAATGGTCGAAATGGCCCAACGACGATACCGGCACCCTCATGATCGATGGCATCGGCCTGTTGATCGGCGCCAAGGTCTTTGTGGACGATAATTCACTTCCAGTGACCGATACCACGCAGATCAAATCACGCACGGATCTGCATGACCTCTATTTTCTGCAAACCAATTATCGCGAAGAAGTCGATGAGGACTTGCTCGGCGACTTCCAGTACGGCTTTTGGCCGTGCTGGGGCTATTTCAATGAACTCTACGAAACGCCTGCGATGAGCAACAAACCGAATTCCTGGCCAACAGGCGGATGGCCGGCCAAAGGGCGCACTGTGAAATGGCCCGGTGAATGGGACGGCTACTTCGGCCGCGGCGTTTTTAACGCCCAGGTCGAGACCTACTTTGTCGTCAACGACGCCCAGGATCAGGAATACCTCGGGCCCGAAGACAAATACAAGTATTATCCGCGTCCCGGTGTGAAAATCGGCGACATTCTCGGCGGCAAGATGACCATCGGCCTGGGACGGCCCTGGGGAGGGATCGGCATTCGCGTTGAACAGCGCGGCTTTGCGTGGTCCAATCCTCAATCCAGCGACTGCATCTTCTGGCAGTATACTGTGGCTAATATCTCGGACTATGATCTGCCCTACGTCGCTTTTGGTTACTGGGTGGATAACGGCATTGGCGGCGACGGCGCCGACGACGAACTGGGCTACTTCAACCGACAACTCGATCTCGCCTACTCCTGGGACAAAGACGGTCTTGGCGGCGGTGGCCTCATCCCCGGCGTCATGGGTTTCGCCTACCTCGAAAGCCCGGGTATGGCCTATGATGGCGTGGACAATGATGAAGACGGCCTCCTCGATGAGAAACGCGACAACGGTTATCCGGGTGATCCCACTAACGTCATCGTTGGCGCCACGGAGGGCATCGCGGATCTGCAGAAATTTCTTGATGCTTTCGATTATAAACTTGAAGAGCTCAAGCCCCATTACGCCGCTGATGAAGATCAGGATTGGGAAGATGGCGAGGATTTGAACAGGGATGGCATCTATCAGATCAGCGAATATGCAGGTGATGACGTCGGCCTCGACGGCGTCGGCCCGGCGGAGATGAACTATACCGGCCCGGATGAGGGCGAGTGCAACCACAAACCCGATTATGATGGCGCCAACGGTTGCGAACCCAATTTCGCCAAGACTGATGTCAGCGAATCGGACATGGTCGGTCTCACCTCTTTCCAGATGTTTCGCATACCGGATCACCCGGGCACGGCCAGCGCCAAATGGTTCAAGAACGACAAGGCCATGTGGGATGTGATGAGCGCGGATACCCTGATCGCTTATCTTGGTACCGTTTCAAATCTCGTCGAGACATTTGCTTCAGGCCCGTTCCCGCTCTATCAAGGCCGCTCGGAGCGCATCTCCATGAGCGAGCTGCATTCTTACGAACCTCTGGCCGGACTGAACTCGGATGAGCACAAGGCGCCATCACTCTATGAACAGAAACGCATCGTGCAAATCATCTATGAACGCGATTACCGTTTCGCCGCACCGCCGAAAATGCCCACACTCAAGGCCACGCCGGGCGACGGTTATGTCATCCTCACCTGGGACAACATCGCCGACACGCGCACGCGTGATCCCTTCGTGGGCAATGCCAACGACTTCGAAGGCTACAAGCTCTATCGCGCCACGGATAAATACATGGCCGATGCCAAGGTGATCACCGATGGCGCGGGCAATCCCAAATTTTACAAACCGATTTTCCAGTGCGATCTCGATGACGGCAAGGAAGGATTTACCAACTTTGGTCTCATCAATGGCACCGGCTATAATCTCGGCGAAGACAATGGCATCGTGCACCATTTCAGGGACAACACCGTGCAGAACGGCCGCACGTATTACTACGCCCTGGTGGCCTACGATTTCGGCGCTCCACAGATCGGTCCGGGCATTGCGCCCACGGAAAATGAAATTGTCATCGAAAAAGATCCGGATACCGAAGAAGTGACCGGCTATGGCAAGAACGTGCAGGTGGTGGTGCCGCGCACGACGGCTTCGGGGTATGTACCGCCCCGCGTCGTCATGGATATCAGCGGTATTAAATTCGGCGATGGTTCCATCACACCGGAAATTCTCGCCGAAGGCAGTCTGCAAACCGGACATGACTATAAAGTGAAATTTCTCGTCGATACCTTGAGCACTATCATGGATTATGCCCATGGCTTCAGATACATCAACACCGGCCTCAAGGTGTATGACATGACTGCGAACAACGCCATGGTTTATGAGGAATCCCCGGAAAACCACAGCGGCAAGAATATCGTCTATCATGATACCCTCAAGTACTGGCATTTCAACCAAAACTGGCCAGTCATCACCGATATCTTTGACGGTTTGACACTGAGTCTATCGGGCATTCCGGATTCAGCCACTTATGATTATCAGAATTCGGGCTGGTTGACAGGAAACGCCAATATCCGCATCACCGAATCACGTGCTGAATCGCGTTCTTTCCCATGGGATTACGAGATTGTTTTTACAGACAATCCCGAGGCCTACAAGGGAAGAGTCACGGTTGTCAACAATATCAAGGATGAATTCGGCAAACGCGTTGACCGCACCAAGACGCCATTGATGGCCGCCCAGTCCTACAGTTTCTATGTGCTCAACAAATCTTTCACCGATTCGTCGGGCAATTATGAGCGGATGGATCTCATCGTTCAGGATATGGACAAGGATAATAAAATCGATCTGCTCAAGGATCGCATCCTGGTCGGCGGCGTCACCAGCAAAGGCTGGTGGGCGGGCACGATCTTTGTCATCGATTTCAACAATGTCAGCGATGCGTCCGGTTTGCCCAAAGCCAATGATGTCTATCGTATCACCTTCAACCGGCCATTCATGGCGAGCGATTCTGTCATCTTCAGAGTCCTGCCGCCGGGTGATGTCAATAAGGACGAAATCACCTACAGCATGAAGGATATCAAAGTAGTGCCCAACCCCTATGTGGCCACCAATGCCATGGAGCCCTCGGTGAGCAATTGGGGACTCAACCAGCGCCGCCGTCTGATGTTCACCCACTTGCCGTCACAATGTTCGATCAAGATATTCACCATGAGTGGTGTTTTAATCGATGAGCTTCAGGTGGAAAATGTCAGCGATAATGGCATGACGCAGTGGGATTTGCTCACGCGCGAAGGACTCGAAATCGCCGCGGGTGTTTACATCTTCCACGTCAAGGCCGATTTGACCGGCGATGAATTCATGGGCAAGTTTGCGGTGATCAAGTGAGTCGAACGATGGAGCTGACCCGCCACGAACGGGTTTGGACACTTAAGATTATGAGGTATCAGATATGACCATTCATAAAACCATCATCATGCTGTTGCTGACGGTGCTGGCTTTTGGCGCCGCGCTGGCGCAGGAGCCCTATCGCGTCGGCACCACAGCAGCCAATTTTCTTGAGATCGGCTACGGCAGCGCCGGCGTCGCCATGGGTGATGCCTATGTGAGCGTTGCCAACGATCTTTCTGCAGCGTATTGGAACCCCGCGGGTCTCGCGTTCATGGAGAAGAGCGAAGCGCAGTTCTCCATTCAACCCTGGCTGGTCGATATCAATACGTCCTATGTCGGCGTGGGGTTGGTTATGCCTCGCGTCGGTACCCTGGCATTGAGCATCACCCAGGTCGGCTATGGCGACATGGATGTGACCACCATCGATATGCAGGAAGGCACGGGTGAAAATTTTAACGCCTCTGATTTCGCAGTGGGTTTCTCCTATGCGCGCAGTCTGGCGCAGTGGTTCTCCTTCGGCGCCACGGCCAAATATGTCACATCGCAAATCTGGCACATGAATGCCAGCGCCATGGCCCTGGATCTGGGCGTGCTGGTCAATACCAACTTTTTCTCCTTCAGCGGCAAGCGCGAAGACGGCATGACCATCGGCATGAGCATTTCCAACTATGGCACCAAAATGAAATATGACGGCATGGATCTCACCAACCCCATCGATATTCTGCCGGGCGAGGCGGGCAACTATCGCGATGCCGCCGGGCAATTCAAGCTGGAAGGGTGGGAGCTGCCGCTGATTTTCCGCGTTGGCATCTCTCTGCACCCGATCGCCACCAGCCAGCATCGTCTGACGCTGGCCGTGGATGCCCTGCATCCCAATAACAACGCCGAGTCGGTGAATGCCGGCGCCCAATACGCCTTCACGCTGCCTTCCACCGGGACGTTCTATCTGCGCGGCGGCTATAAAGCCCTGGCCATGCCGGAGACCGAGTTCGGCCCGACTTTTGGTGCCGGTGTGTTCATGCGCATGATGGGAAATCTCGGCGTCAAGTTTGATTATGCCTATCGTGGCATCGGCGTGCTCGGCAATACCCACTGCTATACGATTGGCGTGCTGTTTTAAAGAACGTCATGTATTGGAGACCTGTTACGCTCTCCAGGGCGCGATTTCTCGTTCCCAGGTTACGGCTTGGGGACGAGAAGAGATGCCTGTATGACAGGAATCATTATAAAAATGTCATTCTTGTAAGAATCTTTTAGCGTCTTCGACGAAATCTGCCGCAGATTATAAAAGATGGTTACACCATGACAACGGGGGGACTCCAAGAAGAGAGACTACAAGGGGGGGCTGGCAGTTACAGAGCTGTCTGGGCGAAAGCGCCCGTTGTGCCCCACTAAAAACAGGTGGAGCCCATCCTTGTTTGACGGCCTCTGGAGAGGCTTCCTGCGGGGGTGATTGAGATTGACAGGCAGCGCTCTCCAGAGCGCAACCGTTGGGCTCCATCTTGCAGATGGGGCCCAACTCTGAACGAACTCAAGGTCTGCCCCACCAAAAACAGGTGGAGCCCACCGACATCATCCTGCCTCTCTGCTCAGGGTAGATAAATCCTGAGCGATTTTTTTATAGATTCACTTGACCGGTAAAGGTTGTTTTTGCCAGGTGAATGTATTACATTATCAAGCTAACTCATCAAATCTTTACAAGGAAATTGTCTTGAAACTGCTGAAAAATATTCTGCCCATCGTTTTCATCTGCAGTCTGATCGTTCTCGGAATAGCCTGCCAACGCCAGCCCAAAGGTCCTGCGGAAAATATCCTCGTCCGCATCGGCGATGTCACCATTTCCAAAGAGGAATTCATCAGTCGCGCCGAGTACACCCTGCGACCCTTCTACTGCAACAGTGAAAACTATATTCACCGCAAGATCGTCCTCAATAGCCTGATTGCAGAAAAACTCTACGCACTGGAAGCGGGAAATAAGAATGAACTCGCGGATAATGAGCAGTTCCAACTCTACCTCCAGGGCCGTCGTGAACAATCCATGCGCAAGTGGCAGTACTATAACGATTTTTACCAGAAAGCCCATGTGGATACGACTGAAATTCAAAACCAGTACAACTTAGCCGGCCGCAAATACAAACTGGCTTACTATACCATTCAGGACACCACAGTGGCACGCCTGGCAGGCGAGCGCCTCGGCCAGGGGAAAACCTTTGAGGATGTGTTCACGGAATTCGGCGGACTGGAAAGCGCCATTCCCCAACGTGAGGTGGCCTGGGACGGAAAAGAACCCGAGATACTAAAGCAAGCCCTCTATGACCAACCCCTGCAAAAAAATCAGGTGATCGGGCCCATCGAAGTGGATCCTGGCGTATACACGGTTATCAAGGTGGAGGGATGGACCGAGCGCATCGCCATCACCGAACCGGATCAGCAGCAGCGCTGGGCCGAAGCCTCGGAACGGGTGCGCACCCGGGAGGCGAGCAAAGCTTATGAAACCTTTATCGCTGCTCTGATGCGCGGCAAAACCCTGCAATTTGACGGCATGACATTCCCCCGCGTTGTGCAGGTTCTTGGCGATGCCTATCTTGCCAGTGATGAAGAGAAGAAACTGATGCTGCAGAAGCAGATATGGAACAGCGAGGACTCGACACAGGTTTCAGCGCCCGCGGGATCCCTGGACGATATCGCCGATCTGCCCTTTATGGTCATGGATGAACAGGTTTGGACGGTGCGGGATTTTCAGAAACTGCTGCAGCGCCATCCGCTGGTTTTCCGCAAGCGGCGCATGAACAAGAGTGAGTTTGCTTATGAACTGCGCAACGCGGTCGCTGATCTGGTACGCGATCTGGAGGTGACCAGTGAAGCCTACAGAAAGGGGTATGAAAAGGTCAATCTGGTGCAGCGCAACGAGGCCATGTGGCGTGATAATCTGCTCGCCATCTATCAGCGCAGTGTGGTGCTGCGCGAGATGGGAGTCGAAGGCAACTTTGCCAAGAATTATTACAAAATCATCGACAAGGATTTGGCGCCCTATAATGCGGAGCTGCGGAACAAGTACAAGGATCGTATTGAGATCAATACGGACGAATTCGAAAAGATCCAGTTGACACGTATCGATATGTTCGTCACTGAAAGGAACGCGCCGTTTCCCATCGTGGTGCCCAATTTCCCACTCCTCACAACCCATAACATGCTGGATTACGGCCGCAAGATGAAATGACCTGTTTGTCATCCAGTAGGGACCTTTTAGCATTCACCCGCCGAGGTGAGCGCCAACCCTGTTCCCGGCGCAGTTGCGCATCATTGCCGCCATTGCCAAAAGACGGTTACACCATGCCCCCCCCACCTGTCATCCAGATGGGAGCTTTTAGTTATACCTACCCGGATGAGCGACTATGCTGGGACCAGCGCAGACGTGTACCATTGCCGCCATTGCTAAAAGTTTCCTGCTGAATGACAGTTTTTCAAAATGTCATCCAATCCGTTACAACACTCCCTCGTCGATCTACCTCACCAGCGCCATTTTCTGCACGCCCACAGCATGGCCACACTGAATCCGCATGAAATAGACACCGCTGCTGCAGGGCCAGCCGCTTTCATCGCGTCCATCCCAGTTCAGCTCATGCTCTCCAGCAGCCCGGTTGCCCATCACAAAAAAACGCACGCGCTGCCCCCGTGCATTGTAGACCGCCGCTTCCACGGGCCCGTGATCCGGCACGATAAATCTTATTTTGGTGCTGCTGTTGAAGGGATTGGGATAACCGCCGAGGAGCCGGAATTGTTGCGGCTGCTGGGCGATCGCCTGGTTCGCAACCGAATCCCACAGAGGCGTCAGCGCCACGTGCTGTTGCTGCGTGGCGATGGTGTAGACGGCCACGCCGTAGGGGGGCAAGGTGACGCGCAGGGTATCCAATTCCGCTCCCAATACCTGCCTGGATGAATCGGCGTACAAGTCATTGACATAATATGCGCGATCAGCCTGGAAGGGCGCGGAAAATCGTATCCATTCCCCGGGTTTGAGCGCCACCTTGATCTCCTGGGCCGCCGCGCTAAAGTTCATCACCGCGAGGCCGTTGCCGTCCTGCCACGGACGGGCGAGGACATACGAATTGGTTTTGCCCGGATCCAGACGCAGCTGCACGTTGACATCGCTGCTGCTGATCTGGCCGTCGCCATTCGTGTCCTGCAGCTGGGTGCGGAACGCCGGGAACTGGGCGCGGATATTTGCCAGTCTCTGATAGTGTGGTTGCAAAATGGGACCATAGGGGCGGCCCCAATCGATGGTGGAACGGGCGAGGTAGTCCTTGCTGCCGCTCATCTCATAGCCCATGGCGACTTCCTGGCCGGCATAGAGCAGGGGGATCCCGGTGGAGAGGAACAGGGCGGTTGAGACCGGGATGGTCTTTTCAATGCTGTTGTAGCGGTAGCTCACGCGATATTCATCATGGTTCTCCAGGAAGCGGAAAAAGTAGCCGTTGGGGCCCGGCCGGAAGCCGCTGTTATAGAGGCTGTTGTGGAGATTACCGGGTCCCGGAAAATTTTTCAGTGTCCCAAAAAGATTCCAGTCATACCCCATATCCATGCCGCCGCCGCGATCGGCATAATTGTCTTCGCTGCCCACACCGGTGCCCGCTGTCTCCCCCAACATCAGGATGCTCGATTTCACGGCGCGCAGCGCAGCGCGCAGCGGTTTATCAAAAAAATTGACGCCGTAGCGCCGGTGCGGCCCCCACCAGACGTCGAAGCGAAAGCCGTCGAGATCGTACTCCCGCAGCCAATGTTTGTAAACCTCGGTCATGTAGATGCGCGCTTCGGCGTCCGCCCAGTTCCAGTTGAGCAGGACGTCGGAAAAACCGCTGTAATAGACAATGCCGTCCGCGGAGAGAGATTGCCCCAGTCCGTTGGTGTCGTGGGTGATAGGTTCATGCTGGTAGAAATCGTAATAGCGGCTGTATTTGCGGCTGGCGCGGACGTCCAGGGCAAAAGGGTGTGAGCGGCTGCTGTGGTTGGGTGTGACGTCGAGGATCACTCTCAGTCCGCGTGCGTGGGCGAGCTGCACAAAATCTTTTAAGTCCTTGTTGCTGCCGTAAACCGGATCGACGTTATAGAAATCGACGATATTATAGCCGATGTTGGCGCCCTGATTGATGACGCCCTCCACATCCATGACGGGAAGAACCCAGATGGTGGTGAATCCCAGGTTTTTGATATAGTCGAGTCGCGAGCAGGCATCCCGGATGGTGCCGCCGGGGGTGAAAGCCTTGAAAAAGAGGCAGTAGATGTTGGCATCCCGCACCCATTGCGGCACCGCAGACGAACCCGGCAGAATCACGGAATCATCATCGGCAATGGTGAAAAAGGCTTCCGCGGTGCTGCTGAATCCATCCGCATCGGTCACCGTGATTTTGCAGCTGTAATCGCCCGGGACCTGCGGCGGATCGATTTCAAGGGTCTTTTCGGTGTTGCCATCGACGCCGGCCAGGGGGGCGGGATTCAAAATCGAGGTGCTCCAGAGGTAGGTCATGGTTTTGCGCTGCGGATCCTGGGCTGAGGCGATGAGTTTGATCTTGTCGCCGTTGCGCGACAGACTGATGCCCGGCACGGGTTTTTGTGGCAGCGGATAGCGCAGTTTCAGAGTGTCACTGTTCTGTGTCACACCGTCTGCGGTGGTGACGGCAGCGACAAAAAGATTGTCGCCGTAGGTCAAGGTCACTGCGCGTTCATATTCGCCGCCTGATTTGACCGGGATCGTCACGGCGGGCTTGCCGATCTGTGTCAAGGCCAGCGATTGAATCTGCTGCGGATCGATGTTGATGCGCCAGCGGATGGTTTTGCTGCCGGCCCAGATGCTGTCCGCCGAAGGCGTCATGAACACGATGGCGCCTCCGAGGAAGGAAAAACGCGTCGAATCCACCACAGTTTGTCCTGCGCGCGTTTTCAGGCGCAGCACCGCGGTATGATCGCCGTTGGTGAGATCGCGCAGGGGAAATGAGACCAGATTGAGAGAGGGAATCCAGTGTTCGTCAAATGTGGCGACCTTCTTTTGATCCAGCATGATCGTTGATTCAGAGGCCAGCAGTGAATCCGTCTCAGTGACGAATACGCCGGCACAGAGATGGGCGTAGGGATCGGTCACCAGGCTGTTGTCGCGCGGATAGATTTCGAAGAGCATGGCCGCATCCACCTGGAGGATGGACTTGTTGTTATCCGCGGTGTTGATTTTTGGATTGAGGGGGTCGGTCAGCCATTGCCACTGCGAGCCGTTCGCATTGAGATGCTCATGGAATTTGTAATTGTGCGTTTCGCCCGCATTGAAGCGATAGCTCTTGACGTAGCATCCCAGCGAATCGATGAAAGTCATTTGCGAGGGTGCACCTGCGGCAATGACGCCACTGCTGTTGGGGCCCCAGCTGTTGAAGGTCCCGGGGACGAAGCAGCGCTGCACTGCAGCAGCGCTGGGGTAGTGGCGAAAGGTGACGGTGACTTGCGCGTCAGCCGGGACAAACGACACGCAAAGAGCGATCACATAAAAATAAAAGCGGTTCATCCTGGATACTCTCTTTCCTGGAGGTAAAAGTTCAAAACGGCTGTGCCGCCGGGCAGCAAATTGCGATGGGGCATTTATCGCAGTGCGGTGTGCGCGCCTGACAGATGGTGCGCCCGAGGCGGAGAAAATTCATGTGCAGGGAATAGGATTTTCCACTGGGCACCAGCGGTTGCATCTGATCATGGGTTTTTTCCGCGCTGATCCCCTGAGGCACCAACCCCAGACGCTGGGAGAGGCGATGAACATGGGTGTCGACGGGAAAGACATCTGCCCCGCAACTGACCATGAGCACGACGCTGATGGTTTTGATGCCAACCCCCTTGAGCTGCATAAAGGTTTGCTGCACTTCTTCGGGCGGCTGGTTGCAGAGATCGAGTGTGAGAGCGCCATAGGTCTGTTGCACCCAGCGCAGTATTTCCTGAATGCGGCCGCTTTTTTGATTGGCGAGTCCAGCCGGCCGGATGGCATCGGCAACAGCGCTCCGGGGCGCCGCCAGCACCGCCCCCCAACTCGGGAACGCGGCGCGGAGCCGCTCATAGGCCATGTCGCGGTTGCGGTCATTGGTGCTCTGCGACAGAACTGTCAAGATCAGGATATCGAGCGGATCTTCCGGGCCCTGCCAGCGGGGTTCGCCGAAAAATGCTTCCAGGGCATGGGTGATCCAATCGACGCGCTTGCGCAGCGGCTGGGCGGATATCCAGCTTTTTCGCTGTTGCGGAAAAGAGTCGCGCAGATGGCCGGTGGATGATTCGGGCAGGGAACACCTGAATGCGCGTTGAAAGGCGCGACGTTGCAGGGCGGCGTTCAGGCACTCGCTGCGCGGACAGAGATGGCAGCCGCGGCCGGCCTCATCCCCAGCCGGATCAAAGTCAACGCAGCCGGTCGTTGAGAGGACCAGACGCATTAATTCGCGGTTGGGGCGGCTTTCGCCGCATCCCACACAGGTGCGAACGGGCTCGTGTTTTGCGGTACGGGACAACTCATCAACCTCCATGAGTGACTGTTTTGCCAGGTCATCGTATCAGAATACCAGGTGAATCCATGCTACCGGCATCTTGTACTTTGTGACGCGCGGTGCGCTCGCGCCTACGACCGTCAGGGAGACTAAAAATACTCTTCCTGGCGTGCAAAAACAAGAAAAAAGATGAGTTCATCTTTTATCCTCATATTGGGGCAAGTATGTCCCACAAAACGGTAAAAAATAAAATATTTAATAAATTTATTAAATAGTTGTTGCTTTGAAGGGACAATATTATTATATTTAAAGAGAAAAGCGTTGCTTATGAGAGATACTTTCCGTTACCTCAGGGACAGGCGTTTGCGCAGAGGCAGCAAGAGAGTGGCGGTGGGTGTACGAGAGGGAAGGTATTAGCTCTGATGGAGTTATCAGCAAACGCGTCGTCTTTTGTCGAGATGTTGGGCGGTCAAGTCCTGGCGCAAATCGGCGTCGGGGTTATCTTGACGGATGCGGATGGACGCATTCAGTGGGCCAATTCCCGGCAGCAGTGGTACACCGGTATTGCCTCCACGCTTTTGCTGGGTATTTCTGCCGCCGATCATCCCTGGTTTGGCAAAACGGGTGTGCATGAAGCGGTCCGCATCGCCCTTGAAAAAGGTGCAACCCAACATTTGTTTTTGCAGCAAAATAATGCCTGCCGCATTGAAGTGATGCCCCTGTTCCTGCAGAGGCGATGCTTGGGTGCGGCTGTTTTATTTTATCCGTCGCAAGCTTATCCTGTGGATTCGCGGAGCCGGGCGGTTGCAGCGGCTGCGAGACCAGAGCTTTCCGAGCATGATGAGCAGCGCGTTTTGCTGCAGCTTTTCAGAACCATGCTCGATCATCTGCCGTTCGCCGTCGCGGTACTGGATGAAGAACAGACGGCCCTGTATGCCAACAGGCTGGCGCAAGAGCGCGCTGGTCACCAAAAGATGGGGTTCTCGTGGCGTGATCTGATACCCGCATCATTGCACACCGAGGTGGCAACAAGACTGGATGTGTGCCACGAACAAATGGAACCGTATCTGCTGCATGGCCGGCCTGCGGAAAGCGAGCCCTCCTGCATCAGCATCTCTTTCATGCAAACGGACGATGGTTTGCCCCTGCATGTGATGGCGATCTGGGAAGCGGCTTGTGGTGACGCCCCCTGTGATGCGTCGGCTTTCAGCGCACAAATTGCCAATATCTGTTATTTTGCCGCACGCGTGGTACATGACATTCGCAATCCCATCTGCGCGTTGATGGGCGAAATGGAACTGCTGCGCAACGAGAATCTTTACGAAGAGGGTGGGGTGCACCGATTTCACACGGCGCTCGATCTCTTCAGCGAGGAGGTGAATGCGCTCAAAACCATTGTGGAGGAGATTGAGCCATTGGGCTCGCTGCAGCCCGCCCATTTTGCACCCACGGAGCTTGAAGCGGTTCTCATCAACGCCTGCACCGTGGCAGAAATGAACCGGCCCTATGAAGGCTCCCATGTTATCGCCGATATCCCGCACGGATATCCGGAAATTTACTGTGATAGCCTGCGGCTGCAAAAGGTGATGAGCGGTCTCCTTGAATATGCCATGAAGGAGGCGGGTATCGCCGGTTCGGTGCAATTGTCCATGCGCTATTCAGAAGCGGATGGATATACCATTCGCCTTCAGTTCATGAATTCGGGGAAGGGCCTGTTGGATCCGCTGCCCAGGGAGCCGTTGTGGCGTTCGGCCACTTTCCGGCTCGCCCTGGCATCGGCCATTGTCCTGGAACTGGGCGGTCAATTTGAGATTAAACGATATCAGGGTCAGGGAACCGAGATCAGGATGGTTTTCCCGCCGCAAGGGGATGAACCTGCGGCGCGAATGCGTGGTCAAAAGAGAAGCAACCAGGTAGTGCAGCATGGACGAAACTGAGGCTTGATGTGGAAGAACTATTACATAAAATTACGTTGGACCGCGACCTCCATATCCAGCAGGGATATGGCGATCTGCTGCAGCGGTTGATCAAGGAGCCGTTGAAGAAAGGGCACAGTCTGGTCCGCATCCTGCAGTCGCTCAAATGGACGGAAGCGGTGACTGCCCTGCAGGCGGCTGTCCGTTATGGAAGAACAACCGTTTCCGAGAAATCTTTCGCGGAATTCTCCTTGTGGTGTCATTGGCGTGTGGAGCCCTGGGTGGATGGGGATACCATATTGGGCGCCATCTTTATCATTCAGGATGTCACCCTGGAGAAGCGGCGTCTGGAACAGAAGCAGTTGGCCGACAAGATGTCTCATATGGCGCTGTTGGCCAATCAGATTGCGCACCGCTTGAACAATCCGCTGGCGACCATCCTGAATCAACTGGGTTACCTGCTGATGGATGAGCAAAGACTTGAGGATACAGTCCAGTTGCGCGCAGATCTGTCCGCCATTCAGGACCAAATTTATCGCCTCTCCCTGATCACCACGGCGCTGGATGCTTTTGCGCGTGATGCGGATGTTGGCGGCAAATTGGTCCAGGTCAATACCGTCCTTGAAAAGACCATAGAGATTTGCAGACTTTTATACACCAATAAGCATGTCGAATTTAAGCTGAGTCTCGGGGACGCGCTGCCGTTGCTCTATGCAAACGAAATCAGTCTTGAACAATGTTTTCTCTATCTCATGCGCAACGCGGTGGAATCCATGCCCGATGGGGGCACCGTATCATTACGCTCCAGCCGGGTTGATGAGATGGTACAGATCGTAATTCAGGATCAGGGAGAAGGCATTGAGCCGGAACATCTGCAGCGTATATTCGAGCCATTTTTCAAAACCAAACCGGGTGATCATCTGGGGCTGGGACTCTCAATCAGCTACAGTATCATCGCGCAATATGGTGGTTTCATAGATGTGAAAAGTACACCCGCAAAAGGGACCATGGTCACCATTCTTTTACCCATACCGACGAGTGTGGTCAAGAAAGGATAACGCAACATGGAGAATTTCAAATCCAGCGATAATACCATTTTAGTCATTGATGATGAGCGTCCGGTGTTGGATTCGCTGGTCAAACTGCTCAAAAGCAGCCATTATCGTTGCCTGACCGCCATGAATGCGGAGGAC
>CAUJEL010000141.1 GCA_963169875.1 Candidatus Zhuqueibacterota bacterium
ACAATCTGCGCCAGGGCGTCCATATTGTGGTCGGCACGCCGGGCCGCATCCTCGACCATCTGCGCCAAAAAACCCTCACCCTGCAATCGCTCAGCTATTGTGTGCTGGACGAAGCGGATGAGATGTTGAACATGGGCTTTCTCGAGGACGTCAAAAAAATCCTCAGCCATACCAACACGGACAAGCGCAACCTGATGTTCTCGGCCACCATGCCCGATGCCATCCTCAAGGTGGCGCAAAAATACATGGGCGACTATCAGCTCGTGCAGATGGGCGATGTCACGTTGACCGCGCCTCTGACCGAGCAGTCGTTCATCCCGGTGCAGGACACGGAAAAGTTCCCGCTGCTGTGCGCGCTCATCGACCAGACGCCGGCGTTTTACGGACTGGTCTTTTGCCGCACCAAGCATGAAGCCAAAAAAGTGGCGAAGCGGTTGCAGGCCAAAGGCTATGCGGCCGACAGCCTGCAGGGCAACCTGACCCAGTCGCAGCGCGAGCGCGTTATGGGTGCTTTTCGCCGGGGCACGGTGCGCGTTCTGGTGGCCACAGATGTGGCTTCGCGCGGCATCGACGTATCGAATTTGACCCATGTGATCAATTATGGCCTGCCGCAGGATCCGGAGTCCTATGTGCATCGCATCGGCCGTACCGGCCGGGCGGGCAAAGAGGGCAAGGCGATCACCTTTGTGGCGCCGCAGGATCAGCGCAAATTGAGAGAGATTGAAAAACTCACGCATGCACGCATTCATATGGAAAAAGGCGTGGAAATCCCGCCGGCGCGTCCATCCGAGGAGCTGGAAGATTCCAGCGATCGGACTCGCAACCAGCATCCGCGGGGAACCGCAGCGGCTGCGCGGAATGCGAAGAAAACGGAAGGATTCAGCAACCGGCCGCGTGATCCGCGTCAGCGTGGAGAAGCGCCGGCCGCCCGGAGTTCGAGGAAATCTGAAGGATTCAGCAACCGTCCGCGTGACGCGCGTCAGCGGGGCGATGCGCCGGCTGCAAAGAGTCCGAGGAAATCTGAGGGATTCAGCAGTCCATCGCGCGATCCGCGTCAGCGGGGGACAGCCTCATCTGCGCGTAATGCGAGAAAACCAGAGGAATTCGCCAGTCAAACACGCGAGCGCTATCAGCGCAGCAAGGCATCGGCTGCTGCGCGGCCGGGTTTGGCATCAGATACAAGGCGGTCGGAAGGGTTCAGCAACCGGTCGCGCGATCCGCGTCAGCGGGGCGATGCGCCGGCAGCACGCAGTTCGAGAAAGACTGAAGGATTCAGCAGCCAGACACGTGACCTGCGTCCGCGGAGTTCGGCTGCAGCGCGTCCGGGCTTGGCAGGAGAAGCGAGGCAACCGGAAGGGTTCAGCAACCGGCCGCGCACCTGGTTTGGCCGCGCGCGACGCATCTTCAGGGGATAGTGTATAACCGTGTGCCAGGCGCATGCCTGGCACGTTTTAAGTACAGCGGGGCGCTGCTACAGCTGCAGGATGCGTACGGATTATGCAGGTGGAGCAACTCAACCGGAAGGGTTCAGCAACCGGCCGCGCACCTGGTTTGGCCGCGCGCGACGCATCTTCAGGGGATAGCCAGCAAACTCATCCCTCTGTCTGTAGCCGCAACACTACGGCAGGCATATAGACGACAAGTCTGACACAATAAAAAAAGCCCTCGATTTTGAGGGCTTTTTGCTTTTATTCTGAGTCATGGTTTTTGGGCTCTGGCGCGGTCGCCCGCGGGTGGAGAAATGGTCAGACGATTAAATGGCCGTGTTGGTGCAATGCCGGGAAAAGCATGCGTGATGTGGAAATCTAATGAGCGCTGCCCGACTGCAATTCCATCGGTGTCGCATCCCGGATATCGACAATTTTGGTTTTAAAATTCAGATTTTTCCCCGCAAGCGGATGGTTCGAATCCAGAACCACCTCCGTCTCACTGTAAGATTTGACCACCACATTAACCTGTTGGCCGTTTTTCTTTTTCACACGCAGTATACGCCCGATGTAGAGAGCAATACTCTGCGGGATCAGTTTTCTCGGGAAGGCTTTGACCAGTTTTTCATTGATAAAGCCATAGGCATCTTGGGCAGCAATGGTGCCGTCCTTTTTATCGCCTACTTTCATCCCCATGATCGCCTTTTCCAGGCCGGGAATAACCTGATCATGCCCAACGAGAATGACCAGAGGCTTGTGCGTGGTTGTTGCATCAAATAACTCGCCCGAGTCCAGCCTCAGGGAATAATGAAAGGCAACGACTTTGTCTTTCTCCACCGCCATGGCGAACTCCTTATTACTTTATGAACCATTTTGTGGATTACATAACGGCCGTGACTTTAAAAACGTCTGCCTCCGCCACCGCCGCCGTGACGTCTTTCGGTTTTCGGCCTGGCCTCGTTCACATTGAGGTTCTTGCCCTTTAGTTCTTTGCCGTTCAATCCTTCAATGGCTGCCTGCGCTTCGCTTTTGGACGCCATCTCCACAAACCCGAACCCCCGGGATTGGCCGGTGAAGCGGTCTTTCATGATTGAAACGGATTGGGTCTGGCCATACACTTCAAACGCCACTTTCAAATCCTCTTCGCTGACTTCAGGATCGAGGTTGCCGACATAGATATTCATGATGATCTCCTTTTTGAATTGATGATCTCGTTCATTAGGTGACTAAAGCATGCTCGACTAGTAAAATACGCTCGACGGCACCCTGTCGAGGGCCATGATTTTGATGGCATCGTCACTGATCAAATAGCCCGGGCAAATCATTTTAAGCATTGTTCTTACATTCATGAACACATTCCCCAGATTTTCCAGGGAAGCGCCACCGGCAACGATCTTGCCAATGTATTCGCTGCCGTTAATGGTCATGATCTGGAGGAACTCGGGATTGTTGTCTTGAAAAAAGGCTTTCATGGATTTCGAACTGGCATCAAGCTGGTCCTGCAGTCTTTCTGTGTTTTTGATGCCCACGAACATGATATTTCCTGTATCCTGCATGGTTCTCTCTTGTTAGCAAAAATTTACTGTGGATAAAAATATCCTTTTACGCGGCCTGCTCTCTGAAAATGATAACCAGAGTTTTCTGCCAAGTCAAAGTGCGCCTTATCGCGCCAACACGTCACGGCGTGGATGAACGGATCGCCGCCAAAATCACCCCTTCAGAGGGTTCATCCAGCTCCCGTCTGTGCACACCGGCCTGATACAAATACGCGGTGTTCCCTTCCGCCGGCAGGGTCATGACTTTCAACGAGGGATGCTCCTCCAGCAATTGGCTGCAAATCCTTGGCGTGGCCGCACTGGCGACCGGCGTGATGATGACCACATCCACCGGAATTTTTTTGACCGCAATCAAGAGCTCGATGGGATCGATCACCTCGCCGACCACTTCCATGTCCGGCTGATGAGTTACCATATTGCGGATCACATCGGAGAGCATGCGCGGCCGGCTGGAGAGCATGACTTTTATTTTGGCAGTGTATTCTTTCATTTATGAAACGTAGTCATTTTGCGGCGTAAAACCAATAGATCATAGGGTTCAAAAAGGAACCATGAAAAGTACTGGTCCGCCGCCGGGCCCGGCACGTTTTTATGAGGGAAAAGAGGTACTGGTACCGCATTTATTTTTTGAGCAGATTTCTTTCGCGGGCATACTGCACCGCTTCGAGGCGGTTGTAGAGCTGCAGTTTGTCGAGGATATTATGGATGTGATTTTTCACGGTCTGCGTTTCGATGAAGAGGCGCCTGGCGATTTCCTTGTTGGAGAGGCCCTCGGCGATGAGGTTGATGATCTCCAGTTCCCGGCCGGTCAGCTTTACGGAACTTTCCGCAAGTTTGGGCATGCGCTGACTGGCCAGCTCGGCGATGCGCGTGAACAGCGACGCCGTCATCTGCGGAGAAATGTTTGATTCACCGCGGTAAACCGAGCGAATGGTTTCCGCCAGATGTTCAAAGGAGGCTTCTTTGAGAACATAGCCCACGGCCCCGGCCTCGATGCAGGCCATGATTTCTTCGGTCAGGTCGATCATGCCGAGGATGACCACTTTGACTTCCGGCATTTCCTGGTGCAGGCTCCGGGTGACTTCGATGCCATCCTTGTCCGGCATGCCGATATCGATGAGGGCCACTTCCGGCCGCAGGTTTTTAATCTGCCGCAGAGCCTCGTCGCCGCCGGGCGCGGTTCCGATGACGGACATGTCTTCCTGTTCGCTCAACATGGAAACGAGGCCTTCACGGAGCAGACGATTATCGTCGGCGATAAAGACCCGAATGATCTCACTCATAACGCCATCTCAGAGGGAATGGTGGAAATGCCCCGGGCCTTTCCCGTTGATCGAGGCATGGGGCGTCCAGGCACGTGCCTGCTGCAAACAAAAGCAAATAATGGCCGCTGAGTTAAAAATAGGGAAAAATTTTGCCATTCGCAACGATAAACAATGCAATCGGGGCCGGATCATTTTTTCAGCAGAGTTTGGCGATAATCTTCTTGACAAACGAAAATTGTTTTGTTATACTTAATCATGTTTTGAGAGGAACCTTTATGTCAGACGGCTGCACGGATACACATCCTTTGATCGAAGCGATGCGATTGGAATTGCTTAAAAACACACCGCCATGGCGAAAGCTGCAATTGATGGCGGAATTGAATGCAGCGGCCCAAGCGCTGGCGATGAGTGGATTGCGCGCCCGTCATCCGCACGCCGGTGATGCTGAATTGAGGCGGCGGCTTGCGGGTTTGCTGCTGGGCGAAGAGACCGCGGCCAGGGTTTATGGGACTTTGAAGGATGCGCAGCATGATTTCAGAAGCGATTAAAGCGCCGCCTGCCGGCCTGTTCATCGCGTATAAAGCTGCACGCGCAGAACCGCCGGGATTGCGAAAACCAGCCCCCAGTCGGTTTGATCGCCGTTGAGGATGCACTTCATCGCGTATAAAGCTGCACGCGCAGAACCGCCGGGGTTGCGAAAACCAGGCCCCCGTCGGTCTCATTGTTATTGAGAGTTCGCTTCATCGCGTATAGAGCTGCACGCGCAGAACCGCCGGGGTTGCGAAAACCAGGCCCCAGTCGGTCTGATC
This sequence comes from Candidatus Zhuqueibacterota bacterium, assembly GCA_963169875.1. Taxonomy (GTDB): domain Bacteria; phylum Zhuqueibacterota; class Zhuqueibacteria; order Residuimicrobiales; family Residuimicrobiaceae; genus UBA2214. Next base: position 5,058 of record CAUJEL010000141.1, read on the forward strand.
TCCGTTGAGGATGCGCTCGGCCTTGAATACGCCATCGACATAGCGCCCCTCCTCGACCCGCAGATACTGCCACGGCCGCTCCCTGTTTTCGCCGTTTGGCCGAAACAGGACGCGGCAGTGATAGCCGGCCAGCAGATACTGCCCTTTGCTCAATTCCGCGATCAGGATGCGGCCGTCCGGGCCCTCCGGCTGGTTCTGGATGCGAGCCAGGCGCTGGAACCGGCCAAAGGCGATGTCTGCGTCCCAGCCATCAAAATGCAGCGTCTGGTCGGTGATATAGTGAACGCGGTCCCATGAACTTCCCGGTCCGGAGGTGGAATCAACCGCCATCTGCACCGCGGTCTGCACCTTGCCCGCAAAGTTCAACCTGGCAATCTCCTGCGCCATTGGTTTGATCAATCGATAGTTGAGCGCCGTGTCCCCGTATTTTTCCTCCGCTGAGAGCGGCTCACCATCACGCCCTGTAGAAATAATCGTATCATCCATGCCAAAGGGCGCATAGCCGATGGCGCCGTTTCCCAGCGCCGCGAAGAAGAACCGCGTGATGGCGCCGTGGCCAATGGTTTCAGGGACAAACAGCGGATTATCCGGACGGTTGTAGAGTTGCAGCACCTTGAGATAGGCGTCGGTATCGCTGAGGTATATGTCCGGCGAGAGGATATCGACCGCCGGTGCCGCGGCTTTCCAGAGTTCGAAGACGTTGTCATTTGGTCCGCCGACCTGATAGGTGGGCGGCCAACCGGGATGGAAAGGATCGCGGATCGAGCCGTTGACGAGCAGCGGCAGGGGATAGACCGCCTTGCCCGCGGCGGCAACCTGGCCAATGTAGGACGCCACATGCCAGACCTGGAAGAATTCATCCGCATCGCGTCCGAAAACATCACGCCAGTTGCGGTTGGATGCACCCGATTTTTTCATGGCGGCCAGGGCGGCTGCGGGGACCGGGCTGTTGAAAATTTTCTGCGCCGCCGGCGAATAATCGCGGACGCTATCCCACGAGCCCGGCTCATTCTCGACCTGCACCATGATGACCGTATGCTGCGCGTCGAACTCCTTGAGATGCTTCATGAAGGCTGTAAACGCCCTGATGTCGGCTTCAAGAGTCGCCGGGGCATGGGGCGACGGCGAGTCGATTGGCTGTCCCTGTGCGCCGGTGATATTGGGATATTTTTGCGGTTGCAGCTTCATCCACTGCGGCATATAGTGGTTCGATCCATTCTTCCACGTGGCGAACCACAGCAGGATCAGTCTCACATCGTGTTCGCGCGCCTGGGTGATGATGGCGTCGATGACGTGATAGTCATAGCGGCCCGGTTCGGGCTCGAACTGCTCCCAATAGATTGGTATTTCGAGGGTGTTGACGTTGAGCGCGGTCATGGCTGACCAGACCCTGGGGAGCGTGGCCGGCCAGGCGCTGGAGTTGTGGCACTGCGCGCCGAGAATGAGGAAGGGCTCTCCATCGACCATCAACATGTGGCGGCCGTTCTCGTGCACGAGATGCGGCATTGACGGATCTGTCGCTTGCGCGCGGGTGGATGAAAGATGGCAAGTGAGTGCCAGGAGGATGGCCATGATGTGCAAACGATATGAAAGTTTCATTTCCGCGATTTTTCCTCACTCGATCAAACAGTTATTGTTTTCCAGGAACGGGTACAATCGCAGCGCTGAGCAGGAGCCTACGGAGGGCGCGTGTCTGCTCGAGTGCCTGGTTCAGCCTGAGCGGAGCGAAGGCTCAGGCGCTCGATGCTCAGCGCGGCGTTTCAGCCCGAGCGCAGAGATGGCTGAATGCTTTTCACCAGTCCGATTTGCACGTTCTGATGATCATGCGATAGGAGGGATCCGCATACCGGCTTGGAAAGAAGGTTTGTGCGATTCTTTGCACCTCCTGTGGTTCGATGCGCAGCAGCCACGCCATGATATCTTCCGGACTGATGCGGTGCTGGACCCAAAGCTGTAAATAATTCAACTGCCCGGCAAAATCGGAAAGATGCCGGTTCAAATCCAAAAAATATTGTTCCTTGACCAGGGCCAATTCCTTCCGGCTGATCTTTTTTTTCATTTTATCCATGGTACTAAAAATATCTGCGATCCCGTCTTCCAGGTCCGCTGCCCGCAGACGGCCGTCGATCTCATAGTAGCCGCGATTCCCGGGCATGCGATACTCAACCGTCAAGCTGTAAATTCTTCCATCCGCCCGCAGTCGCTTGAAAAGCCGGTGTTGCAGCAGGGTGCCACAGAGCAAGGCGGCATAATAGCCTTTGTGGGAAGTGTTCGGCGCGTTCATGCCAATGCGGATCACGGCATCGCTCTCGCCGTCGTCGCGCAGCAGCCAGGAAGCCTGCTGGTGAGAGATATAGCGTTCGTTTTTTTCTTTTTTCAGTTTTGTCGGGCGATCAAACGGCGGGGTCAATGGACCGCCGGGCGAGGGATATGGAGAAAGATGGTTTTCCACCAGGGCCATGGCGTTTTCCGGGATGTTGCCGGTCAGGAAGAGCTGCGCATTGGCGGGATAGAAATGGCGGGCATGGAACGCCTTCACGTCCTCAATGGCCGCGTTGCGGACGCCTTCGAGGGTGCCCAATTGGCTGCGCGACAGTTTTTTGCCCAGGAGCAAGCGGTAAAATTTTAGCTCCGCCGCGTCCTCGGCGCTTTCCTGCTGCACAATCTCCCTGAGAACCGGCGGTTTGGCGCGGTCAAGCTCTGTTTTTGCGATGGGATCGAAACAGGTGGAAAGGAATTTAACCAGTTGTCGTACGCCGCCCGGCGTGACCGTGCAGTGAAAATCTGTGCGTGCGTGATTGGTGACCGCATGAATGGGCAAGTGGGGTGCAAGTCGTTCCAGACGTTCGGCGAGCACATGTTCGACCAGGTGGGTATAGCCGAGTTCCTGTTCCGATTCAAAGATGCTCCCCGCACTGAAGGTCAGGAGCACGTGCACGGTGCCGGGTTCGCCCAGGCTGGTGCGGATATCGGGCACCAGCAGCGGCAGTTTTTTCGCGGCGACGTGGAGTCCGTTGTCCAGCGTTCTTTCCGTCACGCCGAGCAGAAAGGGACTGTTTTTTGAGCCAGTTGTGGATGTTGATCGCATGGCTGTCCACTCGCGTCCAATTTGAATTTCATGCATTCAAGTGGCGAAATCACGGATTGATCCTAGTTTAGGCAAATAAAGCAAAAAAGCCAATGATAATTTTCACGACGTTTTATTTTATCAATCCGGCAAAATATAGGGCGGCAGGTTATGTCTTTTGTGGTTAATTACTCCGAAAAGTATGAAAAAATCATACTTATTGGAGAAAATATGAGGTTCATTTGTTGCGTGAGTACACTCCAAGCTAGAGAATTCCCCGGACGATCGGTGTTTTTCCAATCAATCCGGTTGCTCAGAAGGCCCCATGCTGCGCTTTGTCTGTTGGAAATGCATTGCAACCTGACGATTATTTTTTATCAGCATGTCATCCTGGAAGGATCTTGCAGGTTCGTCAAATAGAAGCGGTGTCTCCTGCGAATTTATGAGCGCCCATCGTTCGCTCTGTTTGTCTGGATGGGGCTTACAGCATGGCACCTAATCTGTTTTCGTGCGGTTTTTCCATGAGGTTGGTTTTTGATGAAGGTGCATAACGGCAATGACCAATATTTTGTCCAGGCGGATTTGCTATATTATGCCATAGGGGAAGCGATTCAGGAGGCAACGGCGGGTGTGCTTTGATAACGGTGACCAGGCTTCAGGAAATTGAATGATTCTTTCGAGGGTTCGTTTGATCTCCAATGCGAATTCAAAACCAAGTCCCGGGCTTGTTTTGTTGTAATATTCTACGGCATTTTGCAGTTCGGATTCTGCTTGCGCGAGAAATTCTATCTTCATGATTGTTATTGATTCTGTGAAGTCAGTTTATCGAATACTTTCTCTGCCGGGACAGAATTAATGAGACCTTTTTCATACGCATCGATACGCTCTTCCGCTTCTTGAGCCCACAATGCATCCATGTTCTTATCCGCAGGCATGATGAAGCTTGCCAGTAATTGCTTTGCGAGTTCGGCTCTTTCGACCGGAGGCAATTCAAGCGCATCGCGAAGAATTTGTTTTGTTTTTGAGGTCAATTTGTGCTCCCTGGTACGGTTGTACATCAATTTAATGATATATCATTTTCGTGATAAAGTCAAGTCATGATTTTTAGGAATCATCATGCGTTGTCCGGGGAAGAGTCCCTAGTAGAGCGATTGTAGAGCGGCCAGCCGGCATTTCTTATCAGCATGTCATCCCGGGGGACTCTGCTGAACTGAGCATCTCAAAATTTTATAAATCCGGATTGTTACGTGATATCCTGGAGGCCGAGGAAGCGTGTATTACCCTGAAGAGCAAGCAGAATTAGCCGTGGATACTGCTGTTTATAGCGTGTAATACCATTCACGCATGTAATCCTTTAATTCTTTCCCCTTTAATTCAAGCATCTTGTCAATGAACGCGTGATCCACAATCTCAAAATACCCTTCATCCCCGATGGCTGCATGATATAAATGAATGAGATGTACCCCGCAAGACGCACAAATACCATAGGTAAATTCGCAACCATCCGCGTGGCTGGCATCAGCGATATATTTCCATCTCTGGTTTTTGCAGCATTTTTGCATCATTGGCTCAATAACAGGTTCAATGAAACGCAAATCAGGACTAATCGTCCAGTAAAAACGAAGGTGGCAGGTTCAGCTCTTCGAGCATTTCCCGCACCGGATACCAGCCCGCGCCGCGGGCGCGTTTCTTGGCTTCCCAATTTTCCAACCCCCGCAGCCATTCGCGTAATATTGCATGATTTTGCGGATCCTCTGCCGCCTGACGCGGCGTCAGGCCGCCGAGGTTCGGCACAGGCTTATCGAGGAGCGCCTTATAATGCAATCTGCTTTGCTCGCTTTCCAGTGCGACCAGCTCCGAGGGCCGCGGCGACGCGTCCCCATCCAGATTGTGCATATGTTTTTTATCCTCTCGCATTATTTCTTCTATGGGGATTTTGTTGATGCGCTTGAAGCGGACGCTATCGGCCAACTGACGAGAGAAGTAATCTTGAGCGAATTGCGCCAGTTCCACGGAGTGCACCTGAATATGCAGCAACTCGGTATCGGCATGCAACTCACCTAATAGGCGGACGCTGGGGTCCTGAATTGCCCCGGTGGATTTGTGCGCCTCTGCGATGAAACCGGGTTGGTAATCCGGATGGCGAAGCGGTGCCAACAATTGCAGGAACGCGCCCTTCTCAAACCATGCATAGCGATGTTGAATCAATTGTTGGTTTTTGTTTTTCCGTGCCGGACGTATTTCGTGTTCACCCGCCTCGAGGCCCTCGATCGTATCCAGCCTGGCCAGCAGCGATTCAAGATCAACAACCTTAAAAATCACATCGCAAGGCTGCAGGGGGCCATAAGCTGTCACGATTTGGCGGTTTTGTGCCGCTTTCATAAAGTGGCGTTCAATATCGAAGAAAATGCGCCACTGTTTTCGGGCAAACACCGGATAGGGTGTTTCCTTGTTTTTTTGGCAAAAAGATTCATATTCCTGCAAGAGGCGGCGCAGGATCTCTGCTTTTTGTTCAGGGGCAAAGCGCAGCATGGGCCCTGTGGCGAGCGTCTGCCGGCTATAATCATAGAGGCGGCCCAAAAAAAGATCCCAGATTTGCAGTGCGTTAGAAGCGTTGATGTCAGCCAGATAAAACTCCGCACCGCTGACCAGGCTGCGCACCTGAAGTCCCTGGCCTGGCGTGACACGCAGAACCTCGTAAATATCGAGATGGGATTCAGCTTGTGATTGCATCTCATCCAGTTCATCCGCCGAGAATTCAGCGGCATGATGCTTGATGACGTAAGGGAGGAAACAGCTTTGCAGCGGGAAAAAATAATAATCATGAATCAGGATATCAAAAATGCGTGACACTGCGAGGGTCGCATCCGCATTATCCATATCGCGCAGGTGGTTGCGAAAGGCGAGCTCGTTTTCATCATAGATCGCGCGCACCACCTGTGCAAAGGCGGGTCTGGTTTCACGGTAACTTTCATAAAGCTCTGATACGCGGCGTTCAAATGTGGCCATAGAGATTCCTGAAAAAATGAGTTTGATGACATGCCAATCGTAAGAGTTTCGGGTTTTCTGCGCTGCAGCAATGGGTTCTGCGTAAGTACGGATTATATAAACGAGCCCCTTGCATTAATCACAGAGATCATTCCACCAATGGCAATCCCCGAAAATCGTCGCTCGCTTCCGGGTTTGTTCCATATTTACGGATTTCATTAATGACTTTTTGCGCTTTTTCACTGTACTCAGAAGTATGGCTATCCGCCAAAAGTTCAAGGTACTTCTGCACCTGCTGAGGAAAGACATATTGATCGAACAGCTTAATAACAGGTGCCAGGCTTTCTGGATTTACTTCAGACAGGTTCTTCTCAATGCTTTTTTTATCGCAGAACTGGAGAGCGAAGAGCGTTCGCAATCTGGGGCGTACATACTCAATTTTCAATAATTCGAGCAATTGTCTGGACATCACATCGTGATTTCGGATTTTCTTTTGCCAATAAATCCAGTTACCCCCGTAATGCAGGGATGCGATCGTCATGAACAGGAGGACATTTTCGTCTTCGATTTCAAGATGTTTGGGTGTATTGCATAATATGGATTTTATTTCATCACTCAGGCCTTCTATCACAAAATAAGCATGATCATTCTCCATCCATCGATTTGCCAGATGATATATTTCGCCCAACAAGGAAGATGTAGCGAATGAAGGTTTTTCCGGGCTACTCTCGCTGATTGATTTGAGCAATAATTTGATGGTACTCGCTAATTTGATAATATTGTTTTCAAGGGGCGGCGTCATGGCATCCAGCCAGTGGTGCGAGCTGATGCAAAATTCAATATCACTCGATAGAGGAGTGACGGGTTCAATGATAAATGGGATAATTATTTTGCCATAACTTACGCCGCGTTCTAACTCTTTTGGAACCCAGTTGGACCTATTTGAATGTTTGGATAGAACAAATACAACAAGCGAACAATTTTTTATCCCATTTTGGATTGCTGAAACGAATGACTCACCACCAATGATGTCTCTGGGCGCTATCCATACCCTGATTCCCTCCGATTCAAGCCGATTACAGATGGCATCTGCAACAGGTTTGTCAAGGGATGAGTAACTGATCATGATGTCATGCATGGAAATCGCCTTATCAGAAATTACTACATTGAAAACGCGAATTTCATTTCGGTGAGGATGTCTTGCATCACAGCCTTTGATAATCAATCTGGCACACTTATACACAAAGTTAATGTATGTCTTTTAGGCCTAACTTTCAAGAAGAGCTTTCAAGTTTTTTCAAAAATGGAAAAACGAGAAATTTGTGCTCGTTTCATGCCAATAAATTTCGATATTCGTAATAGAGGCTTTTATGAAATCAGGGATCGCTTTGAAGGTATTTAACGATGACAGAAGCGTGTCTTTTGTGCTTTTTTTCTCCCAAAAGTATGACAAAATCATACTTGCTGGAGATAATGTAACGTTCATTTATCGCACGAGCACACCCAAGCAAGAAGAATCCCCGGATGATTGGTGTTTTTCCAATTAATCCGGTCGTTCAGAAGGCTCCATGCTGTGCTTTATTTGCTGGAAATGCATAGCGACACGATGATCAGTTTTTTATCAGCCTGTCATCTTGAAAGGATCTTTTGGATACGTCATGTAGAATTGGTGTAACCCGCAAATTCATGAGCTCCCCCCGTAACGTGCCGTTTTGATAATAGATGCTTGCGGCATGACAGGTGTTATGATCTTGGTGAGTGCGCCTGGTTTCTGGGTAGTAAAAAGCATCATCCCGAGGCGAGCAGTGACGGGGGGTCTCTGCTTCCAGGGTGCCATCATTCTGGAGGCGATCCCGGAGCGGCATGGCTTTGAGCAGTTGTTTCTCGTTCTCAAACCCGAGTTTGGGAACGGGAAGTGAGGCAAATTTCCTTTCAACGCAGAGACCCCCGAGTTCCGCATGACCTATGGACAGCAGGACAGATCTTTAATTGCGCCTCCTGGCCAATCCAGTTCACATAAGGCACAACAGACGGTCTTGTACTCGCATTCGCAGCTGCCAATACAGCAAACCTTGCAGGGTTCGCAAAAGATGCCACCGCCAAGAGAGATGCAACCTCCAGAACCGCCGCTCGCTATTGCATTGCTCATCAGGCAGGACAGATTCAAACTGGTCAGACTTTCGATAGCTGTCTCCGATGTTCCTTGGTCAAGCCTGAAATTGAACGCCGATAGAATGATGATACCCACGGCGAACAAAATGGTGAATAATTTTCTGCCATTCATTTTTGAATCCTCCTTTTGTTTGTTCAACGACTAAATTGCGCGATTCTTGCCCACAGAGTAAATCCTGCAAAGGTTGCAAGTCTTTACAGGGTTAATGCAATCGCGCTGTTCAGGTACAAGGCGCCACTGCGCCTTGGCGCAGCGTTTGTCAAATTTGGATTCAAGGCTGCGTGGGTTCTGATTTTAATATTACTTTGTTCTCAAATAGACCGAAAATTTCATTATTCAGGCTGATTAACCTGATTTTATTCACATCGATGGCAGCCGCACTGTCAGCAGATGCAAGTTTCACTTTGTAGCTCCTCTTGACATACGATTTGCCTTGTACTGTTGAAATGATCAGATTTGGATGCCTCGCAAGCTTTATTAACAGTTCACCATTCGCACTTAAAGAAACATGCTCCAATACCACAGGTCCGGATACCTCCTTGATTCTGTTGGGATTTTTGTATTTTTGCATAAATTCATTGCCCTCTTTTATGTATGCCTTAATTTTATCCGACTTGAAGACAATCTCTTCGACGCAGCGACCTTCATAATCATATTTTCTGATGAGCGGCGACATCACAAAAACGCACCATATGTGGTCTACTTTTTCATTGGCAATTATGATATAACTGGTGCGGATTTTATGGACCAAAACCTGGTTGTCATTTTCGGCGATGGCGCCGATGTATCCCATATTGCTTCCCAGGCTGTCGTGCATTTGAATCATATAAGGCACAGGAGGCACGGATTGAAACGGGGGCGTGACTAATAGTACGCCATTTCTTCCCACTGTCAATCGTCCATTTTCCATATCGATATTGGTTATGGTGCGAAGATAATCACCGTACAGGTTAAAAATTTGCAAGCGCTTGCCAAAAGTATCCGGAATATACAAATATCTGCTGGAGCGTTCCCAATATGGATTGGGTTGCATAAATTCGCCCGGCCCACTTCCGGGCCCGCCGATGTGGCGAATATATTTTCCATCAAGCGATAGATGTACAAGACGGCTGTTTTTATAATCAAAGACATACAGTGTCGAATCCGGCCCTTCTTTGATCTCTTTTATGGAAGGAATAAAGTGATCTTTTAAATCCGGGTTTGATTCATACCACTTGTTATTATAAATCACGCGTAGCGGTACATCCGTCGGCACGGTTGTTTTTTCCAAATCATCCAGGTCTATGATCGTTTGCATCTGCGTGGAAAAGAGATTCTGTTCCTTTGAACAGGCCATGAGAAAAACGGCTATCAGAATTAAAAACAGCGTCATGTTTCGCATCTTTTTTTCCTCAAACATTAAGTGATCTTCTAAATTCTCTACACCTCCAATCTAAATATATACTAACTTCAAAGACTCGTCAAGAGTAAAAATCGCCATTTTTATATGGCTATTATTAACAAACAGATAATGGAATGAGAACAAGCAAGCAGATTGGTCCTTAGCCATGTCTATGTTCCGGGTGATGAAATCGTCATGCCATCGTACAGATTTTTAATCATATCATCCCGAGGAGCACAGCGACGAGGGATCTCCGCCTCAAGGGTGAAAGCAAACTGGGGGTTACCCCGGAGCGGGATGCCTTTGCGCGGTCGTACCCTCTGCGGGAAACTGTAGGCCGACCAGTCTGGTCGGCCTACAGTAATGCACGTTCCTTAATAGCTGCTGTGAAGGATTCCCAGTCCCTGTCTCCACCGTGAGATAGCCGTGCAGAAAAATATTTAGCAATTTTCCGCAAAATCCCTTGATTCTTTGTATTAAATTTATACATTATAGCTACATACAAATAGCACGCATAACCTGGGAGGGGATATGGCGGGAAAATAGCATGGCTCAGTCAATTATGAAGAACTGGGCTTTTTTTATTTTGAATTCCGCCATGCACAGATATTATCGGGGACTTGACAATTCAGGATTATTTGTAGGCTTCTTTTCTGTGGGCAATACGCAGGATCAGGACTGTGTCTTCAATAATGCTGTAAATTATCCGGTAGTCGCCAACCCTAAACTTTCTCAAACCGGCAAATTTGCCCGTCAGAGATGGATATTTGCTGGCGTTTATTGAAAGATCCGCTTCGATCTTGTCAAAAATGATTTTCAGCTGTTCTTTATCAATCTTCTTCAAGTCGCGTTCAACGGAACGCTTGTATGCTATTTTAAAGGCCAAGGCGTTTCCTCATATCCTCGCTGCTGACGATGGGATCGGTGGCATCGTTCAACCGGTCCATGGAGATCTGTAAATCGGCCCGTTCCTGGAGATAGAGTTCAATGGCCTTCTGGATATGAAAGGATTTTGACCGTTCTGTTTCCCTAGCGATGTTATCCAATTCATCAGCCAGGTGGTCAGGTAATCGCAGTGAAATCGTCGATGTTCGCATAGAGATACTCCAGATTATATGGCAATGTAATACAATTAATACAATGTAATTCACATGGGGTTTGCAATCAAGTATTTTTTCAGCAATCTATTGCCTGCCCAGATGCTGCAATCGATATTCTTGATCTGGTCAAGTCACGGTTCCGGGATGCCCATTTTATTATTCATTCCGCGCGCCCGGCGCCCCATGATTCAGGTTGTTAAAGTAAGGGCTCTCATTTAAAATCATAAGGCTTTTCACTGGACCTGGACACCCAAATAAGACTGGCCGCTTTCCAATGGCTCGAACAACAGTCCCCCCTCTACGAAGAGGTCTTTCCACGCCCCCTCCTGGCGAATGGATTCTCCTTTGACGGGGCGCCTATCCCACTGGTCTCGCCACAAGGGATTTTTCGCCCGCGCCAAATGACCTATCCGATCTCCATCACCTCGGCGCCCAAAGGGCCCTACGCCGATTCGTTTGACGCAAACGGCTATCTGCTCTACAAATACCGCGGCACAGATATTCAGCATCGCGATAACGCCGGCCTGCGCCAAGCCATGATCCATCAGGTCCCACTCATCTATCTCCATGGTATCGTGCCCGGAAAATACCTCGCCATCTGGCCGGTCTATATCGTCGCCGACACCCCAGCGGCGCTCTCTTTCAAAGTGGCGGTGGATGACAAAAACGCCCTGTCCCGGTTGCATGAAACCACCATCAGGGACGACGATGCCGATGCCCGGCGCCGCTACATCACCGCTTCGGTCAAGGCGCGACTGCATCAGAAATCCTTTCGCGAAAAAGTGCTCTATGCCTATCGCAACCAGTGCGCTTTCTGCCGCCTCAAACACCAGGAACTGCTGGACGCGGCGCATATCCTGCCGGACAACGATCCGGACGGTCTGCCCACCGTGCCCAACGGCATCTCCCTGTGCAAGATACACCATGCCGCCTTTGACAAACTCTTCATTGGCATCCGTCCCGATTACATCATCGAGGTCCGCTCGGACATATTAAAAGAATCTGACGGTCCCATGCTGCTGCACGGACTGCAGGAATTGCACAATCATCCTATCATCCGACCGGCCTCGACCAAAGACTGGCCCAACGCGGAATACCTCGATCGCCGCTACCAGCAGTTCAGGAAGACGGGCTGAGCCATGAACCAGAACCCCGAACAGATCGCCCGCGATCACATCGACCAGCAGCTGGCCGCCTGCGGCTGGACCATCCAGGACAAATCGCGCATCAACCTCCACGCCGCGCCCGGCGTGGCCGTGCGCGAATACCTCACCGACGCCGGTCCCGCCGATTACGTCCTTTTTGTCCACGGCAAACCCGCCGGCGTCATCGAAGCCAAGCGCGAGGAAGAGGGCCACAATCTCTCAACCCACGAGGACCAGGCCGAAGAATACGCCGCCGCACGGCTGAAATACCTCAACAACGAAAAGTTGCCCTTTGTCTATGTCAGCACCGGCGAAATCACCGCGTTTACCGATTTCCGCGATCCCAAGCCGCGCAGCCGCAGCCTCTACACCTTTCATCGCCCCGAGACGCTGCATCACTGGCTGAAAAAGCAGAACTCGCTGCGCGATTCGTTCCGCCATCTGCCCGAACTGCCGCCCTATGGCCTGCGCGACTGCCAGTTCAACGCCATCACCGCGCTGGAAAAGTCCCTGAAAAATAACCGGCCGCGCGCCCTCATCCAGATGGCCACCGGCGCGGGCAAGACCTTTGCCGCCATCACCGCCATCTACCGGCTGCTCAAGTACTCCCACGCCGGCAAAATCCTCTTTCTCGTCGACACCCGCAACCTCGGCGAACAGGCGGAACAGGAATTCATGTCCTATCTCCCCAACGACGACAACCGCAAATTCACCGAACTCTACGGCGTGCACCGCCTCAAATCGCGCCACATCCCCGGCGACAACCACGTCTACATCAGCACCATCCAGCGCCTCTACGCCATCCTCAAGGGACAGGATCTCGACGAGAGCGCCGAAGAGGAGAATCCCAACGAGCGTGCCTGGCAGCCCAAAGAAGTGCCGCCGGTGGAGTACAACGCCAAACTCCCGGTCGAGTTTTTCGATTTCATCATCATCGACGAATGCCACCGCAGCATCTATAACCTGTGGATGCAGGTGCTGGACTATTTCGACGCCTTTCAGATCGGACTCACCGCCACGCCCGACAACCGCACCTTTGCCTATTTCCAGCAGAACGTGGTCTCGGAATATTCGCACGAGATGGCCGTGGCCGACGGCGTCAACGTCGGCTATGACGTCTATATCATCGACACCAAAGTCACCCGCGAGGGCGCGACCCTGTGGAAGGGTGCCTATGTGGAGCACCGCGACCGCCTCACCCGCAAGAAGCGCTACGCGCTCCAGGACGAGGACGAGACCTATTCCGCCAAACAGCTGGACGCGGACATTGTCAATCCCTCGCAGATTCGCACCGTGATCTGTGCCTTCAAGGAGCATCTGCCCGAGATGTTTCCGGACCGTATCGACGGCCATGGCGAGTTCGAAGTGCCCAAGACGCTGATTTTTGCCAAGAGCGACAGCCATGCCGACGACATCATCCGCATCGTGCGCGAAGAGTTCGACGAAGAGAGCCGTTTCTGCAAGAAAATCACCTACAAGACCAGCGAGGATCCCAAATCGGTGCTGGCGCAGTTCCGCAACGATTACCATCCCCGCATCGCCGTGACCGTGGACATGATCGCCACCGGCACGGACGTGCGGTCGCTGGAGTGCCTGCTCTTCATGCGCGACGTCAAGAGCCGCAACTATTTCGAGCAGATGAAAGGCCGCGGCACCCGCGTCATCCATTTCGATGATCTCAAAAAGGTCTCCCCCTCGGCGCGCCTGGCCAAGGACCATTTTGTCATCGTCGATGCCATAGGCGTCACCAGGAGTCTGAAAACCGACAGCCGTCCGCTGGAAAAAAAGCCGGGCGTGCCGCTGAAGGATCTGCTCGGCGCCATCACCGTGGGCGCGCGCGACGAGGAGATCTTCACCTCCCTGGCCAGCCGACTGGCCCGCCTCGACAAGCAGATCAATGAGAGTGAGCGGCAGCGCTTCCGGGATTTGTCCGGCGGCCGGAGTGTAGCCGAGGTTGCCAAAGGCCTGCTGGCTGCCTGGGATCCCGACACCGTGGAGGCCTTGCGCGAGCAAGTGGCCGACGAGATGCCCGACGCGGCACCGCAGGAGCAGGAGGCGCGCTACAAGGAGCTGCATGCGGAGGTGCTCAATGACGCGGCCCGGGTTTTCACTGGCGAGCTCAATGACTATATCGACAACGTGCGCAAGATTCACGAGCAAAAGATCGACCTGCAGAATCCCGATGTGGTGGAGACCACCGGCTGGGACACGAACAACCGGCAAAAGGCCGAGGAGACGGCGACGGGATTCAGGGAATGGATCGCCGGGCACCGGGATGAGATCATCGCGCTGCAGCTCTTTTACGGCCAGCCCTGGCGCCGCCGCGAGCTCACCTTTTGCATGATCAAGGACTTGGTGGACCGGATCAAGCTGGAGAAGCCGGCTCTGGCGCCGCTGGCGGTGTGGCGGGCTTATGAACAGTTGGAGCGGGTCAGCGGACAGCCGCGCAACGAGATGGTGGCCCTGGTGGCGTTGATCCGCCGCGTCGTGGGCATTGATGGCGCCTTGACCAACTATAACCAGACCGTGGACCGCAATTTTAAGGAGTGGCTGTTCCGCAAGCAGGCGGGCAGCGGGCCCAAATTCACCCCGGATCAGATGGAGTGGTTGTACATGCTCAAGGAGCAAATCGCCACCTCGGTGCACGTGGCCATGGACGATCTCGATTACACGCCCTTTGATGCCCAGGGTGGCCGCGGCCGCATGTACCAACTTTTCGGCGCGGACATGGAAACTATCATCAACGAACTCAACGAAGCATTGGCGGCGTAGGATGGGGGAAACTGCGAATATACCCAAGGGATGGATTATCGTTCCACTGGAAGATGTATGCCAGATTTGTGATAATTTAAGAAAGCCAGTTAATTCCGATGAAAGGCTCAAAAGGATTGCGGGGAAAAAACCCAATGAACTATATCCTTATTATGGGGCCACCGGATTAGTTGGTTATATAGATGATTATTTAACCGATGGGGAATATGTTTTATTAGGAGAAGATGGCGCACCTTTCCTCAGCTTCGGAAAAGATGTTGCCTATATGATCAATGGAAAAACCTGGGTAAATAATCATGCACACATTTTATTGTCGTATTTCAGCAATAAATATCTCATGCATTATTTGAACCAAGTAGATTATAGAAGTTATGTCTCGGGTACAACTCGTTTAAAGTTAACCCAGGCATCGATGAAAAAAATACCTATTCGACTTGCCCCATTGGAAGAACAAAACCGCATCGTTGCCAAAATAGAAGAATTATTCAGCAATTTAGATAAAGGGATCGAGAGACTCAAGGCCGCCCAGCAGCAGCTCAAAATCTACCGCCAGTCCGTCCTCAAATGGGCGTTTGAGGGAAGGTTTACGTCACAAAGTGTGAAAGAAGGCAGTTTAATAGATGGTTGGAGAGTATTTAAACTAGAAGAAATAACCTTAAAGATACAAATTGGCCCATTTGGTACTCAATTGCATAGGGAAGATTATATTGAAAATGGTATCCCATTAATAAATCCCATGCATATTCAAAATGGTCAAATTATTCCTGATGCAAAATACACAATAACGCAAAAGAAAAAAGAAACACTGGCTGAATATATACTCAGAGAGGGTGATATAATATTAGGTAGAAGAGGTGAGATGGGGAGATGTGCGTTAGTTCAAACACAGGAATCCGGATGGCTTTGCGGAACTGGAAGTCTCTATATTCGTCCTTCTTTAGAAATCTTGAATTCAAAATTTTTATATTATTTTCTAAGTAGCGAAACCGCAAAAAAATATTTAGAGGAAAATGCTGCTGGAACTACAATGGCCAATCTAAATTCACAAATTATTAATCGTCTCCCTATTGAACTACCACCACTCAATGAACAGCAAAAAATCGTCAAGGAAATAGAAAGTCGTCTTTCCATTTGTGACAAGATGGAGGAGATCATTGCCCAAAACCTACAGCTGGCTGAGGCATTGCGGCAGAGCATCTTAAAAAAGGCATTCGCGGGCAAACTCGTCACCCAAGATTTAAACGACGAGCCCGACCGTGCCATGTTGAAAAATACAAAATGAATAATACAGCGATGCAAGGCATTGACAGGTTAGTAATAGGTTATATGGCACGTAATCAGCTGAACTTGGAGAAGATAATAGATGGGCCTTTGGAATGATCTGCTCTCTCTCCTTGGATGGGGAGACGAAGAACCCGCAAAGGCAACACGAGCGCCTCGCACGTCACGAACTACGTCTCGGAGCAGTGGAGCAAGTCCGGGTGACGTCTTCCCTGGCCGCGTCGAGCACATTGACAACCACTTCGCCAAGGTTGCATCCGACGGACTCACTGCCGTCGTATTTCTGGGAGAGATAGCTGACGAGTTCATCAACCACCCATCGGAGGTTCTACACGAGGGGCAGGCTGTCGATTTCGTCCTTCTGAAACATGATCCACGAGGATGGGTTGCGAGTATCCATGCAGCCTCCGAAGCCAAGATCAGAGCGGCGTTGGCCAGGGTCAACGAAGGTGATCACATTCGTGGAAAGATAATCAACCTGAAGGACCGCGGAGTCGTGCTTGACGAAGGCTCATTCGAAGCCTGGATACCGATCGCCGAAATAGCGTGGCGCTGGATCGACCATCCATCCGAGGCAGTATCCCTCGGAGACGAGGTAGAGGCTGAGATTATCCGAATTGAACTTCCGGATGAATGGTTAACGGACAAAAGGAATCGCCGAGCACAGGCTGTTGCGAGTCTTCGCGCATGTCTCCCTCAACCGGTCTCGCCGATGATTCCCATTGCATTCAGTAGCCTACCATTCAAAGTGTGGGCGATTGCTAAGACCCCACGAAGCTGTGACCCGGTGGTCTTGTACGTGCTCGAAGATCTGGTCGCCGGCCGCGCCAAAGATGAAATCGTGGCGACAACCGGTCTGCCCAACGCGACACTCGACAAGGTGCATGAAGTTCTTCTTGGCGAGAAGCTCGTAAAGGACTGGCGTCCCAGCGCAAAGGGAAAGCGGTTGGCGGAAGCAGTTGCCCTTGCACGCGAGTTGAACGGTAATCCTATCCGGGGCCTTTTTGCGAGTGCCGCCAATCCGGCATCCCAGTTCCTCTCGGCAGTGGAACAACATGAGCAGATCGAGTACCCGCGTGACTGGCCGCGCCCACCATTCAACAAGGCGGCAGAAGATACCTTCACCAGGGCTACCGATGAGGCATTGCCTGAACCTTTGATCGAGCGAATCGTTACAGATGACAAGCGCTCGATTCTGGCCAAACTCCAGGAAGACGACCGGCTACGTGTGTTTCTACGCCGTGACGGATCACGACCATGGAAGCCCGCTTACGTGGAAACCTCTGAGCATTGGTTCCTTGCCGGTCTCTGGAGTGCATTCGAGCCGTTCGTCGGCAAACCGTACAGGCCGGCAAATGGCTACTCAAGATGCCGTGATTTTCTCATGGTCCGTTGTCATGCAGTGGAGAGAAAGAACGGTAAGCCCATGGAGACGGTTTTTCTTGAACCGTATACGTCCTCCGTTTGGCGGTTGCAGAGCAGCGATCGAGTGATCGTCCGGGAGCGAAGAGGCGGGACGTTCCCTTCTATGCCGTCTCTGGGCAAGCAGGGAATTCCCCTTGAGTCCGGAGCGGTGGCAAAGCGTCTCGTACCAGATTCATGGTGCGTCATAGGGGTGCGGTGAGCCATGGCCAATCATGTCCCGAGACACGCACTGACTCTCATGGCAAGCAGCGCCAAGCTCGCTGCCAAACACGGACTAAAGAAAGGCCTCTCGAAGGCTGCAGCAAAGGCAAACCCCGCTCTGATGGTCATCGAAGCTGCAGTTTCCGTTGCTGAAGCCGTCAATTCATACCTCGAGCTACGGAAGGCGAGGGAACACCGAGATGGCCTCCAAAGGCTCATCCCCCATGAGGAGGAGCGTCTTCACCTTGAGCGGCAACAGCTCGCCGAGCAACTCGATTTGGCGAAAGAAGAAATCGCTCAGAAGAAGGACATCCAACGGAGACTCGGAGAACTCGTGCTTGAGTGCGGCAGGGTCTGCAGGACGACCTGGACTGAACTGTACGCAATTCGAAAATCGGACTTGCCGGATCTCGAAGCCTTCGACAAGCACCTGCGCACACTCGAAGACGCCTGGTCCGATCTCCAGCACGCACTACAGAACTACAACGAAACAACTGCCTAAACGGAGGAGAAAGCCATGTCAGACGACAAACTGAAGCTACCGACAAGCCTAACCAAGACAGGTGCTTCGGTCATAGAGCCACCTGTTTCCGATGGTGTTAGAACTGAAATGCTCAAGGCCCAAAGAGCGGGGATCGACGCAAGCGCGAAGGTCGAAGTCGCAAGACTGCAGGTCGCACAAGAAGCTATCGCAGCTTTCAAGGCTTTCTTCGACGTCCTGAAGTCTCACAATGAGCTACAGGCGACACGTGCGGAATGGGAGGGGCGAGTCACTGAGGCCGAGACAGCCGTGAAGAAGGCGCAGGTCGATTTGGAGACAGCGCAAGAGAACAACAAACCCAAGATGGAGGAGCTCGAACAGTCGCGCGAGGCACAGACACGGCTGTTGTCGTTATTCGACGAAGTCATGAAGCAGGTTACAGATGCGGATTTGAGCGACGAAGTGCGCAAGGAAGCGCGACAGTACCTGCTGCAGCTCTCAGACCGGATTGTCCAATTGAAGAAGTAGGAAGGTACACCCGTGATCCTGCTACTCGCCATCGCCGGAATCAGCCTGACAGCAAGCGCCGTAAGCTGGTGGAACGGTCGACGCACCGCCAAAGTCCAGGAGCAGATTGATGTCTTGGAGGCGCAGCTCGCCGCTATTCACGCGGCGGATGCAAAAGCGCGGCGGAAGCTGATTGGCGAGTATGTGGCGGCACTAGAATCGTTTGTCGATCAGGAACTCGACGCGAGAAATGGCATCGCGACCGAACTGACTGCCTGCCACGCAAAGGCACGAGGAATACTGGAAAAGCGATTTGGGAGCCGTGAGCGCGACTCGTTCCTTCAGATTGTTCTGGAGCTCGAGCTTGCGCTGAGCCGTATCAACGCGGAACGGGCCTATCTGACCCTACTCAAAAAGTCACTCTCCTCCGTGGCAAAGGGCGATCAGGCCGAGATCCCGAGTCCAGCAGCACTTCTATTGCCCAACGATTTTCCAAGAGAGGGTGGCCTCGTGCACTTCGATGGCGACGTTCCTCGCCAGCTTCATGGCTACCGGATGAAGGTAGAAGACTGGTCCAGCGAGCTGGAGGGCCGTGCGATGCTGTTCGACGTCGACCACAAGAAGCGCGTCGCAAGGGTATCGGCTACTGGAGCTGCCTTGCTTGAAGCGAACTTATTAGATGGAGGCGGCGCCCTTCCGGCGAAGGTAGTGCATCGAGATCGCGAAGGTGTTCAACTCAAGTACCTCGAGGCGCCGCTGCTGCTCCCCTGTATGGGCTCGCAGGACTATGGCTGGCTGACGCCAGAAACAGACGCAGAAGTCTATCCGGAAATCTGGACGCTTCAGGAAATCACCAGATTGGACCCTGCACGGCCTCTTCGTGTGCGGGCACATCCGCGCATCGGTGGAAGCAAGAAATACTGGTCACCGATTCTACTATCGGTCTCTGAAACGCGGCTCCCTTCACTCGTGCAAGCGTATGAACGGATCAGCGACGCTGCTCAAAACGCTCCGTGGCGCATCCATTTGATGGAGTCGGGCCAGATCGCGTTTTCGCTCGGCGCCGTCACTTTGGTTACAACAGCTGACTCGAATCAACAGGCATTCTCCTTGGACGACGTGCTTTTTGAGGAGCTTGACCCGCCGGTCTCTGTTTGTTTTCACGCAGGAATCACCGCATTCGTTCCAGGAACGGAAGACGATGCCGAGGCAGATCGTTCACTGTTCAATTCCTTTGTCGAGGCGATTCATGCTGATTTGAGCAGCCAGAAGCAGATGCTGTTACAACGCCGAACGGCTCTGCGACTACGAAAGCTGTCCTTGATCTACCAAGATCAACAGGAGCACCTTCAGACAGCCGGCTCCTGCGGTTTCCTCCCAGGTGAAATCCACTATGGCGGTCGCATTGTCGTCGGAACCATCACTGGTACCACACCTCCAGCATGGTTAGATCAAGCGATCGCCGCCGGAGGAGATACGCGGCTCCGCGCTGTCGGTCACGCCATCGGTTGGGACGTGAAGCGTGCAAGCTGGGTTGATCGACAACTTGGTATATGCAGGTTGGAGTTGGACGCTCCTTCTGAGGCGACTCTTCGGGAAATCAATCCGTTCAAGCTATCCAGGCTTGAGTTGTCAGGCGAGGGATCTCAGCAACAGACCCTTTCCAAAGCTCTGGAGCATGCGATTCTCGGAAAATTCACATCTGCCCGCGTGCATTCCACACTTCTTGGGCTTTCCGGGGACTACATCAAGAACAAGAACCGAGGCCGGGCTCCTGTTGAACGACTTCTGGATTCCGACGAGCCCGTGGTCGCTGTTTGGGGCCCCCCTGGTACAGGGAAGACAACACTACTTGTCAACTGGTTGGCCTCGCTGTTTGAGCAAGGCAACGAACAGTCATGGCCGAGTGTTCTCATTGCAGCACCCACTCATGTGGCTGTCACAGGGCTGCTTACCGATCTCTTGGAAAAAGCCGGCATGCTTTCCGACGAAGTCGTTCGGTACGGTAGTGCGGAGAGGGTTGAAGGCAGCGCCTTGGAGCGGGTCTGGCATACCCGCCTGCTGGATGTGATACGACGCGAGCCGCGCGACGGGGAACAGACCCATGATTCCTGGATCAGGTGGAATTCGCTGATGGGAACCAGGGAAGGCCGTGAATCGGCGACAAGGTGGCTCTTAGGTCCACGGCACATTCACGCAGCAACGTGCGTTGGGATGGCGAGGCGCGACTATGGTTTGTGGAGCCGCCCCTTTGACATCGCTATCATTGATGAAGCGGGCAAAGCCTTCGGTGCCGAGTTGCTGCTGCCTGCTTCGGTAGCGCGCAGAGTGATTCTTGTTGGAGATCACAATCAGCTTCCGCCCACCGTCACCACCGAGGTGCTGGACGAGGAAATCGGCTACCGCCTATCACT
This sequence comes from Candidatus Zhuqueibacterota bacterium, assembly GCA_963169875.1. Taxonomy (GTDB): domain Bacteria; phylum Zhuqueibacterota; class Zhuqueibacteria; order Residuimicrobiales; family Residuimicrobiaceae; genus UBA2214. The sequence goes on from CAUJEL010000141.1 coordinate 25,993, forward strand.
GAGTGAGGTTGAGGAACTTCTGCGCAGAAACATGTTCCACGAGATATTCGAGCAGCTCCCTGACACGGCAAAAGGAATGCTGACGGAACAGCACCGGATGCAAAAGGACATCGGCGACGTAGTCAGTGAGCTGTTCTATGATGGGCAAATGCAATCGCACAGAAAAGCCGACAACTGTACCGTGACGAGAAAGCGTTTGGTATTCGTCGACTTCAGCAAGGTGCCGACCTACAAGCACTACAAGAGCCGCACCTCAGAGTCGACGGAGAATCCAACCGAGCGTGCGGCGTTGCATGCGGTACTGGGGCGCATGGGCGAAAAGCGCGACAAGATCAAGTCCAGCATTCTGGTGGTGTGTCCCTATGAAGCGCAGCGCATTTCGGTGGCAGAGGAGATTGACAGGAGCAGGTATGGCCTGACTGTGAGTGTCACCACAGTGGATGCCGTGCAGGGCGGTGAGGCCGACATCGTGATTCTCTTGATGACAAGAAGCCGTGGCCGCGTTCAGTTCCTCCTCGACAAACACCGGCTAAACGTGGCGCTTTCCAGGGCGCGCGATGCTGTCATAGTGTTCGGGCACCGGGATTGCCTCTCCCAGAGCAAGGAAAGTCCGATCGAAAAATTCATTGAGATTGGTTTGCGTAATGGAACACTCAACCTAGTTTGCTTGGGTGCAAGAGCGGATTTTAAAAAGGACATGGCGGCGAAGATCATTAGTTGATGTTCTTATGAATTGCGGTGAACCAAGAAGTCATATAACAACCGCATCAACACGGACTGGCAATTTCGCTGCGCTACATTGCCAGCCGGTTATGCTGAGCGTTAGGTTTATGTAGAGGATAAATGGATAAATTGAAACTTTCTGCAAATTTCACTTTAAAAGGCTACTGGTGGCTGCCCAATAAGGCTGTCAACAAGATTCCTGGAGAATTGAAATTTTGTAAAGATAATGGATTAGTTTTAGAATTGAATGGGGCTTTGGGACAATTAGGAAGACCGATAGCCACGGCGGATATTATTCTAGGAGTTACTCCCAACGGAAAACACATTACTCTTGTTAATTGTCAAGAATATGGTTTTTCAATGAGTTTCCCTGGTTATCAAACAGAAAATTACATGCCACAGCAGCTAATTCATGGATATCATTTTAATAGCTTATCAGAAATTCGATTTAAACGATTTTATATCAAATTCAACCATCTCAATGATTGGATTGATGAAACAGGTTTCAAGAACTATGAAACCAATTTTAAGAACGGTGACACATCTCTTGAATATTCAAGACCAAGTGAAAAAGTACTATACCGAAATAAAAGCTATAAAATATTGCTACAACATAATATTATTCGACCCGCCTTCATCACTGTAAACACTTCTACCATTCAGTTCGATGAAGAAAAATATATCGTCATCGAATTTAAGAATCGAGTTTCAATTGATCGTTATTTACAAGTGATATATATTATTAAAAATTTTATTTCATTGGCAACCTCACAAATAATAGTACCGTTGGAGATAAATGCAACAGTATTTACAAAACCTAAAAATAATTCAATGTTCGATCCCGTTTTGATTAATTTGATTTACAAAATGAGGTTTTGGGGTGTAGATGAAAAAAAGAAGATAGACTATAGAGACCAATTATTTACATATTCAGATGTTAAAGATAACCTAAATCAATATCTTTCAAATTGGATTGATACATTTGAAAGGTTCGAAACCGTGCATGAGCTCTATTTTTCAATAATTAATAATCCAAAGCTCTATTTGACGACTAAGTTTTTAAACTCTATTTATGCGTTGGAATCATACCACCGACAAGTAACATTAATTGATGAGAATTTGCGTCAGCGCTTAGAAAAAATCATTTCAAATCATAAAAAAATAAAAACTCTATTTATTAAAAATAATAAACACTTTTTAGATAAGGTAATAATTACTCGCAACTATTACACACACTATGATAAGAAAAAAAAGAAAAAAGCCCTTAAAGGATTAGATCTTTATAATGTTACACAGCGATTAATGTTACTCCTTGAAGTATGTTTTTTATCAGAATTGGGAATTCCGGACAAAACGATTAGAGCAATTTATATTAAAAAAGAACGACACAAAATATAGAAACAACCTAAAATAAGCTTATACCAGACCTTGTTTCCCTATCCACTACTCAACCACCGCTCCACTGGTTACGCTTTTTGTTATGTAAAACTATATGGATATACGGAGGTGACAAAATGGCGACACTCGAACAGCGTCAGGAAATGCTTAAAAAAGTACAAGATCAGCTTTCAGAAATTTCATCGACTGATGCAAATACACTAGCTCGTACATCGGAGCTTTCACCTGATATCAATTTCAAAGAAGCTGTACCGTACTTTGAAGAGATGCTTGATATCTGCAAACAACTAAATCAAAGAGATATTTTACGACTCACAACTCAACAATTAAATGATCTTTCAGGATCAATTACAAAAATAGCAGAACTAATGCAAGAAGTCAGACAGTTTACATTAAATCAGAATACTCCTGGAGATGTCTGTAAAAATATCATAACAAAAGTAAGTAATTCATATGATAATATCATGAATCCATTTATGCTTCCACTTTCGTTCACTGCTACCCAGGCTACGGATTATGCTAAAATAGAACGTGAAGCAAAGGGTTATCATTTAACAATGAAAACAGAAGCGGAAGAATTATCGAAATTCCTGAAATCTGTACGCAGCGAAGCAGAAAATGCCTTATCTGCTGTAAAGGCGCAAGCAGCTGAAGCAGGTGTTTCAGCTAATGCACAAATTTTTATAGAAGATGCAAATAAACATAATGATAGTGCAGTTAAATGGTTGAAAGCAACGATAATCATGGCAATAGTGACTCTTCTAACTGCTATATCAACATTGGTGGTGGCATTTTTGTACGTTCCACCCGACCTAACCTCTGTAATTCAATACATTGTTGCTAAATTGCTTGTTTTATCAACCCTTTCCTACGGAGTTTTTTGGAGTGCACGTAATTATAAAGCTCAAATGCATAATCAGACACTGAATAAGCATCGTGCGAACGCTTTGATGACTTTTCGAGCTTTTGTGGAAGGGACTTCAGATGAAAGAGTCAAGGACGCTATTCTTTTACAGGCATCGCAGGCAGCTTTCACTTTGCGCTCAACCGGCTTCGATGATCCTGAAAAAGATTCTCAAACAATTAATCCTGTTATAGAGATTTTAGGTAAAACTTTACCGCAAGCAAGTTCGAAAGGATAATATTGGTAGGGTGCGGCTTGCCGCACCTTTGTTTATGTTTCACCCCAGGTTTTTCGTCGGGAGAGGATCTATGTCGGGATAGATTCGCTTCAAAAGTCCCCCAAGATAAAAATTGAGCGTACATCTTTGCCTATTTAAACAAAACAGAAGCTAAAAACAACAATCTAGATGTCATGCATTGACAGATTTGTAATAGGTAATACATGAGAATCGATTACGCGCCAGCGCACCAACCATAAGGAGTTCTATTAATGGCCGGATCAACCTTCCAAACTAATCCCTACGATCTCTGCAAACTCTTAGAAGAGTGCCAGATCGGCCTTATTCAGTTGCCAGATTTTCAACGTAGTTGGGTGTGGGACGAGGAGCGTATCAAAAGCCTTATTGCGTCGATTTCACGCTCATTCCCAGTGGGTGCGCTTATGACGCTTAATACAGGTGGAGCAGTGAATTTTAAACCTCGACCTTTGGAGGGAGCGCTTCCCGAGGCAAAAAGTACTTTGCCGCAATCACTTTTACTGGATGGACAGCAACGCATGACATCGCTGTATCAAGTGACTTTACGCAATAAGGTGGTCGAGACAGTCACGCCAAAAAACAAGAAAGTGAAGCGCTGGTTCTACATAGATATCAGCAAAGCATTGAATGCTATATTAGATCGCGAGGAAGCCATAGTTGGCGTTCCTGAGGACCGCATGATCCGTACTGATTTTGGCCGAGAAGTTGTGCTAGATTTATCCACGCCTGAGAACGAGTATAAGGCATTAATGTACCCTGTGACTCAAGTGTTTGACTGGGATCGCTGGCAAGATGGTTTCGATCAGTACTGGCGAGGTGACAATAATGAATCCATTCGTGAAACGTTCCGAAAGTTCAAGCGCGAAGTCCTTGAAAATTTCAAGTATTACCGTGTGCCGGTCATTTCTCTTGACCGAGCCACTTCCAAGGAGGCGGTCTGCGTGGTGTTTGAAAAGGTAAATACTGGCGGCAAGGCGCTGGATGCCTTTGAGCTTGTGACGGCAATGTATGCAGCCGAGGGGCATGAGCTGCGCAAAGACTGGTACGGTGACGACGGACAGAAGGGGCGCCATCGGCGCTTCGTGGACATTTTACGGCCCGCTGACTCGGAGGCAGGAATCATCGCAAATGTCAGCAATACCGATTTTCTTCAGGCTGTCTCGCTATTCTATACGAGAGAACGCCGTCGCGAAGCGGAACATGCTGGCAAGACAGGGAAGGATCTGCCGGCAATAATCGGCAATAGGCAGGCGTTACTGAACCTACCGCTGGCTGCATATAAGCAATACGAGAAGCAAGTTGAGTGGGGCTTCATCCAAGCAGCAAAATTCCTTCACATGCTGCACATTTACCGCATCTTCGATCTACCTTACCAATCGCAGATTGTTCCGTTGGCAGCCATCATTGCAGAGATAGGTGATGCTTGGGAGCACGAGGCCAATCGTGCCAAGCTGGTGCTGTGGTTCTGGAATGGCGTATTTGGTGAGCTATATGGTTCGGCGGTGGAGTCTCGCATTGCTCGGGATTTCATGGAAGTGCCGCGCTGGCTGCAAGGTGGACCAGAGCCGGCCACTGTAAGCGAGACCATCTTCCGCGCCGATCGTCTGAAGACGATGCGGATGAGGTTATCTGCTGCCTATAAAGGGATGAACTCGCTGCTGATGAAGGAAGGAGCTCAGGATTTCCGTTCAGGTCAGAAGTTCGACCACACGGTATTCTTTGGCGAGAATGTAGATATCCACCATATATTCCCACAGGATTGGTGCAAGAAGAAGGGTATCAAACAATCAATTTTCGATTCCATTATTAACAAGACGCCGTTGTCATTTCGTACGAATCGCATCATCGGTGGCGTTTCGCCATCCGAATATCTTGCCAAGCTAGAAAAAGGAGACAAACAGACACCGGCCATCGAACGGGATCAACTTGATGCCTATATCCGATCACATCTGATCGAGCCAAAATTTCTACGTAGTGACGACTTTGAGGGGTTTGTTTCTGATCGACAAAAACGCCTGCTAGTATTGATTGAAAAAGCAACCGGCAAAGCTGCCTACACCGGTGCAGTGCAAGAAGAGGGTGAGGATGTAGAAGCAGATGCGGATAGCATTGAGGCCGAGATGGTGATTTCATCGTGATCGCTAAGATAATGTCCGAAACAGCTGGGTGGGCTTTGGCGCACCATCTTTTATTTTTCACCCTGGTTTTTCATAAGGTAACGATCTATGCAGTGGTATATTCGCTCTTAATGTCAGGGAGGAACCTTTTTATTAATGGTGATCACTTTCCGGCACAGGCCATTTTTAACGACCGCGCAGGAGAGGAAATGTTTGCGCCAGGTGTGGAAAGAGGTTCGCAAAAATCAACCTTTCGAGTTGAAAATGGTGATGCAAGCCGCACCCTACATTATGATTGAATGTGATTTTTTTCAGTCAGTGAATGTATAAAAATGGGATAATACCTCAATATCTGGGGTAGCATAAGCCCGATAATTTGGCGAAAGTCACAATTGAGCCATTCAAGCTCGCATTGCTCAAAACAAGTAGTTATGCTTCTGTGCCAAAGTAATTATTTATGATGACCCTAAGAGATCGTCTGCAAAATTTAAAAGGCGGTATATTGTTTGCGTAGGCAACCATTAAATATCCTACTCTTTTTCGGCCTGTTTGCAGTTTTGTCATTATTGACTGCTCAACTCAGCACGAGTTTCTGCCAGGAGAGCGCTTTTCATCCAGGCGATCGGATCATCGCCCTGGATGTCACTTTTCTCAAGAACAGCCCCAGGTCTTCGTCGCTGATTCTCGCCGTGTTGGAGAGCAACGAATCAGCCATCGTCATTGATAGTCAATCTATCTGGGTTCATGTCAGCAGTCGCGATGGCCGGGCGCAAGGCTGGGCAAAAGCAACCGAATTTAAAATTGGAACACAGCGAGCAGCCCCAGACACACTGTCAAAGACCATCGGTATGTACGCAGAAGCCAGGGATACAATACAAAAATCTGAGCAAGCAGTTCCACCTGCACCACAACCGCAGAAAGAAATAAGGAGTAAATCAGGCCAGGGCACGGGGATATGGGGAATTATCATCAGCAGTATCCTCTCTGCTTTTTTTGGTGGAATGCTCGGTTTTTTCTTTCAACGCACAAAACACAAGCAGCGGCCGACAGCCAAGGGCAATGTTGAAGGGATGCGAAAATTCAATGAGTTAATGATCGCCTTTGAGGGCATCTACACAGCTCATCAAAAATTGCTACAGAGCATGTCAGGGAACGGGTATGAGCACTGGCAGATGTTATTCGAAGAACTTTCCAATGCCTATAATCAATTGGCAGTGTTGCAGAAAAAAAGCCTGAACGATATCGAATACCTGCAACAGGAAATAGAATATTTGCAGGAAGGACATAAAATTTAACAATAGCATTATGGAGGCACTCTATCATGGATGGTAGCAAACTTGAACGGCTGATCATTTTTTATAGAAAGATGGGCGATATCCTGCGCATCATGAATGAGATCAAAAAATTGGATGAATCCAGAGCCGCCAATCTCCGGGCGCTCAAGGCGCGCACAGAAAAAATTCTCACTATGTGCGCAGGAATGGATGATAGCACCATTGTCAAGGAGTTCAGTGCGGAAATCGATGCGTATCAGCAAACTCTCGTGCAGTCGGAACAATCATTGGTGGACGAGTTCGGCGTGCGGCTGGAGGATTTGCTGCAATCAAGGCAGGTCACCCTGACCGGCCAATACCCGAATCTGCGAGCGGGTCTTTTTACAATCAAGATGGATGTAATAAATTGGCAAGTAACCCTGTGGTACGGACCGGAGCAGGAAAGACTGGAAAAATGCCCCCTGGATGCAGAAACCGTGGCAAACCGTATTGGCGCACAGTTAGATACGCTTGGTTCTCAGCTCAAGCCCGAGCAGTATGCGTCCATCCTCGCAAACGTTTATAAAAAAGTGAAAATTGAAACCGGCGGCGAAGAGATGGTGCCCATCATTCAACTGCTGCCAGAGATGGCGCTGGCGTTGCAAGGCAAGGCTTTTTTGAAGGATCCGAACAAAGAAAATTATATGCCCTATTCAAGGGCGAATTTCAGTTTTGACCTGTTCAAACTTAAAAGGTTTAATCCGACGGATCTACCCATACTGGTGCAATTGACCGTGGCAGCGCGCGCGCTCACCACGGATAAATCCAAGTATCTGTGGATTCCGGATGATTTGAAAGGAAATGGTTCCACCTATTCTCATATTCGCATCAGGGAGGCTTAGATGGAAGAGCTCAGCAAACCTATTGCTCGAAAAATAATTGAAGCCTTGGGGGAGTCCGGGCAACCCCCTGTTTATGGTCATCACTTCTTTTCCTGCGGACTGGACCCGTATCTGAATATCATCGACTCTGAGTATTTAAAGACCTACATCAAAGATGGCGGCGCATCCTTTAAAATCGTCGAAGGCATGTACGGAGGCGGTAAGACGCATTTTCTCTACAGCATCCGTAATCTGGCCTGGCAGGAGCGCTATATTGTATCATATGTTACGCTTAAATCACAGGAAAGCCCATTTTACAAACTGGAACTCGTTTATAAAGCCATTGTGAACGGTTTAATTGCCCCGCAAGAACCTGAAAAACTGCTCTCGCCAAATTATGAAAAAGGGATCGCCAGTCTCATTGATTTTTGGATACAGAATTTTCGAGAAAATCATCTGGACGTTTCAGCGACAGAAGAAGAACAAAAGGAGATGCTCGAGCATGAACTGGACAACGTGCAAGGCATCGAAAGCACCAGCTTTGCCAAGGCCGTAAAAAATGCATTCAAGCAGCGTTATTACAGCAACGATGAAGGTTTCGAAACGATCTGCCAATGGCTGCAAGGCGAGGGATACGACCGCCGCTTGCACGGCCGTTTTGGCATTTACGAACGAATTGACAAAACAACTGCGTTTAAGATGATCCGATCGTTGGTCCGCTGGATTAACCAAATTGGCTTCAGCGGCATAGTCATTCTTTTTGACGAAGCAGAGCCGAAAACCCATCTCTCCGGCAAAGATAAAAGCCAGCTGGTGAGCAATCTGCGGGAAATCATAGATGCCTGTGCCAATTCCAGCTTTATGAATGTGATGGTTTTTTACTCCATTCCGGACATGTCCTTACTCGAAAGCGGCAATATGGCGGTCTACGAAGCCTTGCGCCAGCGTATCTCCACCGTTTTTGAAGAACTTAATCCAACAGGCGTGAGGATTCAGCTGGAAGCAGTTGTGTTGGATGCACTGACTTTTCTCAATGAGGTCGGTTCCCGGATATCAGAAATCTATCAAGTCGCCTATGATTGCACGTTTGATCAAAAAGCTCTCGATGATTTGATCAAAATCGTCGCAAAAGAATCTTATGGTAAAAGATTCGCGGATATCGGCTACAAGCGCGTATTTGTGAAAGGTATTGCAGGTGCCTTAAATTTTTATCGCATCAAGGGAATACCGCCCAGCACTGAAGAACTCAGGATTAGTTGATTATGCAAGAGGACATTGTATACAACCCGCTGTATGGCGAAGGGAAAATATTGAGTTCCCGTTTTTTTAGACGGGAGTTCTATGTGCATTTTAAAAGCGGACGCAAGGTCTGGCTGAAGGCAAATGAGATACGCCGGCTAACGCAGACGCCCATCGATTTTCAAGAGGGAGATTGGATTATCCATCGCACGTACCGCACGGGCAGAGTACTAAAAATCATCCCCGTCGATAATGATTTCGAGATTACGGTGGAATTTGACCAATTTGGAACGAAAATACTGCGCCAGAGCATTGCCGGGTTGAATAAAACCGCGCCACCCCCCGAACCAAAATCAATCCCCGAACCAGTTGTTAATCATTACTTTAAACCAAGACGAATGATAGAGGCTTTCCGTCTTGGTGTTGTGCCACACGATTTGATCGACGAATTCACCTTTGGTAGAGATGCCGAAATAGCCCAAATTGAGAAGTGGCTGGCACACGAAAAGATCAACACCCACATTCTGGTGGGTGAATACGGATCGGGCAAAACACACATTTTGAATTATGCTTTTTGGAAAGCCATCCGTCAAGGCTATGCCGCAGCCTATGTAGAAATGGATCCCCTGGAATGCCCATTTTATCAACCTAAAAAAGTATATGCCAAATTGATTCAGTCCTTGAAATTCCAACTGCCATATGATAAACAGGAATATGGATTTAAAAACCTCTTACAAAACTTGCTCAGCGATGGCGCCTTTCATGATCACGCATACTTTAAGCATTTATTGCCAGATGCCGGTGAAAAAGCATGGGAATGGATAGAAGCACGAAATATCTTAACTCGGCCGGAAGAAAATGAAGGAGAAGTTGATTTGGATTATCCGCCATTGTACAATTATGCCAGTGCCGGAAATATCTATTGTTATTTGCTGAGTGCCATCGGATATGGCATCAAAAAAACCCTTGGTCTGCGCGGATTGGTCTTGATTTTTGATGAAGCGGAGGCCATCAGTCAGACCAATTACGTCTATCAAGCACAAAAAGCTGATTCGTTCTTAAAGGCATTGATTCGAGTAGCTTCCAACGATGAAGCATTAAAAAGACCACACAGTGCAGGATTGGAATATTGTTTAAAAGGCATAAGTAGAAACATCCCCTTTTTGTATCGTTCGCCTTCGTCGATCAAATTGCTCTTCGCATTTACACCCCTTACCATTTTACGAGAAATCACCAAATATCCCGATATCATGTCCACTGAGCTGAGCGAGTTATCTCCAGAGAGCAAACGCCAACTGTTCGACCGTATAAAAATACTTTATAAAAATGCATATAAATATGAGACAGAATCCGATGGCAAATCCCTGTACAAAATCTTGCTTGGTAAATCGGATAAAACCAGAGCATTTGTCAAGGGTTCCGTGGAAATTTTTGATTTTATCCGATTCGATCAATTCAAATCAGATGGTTCGGGGGTAACCATACATGACACCAGAAATCATTCGCAAAAAT
>CAUJEL010000142.1 GCA_963169875.1 Candidatus Zhuqueibacterota bacterium
CGTTCGGCGTTTGCAAGATTTTTTCACAAATTGTAATTTGAATGCCTTCCCGGTTTTAAAATTTCTATCCATACTATCTGCTCTATTTTTTGTTTCGCATCCCTGCGTTTTTTGCGGTGAAGGATTCAGTTAAACACTTGAAGATCGGGGATGGTCTGGGTTTGAATAATGAACGAGTTGAGCGATCCGCGCTCAACCGATCGCGTTGAGAAGGTGCGATGCTTTAACAAGCCTGAAACTGCAGCAGTCAGATTGAATGCCCCTCTGCGCTTTCCGGCTTTTGCAGGTATATATTAATGAAAAAGTATAGGGCGGAAAGGATAAATGCAAACTAAACAGAATGTCTATTCGATCTTGCGCAGTATGGCTACGGTTAGTCTGCTAACCGGGGTGTTTTTAATAGCTGCTGTCAACGGGTCCTCTCAAGCCGCCACCATGGTGGAAGGCAATGTAGTCAGCGTGCGCGATGTCTATGGCATGCCGGGACAGCAGGTCACGGTTTATGTCGATCTCGACAATGAAGCACTTATTCAGGCCGCCGGATTTGATCTGGTGCTGCCGCCGGTCTTGACGGTCTCCTCTTCTTTTGATTTAACCGGACGCAAACAGGACCACATCCTGGTTTGGAATGCACTTGGCGATAATACCTACCGGTTCATCATCTATTCCAGTACGCATGCCCCTTTTTGGGGAAATTCCGGTTCAATCATGCAATTTACTTGTCTTGTTGGCGCAACGACCGGCATTTCTGCCATTGACATTCATTCGGCAAAAGTGGTCAATGATGCTTTCATCGATGTGCTCACCGGCACCCAGGACGCGGTGGTGAATATTTACACCGCCCCGGCCAAAGTCCGCATCAAAACCTGGCTGGAAGGATTCCATGCATTGGGGTACCTGCGCACCGATATTCGCACCGCCAACGAACTGCCCTGGACTTCTCCCTATCCCGAGGCGGTGCGGACGGCGACCAGCCTGCCGGCGAATATTGCGGATTGGATCCTCCTCGAACTGCGCGCCACCGCAACCGGCCCACCCTTGCAGCAGCAATCCTATCTGCTCAAAAATGATGGCTTCCTCTGTGAAATGGATGGATCGACAACCACCCTCACCCTCAATATGCCACCGGGCACTTATTGGCTGGTTCTGCGGCACCGTAATCATGCCGCGGTCATGAGTGCAACCGCGCAAACATTGAACAGTGTAACGGCCGTCTATTACGACTTTATTCTCGGGCCGGGACAATTTTATGGCGGCGGCGGCAAGTCGCTGGGTGGCGGCTATTACGCCATGCCGAGCGGGGATATCAGCGGTGAGGGCTTGCTGACGACTGTGGATTATGTGGCGTGGTATCATCGTGTGCATGCGCTGCCGGGGCCCGGCTATCACGATGAAGATTTGAATGGAGACCGTCTGGTCAATAATACAGACTATACCCTGTGGCTGAATAATGCCAGATTGGGATGGGATTCCCGGGTGCCGTGATGCCCGAATGGCCGATTATAATCCCTGCAGCGCCGGGACCCTTACATCATCTCGCGCAGGGTGGAGTGGTCATCCACCCTTGATTCGTATATGTTCAAACAACAAAGGGTGGATAAGTCATCCACCCTGATGTTTATGACCACATCTGCTTTCATTCCACTTGATCAACCCACGCAGCTTCCGCGCTTGATCGGGACTCCGAGCATCGTGCACCTCAACCCTCGCTCAGGCTGCACCAGCCTCTCGAGATGGCACGCCCCGCGGGGCTGCTGGCAGCACTGGTCCGCTCGCGCAAGCTCTCGCGAGACCGCAAACGCTGCAGGCAATCCTCACCGCGGCACAAACCCTCGTCACAGCCTCGCAGCAGATCCGCGCGAATCAGTGCTGTGAAATTCCCCCCGCCTTTTACAGATCGTAGAGAATATCTTCCACGCTGTTGCGCAAGTCGAGAAAGTCCTTGCTGCGCATGGTCTCGCGGGTGCGCGGATGCGGCAGATCATTTTTGATCTCTTTGATGATCTTGGCCGGCTTGTCGCCCATGATATAGAGATGGGTGCCGAGAAAGACGGCTTGTTCGATATCATGGGTGACCAATATGATGGTGGACTGCAGCTTTTCCCAGAGTCCGGCCACCAGCAGGTTGATCTGCAAGGCGGTTTCGTTATCGAGACCGCGGTTGGGCTCATCCATCAAAACCATACCTGGATTGGCGATGAGGCTGCGCGCGATGACCACCCGCTGTATTTGACCGCCGGAGAGTTTGCCGAACTTGGCATATTTATGTTCATGTCCTTCCAGCCCCACCGCCTTGATCATAGTCATGGCGCGATCCTGGGCCTCGTTGGCGGGCACACCCCGATACAGCAGTGGCAGCATGACATTTTTCAGCACCGAGTAATGTTCCAGAGCAGATGGCTCCTGAAAGACCATGCTGATGGGGACGTTCTCATCGCGGAGCTTGCCGCGGATGAACACCTCGCCGGAATAGGGCGTCATCAGGCCGGCGATATATTTGAGGACCGTGGTCTTGCCGCAACCGGACTTGCCCAATACGACGATGAACTCGCCGCGGTCGGGGATGTCCTCGATGAGCAAATGCATGTCTTTGATGATGTAATTTTTGCCGCCATCGTAACTGGTGCTGATGTTTCTCAATTCGATGAGATCCGGCAAATTGGTGTTTTCATAACTATAGCTCATGGGCGTCCGCCTTATACATATTTGAATGGGAAGAGCTTGCGGTCGATGAAACGCAGCAGGAGATCGAAACAGAATCCCACTCCTACCATGATCAAGATCAGCATATAAAGTTTTTCAGCCTCATTCTGACGGTAGTAAAGATTGTAAAGCAGCGCGCCAATCCCGCCTTCCTGCTTGTTGATCAATTCGACATAAACCGCATAGGTCCAGCTGATGGCCACGATGTTGATGAAATCGCTGAAAACGCGGGAGATGACATGGGGAATGAACACCGTCTTGACCGTTTGCCATTTGCTGGCACCCAGTGTTTTGACCGCATCGACATATATTTGCGGCGTCTCCTGGATGCGCGAAATCACCGCGGTGATCAAAAAGATGAGAATGGCAAAAGTGAGAAACTGCACCTTCATGAACATATAGATGCCGAAGGCCGCCATGAACAATACGATGGTGGCGGTCAGCGGAATGTATCGTGTGGCGGTGACATAACCGCCGAACAGGGCGCTGAAGAGCGGGATCAGCCCGATGACAAATCCGATGGGAAGCGCGATCACCGCGCCTTCCACCCAGCTGGCCACGTTCATAAAAATGGTCAAGCTGAGATGATGAAACAGCTGATCTCTCGATACGAGTTCGGGGATGGAGCCCAAAATGGCAAAAGGCGTGGGGAGTATCTTTTCGTTGAACAGGCCGAACTTGACCGCAGCCCACCATAATAATATGATGATCACAGCACCCAGGAGTCCAATCTGAATTTTCAGACTCTTGGGCAGTTGACCGCGCAAATCAAAGAGACGCGACGACATGATACCTCCGCATGGAAATCGAAAGATGGGTGGCTATCCAAAAAGTTTTTGCAGCACCTTGTTCGTAGTTCCGCCTTCAGGTGGAAGTCTTAGCAGGCTAAAGCCTGAACCATGAACGCGCGCCCGTATTACCTGGTTCGCAATCCCGCCTTCAGGGGGGTATTCAGATATACACCTAACTTATAAAATTTATGGTAATACATTGTTCGTAGTTCCGCCTTCAGGCGGAGGTGTCTCCAGGCCAAAGACGGAACTATGACCGTTCGCTTACGTGATACAGGAAAATCGTCAAGTCCCATTTTTGCGTCAAATTCGCAGTGTTTTCGACCTCTTATGGGATCCCTCGTTGAGAATCCGATTTTCCAACCTTTTTGGATAGCCGGTTAAGGATAATTAGAGCAGCGAGCACTCGGCGCGCCGGTTCTGGGCGCGGCCTTCTTCCGTGCTGTTGGTTGCGACCGGTTGATCGGGGCCCTTGCCGTCATAGACGAACTGGTTGCGGCTCAAATTATAGGTCTCGACAAAAAACTCGACGATGGCCCGAGCGCGACGGCGTGACAATTCGATATTGTACTCGCGGCCGCCGACATCATCGGTGTGGCCGACGATGCGGAATCTCGAGCTGGCATTCATGGCGACGATCTGACCATATTCATTTTTCAGTTTCAGCTTTTCCAGGGGATCGAGCACCGCTGAATTGAAATCGAAATTCACGCGCACATTTTTCGTGGCAACCGCCGGTTTGGTGTACATATCCGCCGTTGGCGGCGTGAACGTTGCCGGCTGCTGCGCCAGATGCGAACTGCCACTCAGGGAAATTCCATTGATAACACTGACATCGGAGACATTGCGCCAGCTCGGCAGATTGGCGCTGGCCAGGCCCAGCCCGGTATAGGCGCGGCGCGATTCATCATAAACCAACTCCGCGGTCACCCCGCGGTAACCCGGCTCCAGCCCAAAAAAGGCGCGGTTATCACCGAATGTGGCAAAGCGGACGTTGTTGAACGTCTCGAGCCAGTATTCCTGGGAGGTGCCGCTGTAACCGGCGGTCATGATGTTGGCCGCCCTGCGCCGGGCGTTGGCATCGACGTTCAGTTCCGCTGCACCCTTCATCCAACCCTCGATGAAGCCGTGGAAATCATTACGGCGTTTATCGATGGTCTCCTGGCTGGCGAACATGATGCCGAACAGCATTTCCGAAGATTCCTTGGTGCTTTTCAGGACATGGGCGCCGGGGACGCGTTCGCGCGCGGTGATGTCATCCGGAGACCAGCCCACAGCGGCATCCACCTCGCCGGTCTCGAACGCCTTGAAAGCCTGAGGCACTTCCATGAATTCGATGGGTTGGATGTCCTTCATGGTCATATTGGCCGCCTTGAGGATGTTGAGCAGGAACCACTGCGACGGCGTTCCCGGCACAAAACCGACTTTGCGTCCGGCGAGATTGGCCACGGTTTTCACCGCTGAGTTGGCGATGATGACATCCGCACCCTGGGATTTGTCCGTGAGGTAGAAAATGCGCGGCTTGAAGGATAAAAGTTCTTCCAGTCCGATGGGATAGGAATCCACCGTGAGAACGATCACATCCAGTTGCCCGGTTTTCCAGGCTTGAATGGCGTCCGGAATGACGTCGATGACGGTGAATTTCACCTTGACCCCATATTCCTTCTGATAGCGGGACTCCGCATTGGGGGACAGGCCATTGTTGAAATAGGGACCTGGCGCCATGCCCGAGTAGGTGACCAGATGGACGCGCAGATCTTTGCCGCTGCCGCCCTCCGGCAAAAACTTCCACGCCGCAAAGCCAACAACCGCAATGATGATCAAACCGATGATCAATTTGGCAAAGAGGGTCAATCCCCCCTTCTTTCCCTGTGGCGCAAATGGTTGATCCGCCATTATAAACTCCTTATCAATTAATCAAAACGATCCAGTGAAGACAACACCCGATTCACCAGCTGTATTTCTTTTTCTCTTCATTGTCCGAGCTTTTCCCGGGCATGATGGGCACCAATTCGCGTCGATCACCGCTGGTGACGATGGCGACCGCCTGATTGGGATCTCCGGTGGAGAGCGCCTGGCCGGCCTTGCCGATATCCTCCGCCTGCTGCAGCATCTGATCGGAGGCATTGTCCCACTGGTCCAGCGTCTTCATCATGGCATCTTCGCTCACCATGTCATTGAGCTCGGGTTCCGCGAGGAACTGGGGCGCCACCTGCATGAAACGGTCCACCTGGCCGGTGAAGAGGGAGATCTGGCTTTGTACGTATTTCACGGACATTTCATAGATGTCGCTGTGGTCGTCCCCGCCAAGCACGCTGGAA
>CAUJEL010000143.1 GCA_963169875.1 Candidatus Zhuqueibacterota bacterium
AATATCCTTTTATTAAATAAATTATTAAAGCTTCTCCTTATATTGTTTATGAATAATGCAGGTTAATGGACCGAAAGATATTTTTCCTTTACAAACTCATACCACTGTTCTTCAAATTCTGATACGGATATTCCAAGCACCGATTCGATGTTGCCATTGGTTTTAATCAGTTGAATGAACAGATCCTGTCCCCAGTTGTGGAGAATAAATTCGGATAAGGTGTAGCCGACGGCGTAGATTCTTTGATCATTGTTATAACTGGCGTTGAGTTCCGCCAGGGTGGGATAATCGCCGCTCACCATGTAGGAAAGCGATTTGGGATCGACAAAGTCGCCTGCTTCGTACAAAGCCAGGGCTTCCCAGAGCCAGCGCGGGTTGTTGCCGATGCGCGGATTGACGTGCAGGCTGGCGATGTGGGCGAACTCGTGCACCGCCGCCTGCGGCACATGGCCCCGATTCAGCAGATACATCGTTTCGTATTTCACATATCCGGTTGCGCCGGGGTAACGCTGGCCGATGTTCTTTTCCATGGCGGAGAGAAAATTGTTTGCATCGTCCCAGATCTCCACACCTATGACCGGCAAGGTATCCAGTTTCATGTCCGCCAGGATGCGCTGGTATTGCCTTTCCAATTCATCGGTCACGCTTGCGGCAATCGAAGCGGGCACGCCATCATAGAGTTTGGTCCGGAAATGCAGCGATTCTTCTGCTGGCGCAATGCGCGTTGGCGCCTGATTTTCTGAACAGTGGAAAAATAATAAAGTGATGAGAGCGATCTTTTGCAGCATGAGGGCTCCTGTATTATAATGGCGTACCCAGCATCAATTCCGCGCGCCACGACCGGTCCAGCCAGCGATATGAAACGCGCGCGCCGAGATCAAAGAGCACCGGAAAGCCGAGAAAATTCACATCAGACGTCAACTCCAAACCCGCCGAACGGTAGGTGATTTCACGACCCGCATCACGTCCCACCCCATAATCGAAAAAGAACGCGCTCTTGATGCGCTGGATGTATATCAGCACCCAGAGGGGCCAATCCGGGTAGCACAATGGCATCGCGTAATCCACGCCGATGCGCCCCATTTTTTCATGAAAGCGTTCGCTGTAGCCGCGGGGGAAACGGCTTTCGCTGCTGAAGCGGTAATTCCGCGCATCCTGCTCCTCGTAATCGCAGCGCAGCGCCCATCCCTGGCGGCTCTTGAGTCCCGGAAAATAGAGATTCGAGCTGAAACTGAAGAGGCGCCCTTGATAATCCCCATGCAAGGGCGTATGATAAAAACTTAGGCGCAGGGTCTGGCCCCAGGCCGGATAGATATCCGCGCGGGATTGGCGGTAACGATACCAGGAAAAGCTGTGGCGCAGCGACTTGAACCAGCCATCGGCGTTGTCATGGCGGTCGAAGCCGCGGTCATCGCTGATGCGGCTGATCCCGGTCATGGCGAGATGACTCTGCAAAGTGGCGCCGCTCCAATAGCCATTCCGGGTTAGATTCAAGGGCAGGCGCAGACCAAAGGTCAGCGCCTTTTCTTTCCACGTGTACCTGGCAATTTCATCCTTCTCATCATTAAACGTTGAGGCGCGGTGTCCTGCCAGGACGCTGACATCCAGCAGCGGATAGAGACCGGCGTAGGTGAGGGTAGCATTCACGGCCGCGGCTTTTTCAGCGCGATCGTAATCAATTCCCGCGGAACTCCCCAGGGTGCCGAGCAGATCGCGCGCGAATACCTGCACGCCGGCGGTCCTGGCCGCTTCATCGGCGGTGATGAGCCAGCTGTGCACCTGAAAGAGGTCGCGCCAGGCTTGATAGTCTTCCACGGCATACTCTTTTTGCGGGATCGAACCGGGCCAGAGGGGATCACCTTCCTGTTGCGCCACGGGCTCGAACCAGGGATTGGCCAAAATAGGCAGCTGTTCAATAGCCGTCCATTTTGTTGTATCCATGGCCATTTCGGCGACGTGCCAGCCTGTCAGATCATAGTCGTTGTAAAGCAGTCGCTTTCCATCCGGTGATACGGCCGGAAAGGCGGCGCCGAAGGGCCGCGCGGTGATGCGATATAACTGCCGCGAGTCAAGTTGACAGGCGAAAATCTGTTCCACATCTCCATCGGCCGTGGTGAATAAAAGACAAGGGCCCCAGAATGAGGGTGAGGCGAGCGTGTTGGCGCCGGCGGGGAAGAAATCTTCTGAATTTTCACTTTTTACGTCCAGGATGGTCAGTGTGCGGCCTTTTGTCGTCAAGCGGCCATAGACGATTCTTCTGCCGTCCGCTGACCAGCGCGGGGTGAAGAGAAACGCCTGTTCCGGATTGTCAAAGCGGCGCAGTTCCTCGCCAGCCAGATTTAACAGCACCAGCTGGCAGCGGTTATCCGTGCCATAGTAGACAGCCGCGATGGTCTTGCCATCGGGCGAGAGCGCGGGGGCGAAATAATGGCCTTTGGCGACGACCGTCTGTGTCCGGCCGGTTTGCAGGTCATGGATTTTTATACTCTGAAAATTCTGGTTGCCCCAGCGTGCATTAAAGCTGAATTCATTCCAGATCAGCTTGTCATGGGCTACATGGTGGGGCGTGCCGTCAACCGGATTGGGATGCAGCAGGGTGTGCTCGTTTCCCTGCGAGTCGATGCGCACAAATGCTGCCTGGTCGGTGAGCCCGTATTTCAGGACGATGGCGGAACCGTCCTCGAGCCAGACCGGTGCGTGGTAGTGGGTGGTGAAGCCGTTATGGTTGCGATCCCAGCGTTTGACGGTTTCTGGCGTTTGCGGAGCTTGCGCGGTTCGATACATGCTGTCCAGTTCCGCCAGGGCGGCGCCGTGGCTCTTGATGGCGCCCATGCCGGTGTATTTTTTCAAGGACTGGGAAAAGCGGAACGGCATCAGTGAGATCTTGTTGGTTCTGTTCAAAACCTGCGACCACAGCCCGTCGCCATGGCGACGCCGCAGATACGTGTTCATGAGAAAACCGTATTCATAGGGATCGGCGCTCCAGTTTTTCAGTGAGCCCATAGTCATCTTATGGTAAGAGTAGCGCTCGCCGGAAAGCAGCATGGTGCGGACGGGCATGAAAAATTCCGGCTGGCGGCCGCGGCCGCCGCAGGTCAAGGCGGTCTCCATGAACACGGCATCGCCCTCCCAGAACCAGAACGGCACCGAAAACATGGCGCCTGCCATCCAGCCCGCATCACCCATAAGATAGTAGAGCCATTTGGTCATGCCGCCCTTCATGCGTTCGAACTGCACCACATGGCGGTATTCATGGATGGCCAGCAAGGTGTACCAGGAGACGGGTCCGATCAGGGAGGTCTGCGGCGGTGTGTTGAACCATTCGCTGCGCCGCGGACCCAGGGCGGCGAAGCCGTTGCTCTCGGTGGTGCGGTTGCGCAGGATGAGGGGGATGCGCGGCGGTCGCACGCCCAGTGTCTGTGTATCCAAGGGATACACGCTATCGATCAGATTGGCGATTTGTTGGGCATCCCGGCCCAGTTCCTGGGGGAAGATCAGCTTGAGATGGGGTGTGGTCAGGGTCTGCCAGCGGATGCCGGGCGGATCCTGGGCCGTGCCGATATCGAGCAGGGCTTCCTGGGCCGTAAGTGAAAAAGCCGTTATAGAGAGGAGTATGATCAGGTTTTTGAGCGCACACATGAGTCGGGTCCGTAGTGAAGTGATGTCCGGGATGTCTGCCAGATTCCCCGGGATAATGCAGAGAATATGAAAGTGTCAGATTGACCCCGGGGTTG
>CAUJEL010000144.1 GCA_963169875.1 Candidatus Zhuqueibacterota bacterium
AACCAGACGGCTGTTATCTTTGCCCGCGACTGTCCATTCGTCTGCGGAGGAGGTGGTAAAAACGAGCAGCTCCCGGCCATTGACGCTCAGCGTGAAACGTTTTTCGCCGAGGTTGCAGCCCAGTCCGGCCAGCCAGATGAGTGCGATCTCTTTCTGGCCAGGTTCGACGAGAACCGGCGCGCTCGCCCAGCTGATGGCGCTGTTGCCATCGCTGGCGCGGCAGAGGAGGGCGGATTGGGTATCTGGCAAAGGCGATGGATAATTCATGGTCGTACCGGAAAGGGTGCGGCTGTAGCCTTGAATAGGCTGAGATGAATCAGGATGAGGGGATGACATGACGAGCTCCGTAAACAAGAGAATTAGTCCCGCATAAAAAAGGACGGCGATTGGGGGTCGGTGCATAAGCCCTCGCAAAAGGTATTCAATAGAGTTGACGCACGCGGTGACTGGGTGCAAATATGCAGCAAGCGGATCAGTTTTTTTCGAAAAAAAATTGGTTTGCTTTCACAAAAAAATAACAAACAAAAATGATTATTGCAAGCAGATATAAAAGAGACTATGACGTTCCATGGTTGAGCATCATGGCAGATTGGTTGAGATAGCAGATCTCATCGGCCCTCAGGAATGCGGCAACCACAACCGTGAGAATGCAATTTCAGCACTTGATTTTCTGGCTGCAGTTTTGTTTCTTATAGATACCTGTTCCGAGCATTTGCTTTACCCTTGCGAAGGTATGCAACTTTCACAAGGGTCTATCTGCATAAATATCCGGAGCTTTTTTGACTTTTCTCATTGAAAAACATATCCCTGATCTGGAAAAAGCGTTGGCCGGCCACAACCGCGTTGTCCTCTCCGCCCCGCCCGGTGCCGGTAAAACCATCGGTGTGCCGATGGCGCTCCGTCATAGCGACTGGCTGCAGGGCAAAAAGATCATTCTGCTCGAACCGCGGCGCCTTGCCGCCCGACGCGCCGCCGAATATATGTCGTTCTTACTGCACGAGAAAGTCGGCGAAACCGTCGGCTATCGCATCCGCGGCGACGCGGTGGTCAGCGCCCGCACCCGCATCGAGATCGTCACCGAAGGCATCCTCACGCGCATGCTGCACGCCAATCCCGATCTGCCCGAGGCCGGGCTGGTCATCTTTGATGAGTTCCACGAACGCAGCCTCCACGCCGACCTCGGACTTGCCTTCGCGCTCGATGCGCAAAATAATCTGCGCGACGATCTGCGCATGCTGATCATGTCGGCCACCCTCGATGGCGTGACCATCGCAGCCCTGCTCGGCGATGCACCCGTCATCCGCGGCGAAGAAAAAGCCCATCCCGTGGAAACCCGTTACGCGCAGTTGGCCATTGATAAACCCCTGGAGATGCGCATCGCGGATGTGATTCTCCAGGCGCTGAAACACACCGAGGGCGACATCCTCGCATTTCTGCCGGGCATGCGCAAAATCCGCCGCGTCGAAGAGCTTTTGCAGAACCGCCTGCCGGATGAGGTGCTGCTTTGCCCGCTGCATGGGGATCTGCCGCAGCGAATACAGGAAATAGCCCTGGCGCCGGCGCCGAAGGGGCGGCGAAAAATCATCCTGTCGACCAGCATCGCCGAAACCAGTCTGACCATCGACGGCGTGCGCGTGGTGGTGGACAGCGGCCTGGTGCGTTCCGCGCGGTTCGACTCGCGCCGCGGCATGTCGGGACTGGTCACGCTGCCCATCTCCCAGGCCACGGCCGATCAACGCCGCGGCCGCGCCGGACGGCAGGGTCCCGGTCTGTGCTATCGTCTGTGGCGCGAAAACGAACACGCGCAACTGGCCTCCTATCCGACGCCGGAAATTCGCGTCTCCGATTTGGCCCCCCTCGCCCTCGATCTGGCGCGCTGGGGAGCCCCCGACGGCGATGGTCTCCTTTTCCTCGACCCGCCGCCCCGCGCTTTGCTGTCACAAGCGCAACAACTGCTGCAAAGACTCGGCGCCATGACAGCGGACAAAAAACTCACCCCCCATGGCCGGGCCATGTCCGATTTGCCCATTCATCCCCGCCTCGCGCACATGATTCTCAAAGCCAAAGAGGGCGGCGCTGGTGCCGCCGCCTGCGAAGTGGCCGCCGTGCTGGAGGAACGCGATTTCTCATCCGGTGACAGCGCAAAAAGTGCCGATTTCACGGCCCGGATCGAGGCTCTGCATTCAGGGCGCGGCGTCCTTCCCGCCATCGTCAACCGCATTCAATCTCAGAAACAGCGGCTCGTGGAGATCGCCCAAATCAGGGAGACCTCAATCAAAAAAACAAACTATGGCGCGCTGCTGGCCCTGGCCTATCCCGATCGCGTCGGACGCCAGCAACCCGACCGCACCGGCACCTACCGCCTCGTCAACGGGGCCATTGCAACGCTCTTTGGAGCGAGCACACTGATGCGCGAAGAATTCCTGGCCATCGCCGAACTCGACGCGGATGCGGCCTCCGGAAGAATTTTTCTGGCCGCGGCGCTGCCCAAAACGGAATTACTGCATGCCTGTGCCGCTGAGGTACAATCCAAAGAGGAAGTCTATTGGGATGACCGTGAACAAAGAGTGATTGCACGGCGCATCAGTCTGCTGGGAGATTTAGTCATCGCGGAAAAAACCGTCCTGCCCGATGCGGATCAACTGCTCGCCGCATTTTTGGATGGCATTCGCCGCACTGGACTGCACGTTCTGCCGTGGAACAAGGACGCAGAGCGCATGCGGGACCGTATCGAATGGGCGCGGAAATCAATATCCATCCTGGCGGACTTGCCGGATTCTTCGGATAATGGGTTGCTGAACGCTGTGGAAACCTGGCTTGTGCCCTGGCTCGGTGGCATGAGCAGACTGGAACAGCTTCAGACACTGAATCTGGCTGACCTACTGCAGGCCCGCTTATCCGGCCAGCAAGTCCGGGCATTGCAGCGGCTGGCGCCCACGCATCTCTCGGTCCCCAGTGGTTCGCGCGTTGCCATCGATTATCGCGGTGACGCTGCCCCGGTACTCGCCGTCAAACTGCAGGAGTTGTTCGGCCTGACGGAGACGCCGCGCATCGGCGATGGCAAAGTACCAGTCACCATTCACCTGCTCTCGCCGGCAGGGCGGCCCCTGGCGGTCACCCAAGATCTGCGCAGCTTTTGGCAGAACACCTATGCGGAGATCCGCAAGCAGCTGCGCGCCCGCTATCCCAAACATCCCTGGCCCGAGGATCCCTTGAACGCTGAACCGACGCGCAAAACGCTGCGCCGCAAATGATCGCACTTCTTGCTTGATTTGCAACTATTCTCTTTGTATTTTCGGTGCAGAGGAATGAACATGCACGAAATGTCCATCGCACAAGCACTGCTCAAAACCGTGCTCCATGAAGCGGCGAACCGGCAACTCGGCCGCATCACGCGGATCGTGGTGCGCATCGGTCCGTTCAGCGGCATCATGACAGAAGCCCTGCACTTTGGATTCGAAGCCATCCGCAGGGATACCCCCCTGGCTGCGACCACGCTTGCGATCGAGGAAGCAGCGGCACAGGCACGCTGTCAGAACTGCGACCATGCGTTCGACCTTTATGAGCCGGTCTTTTCCTGTCCCCGCTGCGGCAGCGACCGCTTGACCATCAACGGCGGCGACGACCTGCATATCGCTTATCTCGAAGTGGAGAATTCTCATGAGTGAAATGATAGCGATTGAAAAAAAAGTGCTCTCTGAAAATGACCGCCTGGCTGCGGAGATCCGCTCCCGGTTGCACGCCGAAAAAATACCTGCCATCAATCTGGTCAGCAGTCCGGGCGCGGGGAAAACGACCCTGCTGGAAAAGACGCTGGCTGCGCTCAAAACCAAAATTAACATCGGCTTGATTGCCGGAGATGTACAGACCGAAAACGACGCGCAGCGTTTGCTGGCGGCGGGTGGATTCTGGGTCAAGCCCATCATCACGGGCGGCGCCTGCCACCTCGATGCGCGCATGGTGTCGACGGCACTGAGCGGCGCCCCGCTGGATGCAATCGATCTGCTGATCATAGAGAACGTCGGCAATCTCGTCTGCCCTTCGAGTTACGATCTCGGTGAAGAGATGAAAGTGGTGCTGCTGAGCACCGCGGAGGGGGATGACAAGCCGCTCAAGTACCCGGCCATGTTCCGCCGCGCCGGCATCCTGGTGCTGACCAAGATCGACCTTGTGGGTTTATCGGATTTTGATATGGACCGCGCCCAAGCCAATGCCCTGCGCATCAATCCGGATCTGCAGGTGATGCGGCTTTCCTGCCGCAGCGGGGATGGCATGCAGCAGTGGTTCGACTGGTTGCAACAGCTGGCCGGGAGGTAGATAGTCGGGCGCTGGAGAGCCCCCCTGCACTGGTATTTTGAGATATATTTGTAGGGCCCTCTCCTGAGGGCAACCCCGTCGGGCTCTGGAGAGCCCTCCTACGAATAAATTTTAAGTGAGGTGTGCCCCACCAAAAACAGGTGGAGCCCACCTTGCCGTTCTCAAAGCAAAAAACAATCAGACATGATCGATTCAACATCAAAGGATCCCATGACGACTGAACCTGGACGAACAAACATTGAACGCCGCCGCATTCACGTCGATGGCATCGTCCAGGGCGTCGGATTCCGGCCCTTCATCTACCGGCTGGCACGCCAATTCCGCCTGAGTGGATTTGTCCTCAACGATCAGCAAGGCGTGCTCATGGAAGTGCAGGGCACCCCTCAGAGTATCGCCGCATTTTCCGCGCGAATTATCCCCCAGGCACCGCCACTGGCGCGCGTTCTCTCCATGCATTCCGAGATCATTGCTATTGCATCAGATACCGATTTCACCATCCATTTCAGCCAGCGCCAGGGCTCGCGGCAGACACTCATTTCACCGGACATTGCTGTTTGCAGCCAATGTCTGCAGGAAATGCACGATCCCAACGACCGCCGATATCAATATCCCTTCACCAATTGTACGCAATGCGGACCGCGGTTTACCATTGTGCGCACCATTCCATACGACCGGCCCAACACTTCCATGGCAGCGTTCAAGATGTGTCCCGCGTGCCAAAGCGAATACGAGGATCCTCTGGACCGGCGCTTTCACGCCCAACCCGTGGCCTGCCCCGCCTGCGGTCCGAGTCTTATGCTCATGGACCGGAATCGGCAACCGATTGCCTGCAGCGATCCGGTCACCGCGGTTTGGGAACGGTTGCGAGATGGCCAAATCGTTGCCCTCCGCGGTCTCGGCGGATTCCATCTCTGTGTCGATCCTTTCAACCCTGCCGCGCTGTCGGCCTTGCGCGAACGCAAAGGCAGGGCCGAAAAACCTTTCGCCCTCATGGCTGCTGATCTATCGATCATAAAAAAACATGGTCTGGTTGACGAGGCGGAGGAAGAGCTTCTGATCTCGCCCGCGCATCCGATCGTCTTGCTGCGCCGCCGCCAATCCGATATGCCGGAAGCTGTTGCCCCGGGACAGCACTATTTGGGATTCATGCTGCCGTACACACCGCTGCACGATCTCCTCCTGCACGGCCCCTTCGAGGCGCTGGTGATGACCAGCGCCAACCGCAGCGAAGAACCCATCGCCATCACCAATGACGAAGCGTTTGAGCGCCTGAGCGGCATCGCGGACGTTTTTCTCACCCACGATCGCGAAATTCTCCAGCTTTGCGATGATTCGGTCGTGCGCGTCCTTCAAGGCAAACCGCGCATACTGCGCCGCGCCCGCGGGTATGTGCCCGCACCTGTGCTGCTTAAAAATCGTTTGCAGAGATCTGTTCTCGCCTGTGGCGGCGAGCTAAAGAACACCATCGCCCTGGCAAGGGATGATCAGGTATTCATCAGCCAGCACATCGGCGACCTCGATAATCCCCGGGCGCTGGAGTTATTTCATCATCACATCGGACATTGGCAAAAAATCCTCGAGATCGAGCCGGATATCATCGCCTGTGATCTGCACCCGGATTACCTGTCCAGCCAGTGGGCCCATCGTCAAAAGAAAAAACCCGTCGTCGCGGTACAACACCACCATGCTCATCTGGTTGCGGTCATGGCCGAGAATCAGATTGAGGAACCCTGCATCGGCATCATCCTCGATGGCACGGGATATGGCGTGGATGGCACCATCTGGGGGGGAGAAGTGCTCAGCGGGGATGCACGGGGATTCCGGCGCCATGCCTGGCTCGCGCCGGTCGCCCTGCCGGGCGGCAGCCAGGCGATCCAGCAGCCCTGGCGCATGGCGCTCGCCTATCTGGGCGCTGCCGGCATTCCGTGGCAAACAGTTCCATCGTTGCAGCAGCATCGCAGTGACGAGATTCAGCTCGTTCTCAAGATGATTGAGCGCCATATCAACTGCC
>CAUJEL010000145.1 GCA_963169875.1 Candidatus Zhuqueibacterota bacterium
CCCCAACGATGAGCCCTTTGTTTTTAATTATGAATTTGAATTACCTGAAGCGGCTGTCGTGATTGGTGCGGCGGTGCAGTTGGAGGGCACCTGGCACACGGCCCATACCCAGGATCTGCTCACGGCCGAGAGCCTGTTCGACTCCACGACCATCAACCGACCGCGCTGCCTGTTGCGCCAGTTCGTCTCCCGCAACAGCGATGGCTCCAATAATTACCAGCGCTATCTGATGCAGGTTTCTCCGACCTGGTACGGAACGTCCTTTAACATCTCGATCACCTACCTGATCAAAAACACGCTCGAACTTTACCACGAACGCAGTCCGCTGTTCACCTACGGATTTCCGCCCTATCATGATGTCTCGGCGATGAATTACTACTTTTTGGATACCGATGAGCCGGAAACGCAGCCTGTACTGGAACATTCGTACAAGACTTTTCCTTTTTACAAGACACAAGATGGCTGGTGGAAAAGCAGTTTCATGGGCACAGATATCGGGAGCTACTACAATTTTGGGGGCATGACCTGGCTGAAATCCAGACAGTCACAGCCAAAACTCTATCTTTTTCAGGATGGCAGCGAGCACTATTATCTCCTGTCCGCAATACCACCTCTGGAACCTCAGCAGCGTCCACTCAAGAAAATTCTTTTACTCTTCGATGTGGGCACTGCCACTAGCGGTGACCGTGAATTCATCCTCGACTCGTTTCAGGATGTGGTGCAACTGGGCTACTCAGGCTACGATTCCATCAATGTATTGCTCATGCATGATTTAGCGCCGCGATTTCTGCGTCCGCGTTTTGTGTCCGCCAGCGCTGAAAATTTGAACATGCTTTTCGCAGAGATGCGCAGCCAGCCTGTTCCGCAATTAAATGCCACGGTTCAGCTCTTGCGCGAGGCTGTGGACTATTTCAACTTGCTGCAAACAGATGGCGAAATCTGGTTGCTCTCCACGGCGGAACGGGACGCCAATCCCGTGGCCAAAGCCAACGATATCATCGCGTTAACCGTCGCAAAACTCAAACAGGATGTTGCCATCAAAATCCTTGCTTGCGGAGGGGGCGGCAACGATTATCTCTATGAAAATCTCGCCCGGCTGACGCGGGGCGCTGTCCTGCGTCCAGGCTCGGTGAAAACGTATCACCTGAAACTGGCCTTGGCGGATCTGCTCTCACCGGCGCTGGATCTCATGGAGGTGGATCTTGCGCCTTCCGGCGGTTATACCAAAGGCCGTTATAATTTCGATCTCTCCAGAACCCACTATCCGATCTATTATCCTTTTATCGAGATCGGCCGCGCGGTGGGCGGCCTGCCATTTGCCGCCGATTTTTATGGCAATACCGGCGGACAGTGGTTCCATAAACAACTGCAAATCACTTCATCGGCGAGCATTCCGCAGCTCAAACAGATCAAGACTTTATGGCATGCCCAACATGTGAAAGAGCTGCTGCGGCAGCCGCAGTCCTGGAACCTGATCGATGAGATCGGCCGGATTGGCAAGGAGAACCACTTCGTCACGCCCTACAGCGCTCTGGTGATTCCGTCAGCGAACGGTTACGCCGGTTTCATGCGTCTGGCTGAAGGTGATACGCTGGCACTGGCCCCGACCGATCCGGTGCTTCCCGAACAATTGCAGGTCAGGGCTTATCCCAATCCCTTCAATGCCCAACTCAACATCAGGGTGCGGATGAATCCTGTGGCCGTGGATGGCCAGGCGGATATCCGCATCTACGATGTGCTGGGCCGGCAGGTGCGAGCGTGGCGGCAAAATGTACCCGCTCATGAGAGCAGCCTGCTTCTGATCTGGGATGGTACAGATGAGAAAAGTGAATCCGCTGGCAGCGGCGTCTATTTCGTCAGCGTGCAGCGGGATCATCAGCGTCAGATCGCCAAGATAACCTGTCTGAAGTGAGGGGGAGGAAGACCATGAAAATAGCGCGTTTTTTATATATCGGTTTGCTACTGGCTTGCAATGTCTGGGCGACACGCATCAGTGTCTATGAGGCGGGATACCCGCAAAATCGCGATGATAATCTCTACGTCCAGCCGGTTACGGATGTGATCTACCAGCATGGCGCCTATATCGAGCACCAGCTTCACATCTCTTTTGCCTATGATTTCAATTCCTGGTTCTTCAAGAACTATGAAGAGTTGGAACTTGAATGGACTTTTCAATTGCCGGAAGAGGCCGTAGTCTACAATCTCTACTGCTGGAAAGGCGATTCGGTGGTGCGGGCTACCATGCTCGACAAGTATACTGCGCTGCAAATGTTCGATGAAAAGACCAGTCCCATCCGCGAACCCGCGCTGTTGGTCCGGTCACTGCCGACCTACAATCGCCAGGTGGATTATACCCTGCGCATCTTTCCCATCCGGCGATTTGAGGTCAACCGGGTGATGATTCAGTATCTGGTGCCGGCGCGGCCGTCGAGCGGATCGCTGCGCACCTGGCTGCCCATTCCCCAGGTCACGGCTGCTTCCGGGGGCGCCAAAAATCTGCGCGTCATGGCGTTTTATGATCAAAAGCCCGATTCGGTCGCGGTGGTGGGATATCAGAATGTGGTGTTTCAGCACTATGCGGAGGACCGGGTTTGGGAGACCACCTTGCCGGTGCGCTATGGTGAGTATGCCGAGCTGGTCCTGCCTTCTCCCATCGAAGACGACTATTTTCTTTCCACCTTTAAAAAGGGGGATGATACCTTTTATCAGCTCGCCGTTTATCCGCCGGATTTGCCTTTTGTGGATGAGCCGCGCAAGATTCTGATCCTGCTGGATTATAATCCGGGCAACAGCAGCGGATTGACCTCCGATCTGGTGGTGACTTCGCTCAAGGAGACGCTGGAGCGCAGCCTCACGGCCGCGGATTCGGTGTCCATTATGGGGGCATTTCCCGATATTGTGTTTGGGAATGAACGCTGGCTGGCCGGGACGCAGGAAAATATCGATCAAATGTTCACGGTTTTTGCCGGCCGTCTCTTTCTCAATATCAATTTTTCCCAGGAACTGTTACTGGCTGCTCGGTCGTTTCTGCAGCGCAACGGTCAGGGGGAGATGCTCTGGATCACCAACCGCGCTGATTTTCCCACCGGCACCTATGATGCGCAGCAGTACGCCCATGAGATCCTGGCGCTTTTCCCCGAGAATACCATGATGCATGTGCTGGATCTGGAAAATATATATTCCATGAGCTATTACAGCAGCGACATCGGCTATGGCAACCGCAGTTTCACGTTCCTGTCCGAATTGACGCGCATCACCGGTGGACATCTCTTTTTCTACCGTTTTCATCCGTTGAAAACCGCCCTGGCGGCGATCTTTTTTGAAAAAGTGGCTCATTATAACGAAATCGAGGTGCAGACGCGCTTGCAGGATGGCTATACCTTTGACCGTCAGGATTATGCGCCCTTTGAGGGCTATTTTCCCATGGATTTTCCCATCATCCAGACCGGCCGCTTGCACGGGAATTTCCCCATGTCGGTTTCGGTCATCGCCAACACCTTGCAGCAGTCGGTCAAAAAGGATTTGAGCATTCCGGCGGAAGCGGTGCAGCCTGGCAGCGAGCATCTCTTCACTGCGTTTTATGGCCAGCAGCTGCAAAAGCTGGCGCGGCGCAATCAGAACAACTGGGTCGTCAATGAGATCATCGCGCTGAGTCTGGAGACTGGCGTGCTGTCGCCGTACACGGCTTTTCTCATCCCGGATGAATGGCGATCGCGCTATGTGCCGGAATTTGTCGATGACACGGAGAAAGGCAGCACGCCGGTGCAGATGCATGCGGTGGAAACAGACACCCTGCTCTGCGTCGCTGCGTCGCCGAATCCGTTCAATCCACGCACGACGCTGCGCATCGATGTGCCGGTGCAGGGCGCGGTGCAGGTGGATATCTGCAATGTACTGGGGCAGATCGTTCGCGCTTTCAAGGTTGCCGCCCCCGCAGCCGGACGCTATGAAGTGATATGGGATGCAACGTCTGATACCGGTTTGCCGGTCACCAGCGGCATTTATGTGGCGCGGATCCGTGCCGGCAACCAGGTTAAAACGATGCGGTTGACGCTCGTGCGGTGAGATCAGTTAACTTAAGGCATGATGCCGGCTAAAGCCGGAACTTCGAACGTTTGCTGTTATGATATCATCGGAAAGTTATTGATTTTTGACAATACTTAATAGGCAGATGATAGATAGCGTTGCAAACACAACTCCAGCCAATTTTTGTACAACTCCGAGTGGAGGCAGGTATGATATGCCCGATTGTTAAACCAGGAGACATGTGATGCGAATCAGCACACGTAATAGTGCATGGGCAGGAATACTAATTGGTCTCATAACGGCCTGCGCCACCACACAACGCCTTGCGCCGGTCACCGGGCATGCCGACATTCGTGATGTCATGCTGAAACAACCGGGCAGCTTTTATTATGTCGACACAGCCGCCTACCCGCGCCATGATACAACGCTCCCCATCGGCATGTTCGATTCCGGCACCGGCGGCCTGACGGTGCTGGATGCCGTAGTCCGCTTTGACGGCCACCAAAATACGGACCGCAGCAAAGGCAGCGACGGTATCGCGGATTTCAACCGCGAAAAATTCATCTACTTTGGCGATCAGGCCAACATGCCCTACGGCGAATATGCCGCGGAAAATAATCTGCCGCTGCTGACGGAGCACATCTTCAAGGATGTACAGTTTCTGCTCGGCCATCACTATTATGCTTCGCCGCAAGATAAGACACCCCGGGGCGATAAACAGCCCGTCAAAGCCATGGTCATCGCCTGCAACACGGCCACAGCTTTTGGTAAAAAAGATATCGAAGCGTTTATGGATCGCGCCGGATTGCCTTTAAAAGTCATTGGCGTCATCGATGCGGGCGTGCGCGGCGCCCTGGCGCATTTCGGCAAGACGGAGGATGGCACCATCGCCGTCATGGCTACCCCCGGCACGGTCTCCTCCAATGGCTATCCCCATGCCCTGGCTGAGCAGAGGACGGCGCTGGGTTTTTCAGGCAGGATCGCATGCTTTCCGCAGCCGGGTTATGGACTGGCCGGCGCCATCGACGGCGAGACCGCCTACATCGACCCAAAGGCCGTCGCGCCCAGAACCGCGTATCGCGGACCCGAATTCCGGCATGCAACAGCAGCCATCGATTCCGCAATTTTGCACCGCTACGGATTCGATTTTTCCGGACAGCAGATGCTTTTCACGGGGACTCCTGAGCATCCGCAAAATCTGCAGATCAATTCCATCGAGAACTATATCGCCTACAACCTGCTCTCCCTGCTGGAGCAGCTGCGCCAGGCGAAAGTCCGTCATCCGCTCAAGGTGATCATCCTCGGCTGCACCCACTATCCCTTTTTTACGGATGTTTTCAAGGCCAAACTGGCTGCATTTTATGACTATCAGGAACAGGGACGTTATATTTACCGACCTTATATGGCCGAAGAGATCCGACTGGTCGATCCGGCCGTCAACACGGCGCAGGAGCTGCACGACTACCTCCTGGCGGAGCGGTTATTCGGAGATAATCATCTCGATGAAAGTGCATTTTTTATCAGCGTGCCCAACCGCGACAATCCCGGCGTGCAGTGCGATGCAGCGGGTAATTTCACCTGGGCTTACAAATACGGCCGCCGCGCCGGGGAGCTTCAGGAGTACATAAAATGTGTGCCCTTTTCCCGCGAGACGCTGCCGCTGGAGACGCAGCAGCGGCTGCAACGGGCCATTCCGCATACCTATTCGATCATCGAGCGCTTCATGGGGCGCAATTGAAATGCTTTGTTGAGCGTGATGACATGCGGCGGATGAGGCTATGGGAAAAGTCGCTGCGTCTTTGCGCCTCTGCGGGAGAAAATGGTTTTTACGCCGCCGGAAAGATCGATTATCCCCTCTTGACCGTGGGCCGGAGTTCCTCTGATCCTTTGTGTAACTCTGTGGTTAAAAAAACCACGGAGGCGCGGAGACAGAGATGGTTTATTGGCCGCAGGAGCGTCCGGATGGCCCTCCCACTGCTGACCGTGGGAGGGCGTTAATTTTAATTGACATCTGTGGTTAAAAAAACCACGAAGGCGCGGAGACAGAGATGGTTTGTTGGCCGCAGGAGCGTCCGGATGGCCCTCCCACTGCTGACCGTAAGAGGGCGTTAATTTTAATTGACATCCACGGTTGCATTGCTTAACTTCTACTGCTTGAATAATCAA
The DNA here is from genome assembly GCA_963169875.1 of Candidatus Zhuqueibacterota bacterium. GTDB lineage: Bacteria > Zhuqueibacterota > Zhuqueibacteria > Residuimicrobiales > Residuimicrobiaceae > UBA2214. The sequence goes on from CAUJEL010000145.1 coordinate 6,193, forward strand.
CATATTCATTTGGTTGAAGAAATATTTATCCGCCATTTTTTGTATTACTAACGAATTGCAGCTCTAAATTTTCGACCCATTTGAGGATAATCATGGAAAAGAAAAAATTACTTGAAATGTACCGCATGATGCTGCTGATCCGCCGCTTTGAAGAGCGCACCGCGCAGATGTACGGCATGCAGAAGATCGGCGGTTTCTGTCATCTCTATATCGGCCAGGAGGCCGTGGGTGTCGGCGCCGTGTCCGCGCTGCGGCCCGGCGACCAGTTCATCTCCGCCTATCGCGATCACGGACACATCCTCGCCATGGGCGGCGATCCCAACGCGGTGATGGCCGAGCTCTTCGGCAAAGCCACCGGCTGCTCCAAGGGCAAGGGCGGATCCATGCACCTTTTTGACGTGGAAAAGGGCTATTACGGCGGACACGGCATCGTCGCCGGCCAGGTTCCGGTGGCCACGGGCATGGCCTTTGCCGCCAAGTACCGCAAAGAGGATCGCGTCGTTCTCTGCTCCATGGGCGAAGGCACGGTGCACCAGGGTGCTTTTCACGAATCCCTCAACCTCGCCAAACTATGGCGTCTGCCGGTGATCTATATGATCGAGAACAACCGCTATGGCATGGGCACGCCGCTGGAACGCGCGTCCGCCATCTGGGATCTGTCGCAGAAGGCCTGCAGCTACGACATGGCGCGCGCCACTGTGGATGGCATGGATGTGCTCGCTGTTCATCAGGTGATCTCCGAGGCCATCACCCGCGCCATCCGCGACGGCGAACCCACCCTGATCGAAGCCCGTACCTACCGTTTCCGCGGTCACTCGATGTCCGATCCGGTGCACTCGCATTACCGCACCAAGGAAGAGGTGGAAGAGCAAAAGAAGCAGGATCCCATCCTCATTTTTCAGGATCATCTGCTCAAGAAAAAAGTGCTGACCCAGGCGCTCATCAAGCAGTATGAAGATGAGATTAAAAAGATCGTCCTGGATGCCGTCGATTTCGCGGAAAAGAGTCCGCTGCCTGAACTGGAAGAACTCTATACTGAAATTTATTCGTAACTATCAACTTAACATAAAGAGCATATCATGCCGGAAATTACCTTTCGTGAAGCATTGAACCAGGCCATGGCCGAAGAGATGGAACGCGATCCCAACGTGTTCCTCATGGGCGAAGAGGTGGGCTACTATCAAGGGGCCTATAAGGTGAGCCAGGGCTTGCTGGAGAAGTTTGGACCGCAGCGGGTCATCGATACCCCGATTGCGGAATTGGGATTTGCCGGACTCGGCGTCGGCGCCGCCCAGGTGGGCCTGCGGCCGATCATCGAGTTCATGACGTGGAATTTTTCGCTGCTGGCGCTGGACCAGATCGTCAACAACGCCGCCAAGCTGCGCTATATGTCCGGCGGCCAGATCAAGATGCCCATCGTCTTTCGCGGCGCCAATGGCTCGGCACATCAGCTCGGCGCGCAGCACTCGCAGTCCATGGAAGCCTGGCTGTGCCATATACCCGGCCTCATCGTCATGGCGCCCAGCGTGCCCGCCGACGGCAAAGGGATGCTCAAGGCGGCCATTCGCGATGACAATCCGGTGATTTTTATCGAGAGCGAAGTGGCTTACGGTTATAAAGGCGAGGTCCCCGAAGGCGAGCACATCGTGCCCATCGGCGTCGGCGACATCAAGCGTCCGGGCAAGGATGTGACCATTGTGGCCTGGTCCAAGATGGTCCACGTCGCCCTTGAGGCTGCCAACATCCTGGCGGGCGAGGGCATCGAAGCCGAAGTGGTGGATCCGCGCACCCTGCGGCCGCTGGATGAACAGCTCCTGGTCAGTTCGGTGGAAAAGACCAACCGCTGCGTCATCGTCGAAGAGGGCTGGCCCTACGCGGGCGTGGGCGCCGAGATCGCCCATCGTATCTATATCAATGCGTTCGATCATCTTGATGCGCCCATCCTGCGCGTCACCAGCGAAGATGTGCCCATGCCTTACGCGGCAAACCTTGAACACGCTGTAGTGCCGAATGCGCAAAGAGTGGCAGCGGCCGCGAAAAAAGTACTCTACGTCTAGCTTAGCAACGGAGAAAGAATATATGGCGAGTAAACTCACCATGCCAAAACTCAGCGATACCATGACATTGGGCGTGTTGCTGAAATGGCTCAAGAAAGAGGGCGAAAAGGTCGATGCCGGCGAAGTGATCGCCGAGGCGGAGAGCGACAAGGCCACCATGGAATTGGAAGCTTTTGATGCGGGCATACTACTTAAGATTGTGGTTCCCGAAGGGGGTAAGGTGCCCGTCGGCGGTCTGTTGGCGATCATTGGCGAAAAGGGCGAGGATATTGCTGCGCTGCTGAGCGAAAAAGCGCCTGCTCCCGAACCCGAATCAGTGCCCGAATCGACACAACCGCTTCCCGCGGCGCCGGTGCCTGATATGACGCCTGCGGATGAAATTATCACCACGGACAGCGTGCGCATCAAGGCCTCACCGCTGGCGCGCAAGATGGCCGCCGCCAAAGGGATTGATCTGCGCCGGGTGCAAGGCAGCGGCACGGGCGGACGCATCATCAGCCGCGATCTGGCCGCCATGCCATCGGCCGCAGAGGTGCCAGCCAAGCAAGCACCGGCAGCGGCTCCTGCAGCTGTGAGCAGTGAACAGCCCCTCAACACCATGCGCACCGCCATTGCCTCGCGCATGACGTTGAGCAAAACCACGGTGCCGCATTTTTATCTCACCATGGAAATCGACATGGACAAGATGGTGGCGCTGCGCGCAGAGATGAATGCCGCGCAGACGGAGATCAAGATCAGCTTTAACGATTTGATCGTCAAGGCCGTGGCTGCAGCGTTGAGCAAGCATCCGCGCGTGAATGGCTCATTTGCCGGCGATAAATTCATCTTTCATCAGCAGGTGGATATCGGACTGGCGGTGGCGCTGGAGGATGGCTTGATCACCCCGGTGCTGCGCGATTGTGCGGCCAGGAGTGTTGGTGAATTGGCGAAGGAAGCGCGCGTCCTGATCGACAAGGCCAAGGAGCGCAAATTGACGCCCAATGAGTATACCGGTTCCACCTTTACCATCAGCAATCTCGGTATGTTTGATATCGAGGAGTTCAGCGCCATCATCAATCCGCCCGAAGCGGCGATCCTGGCGGTGGGCGCGATTCAGGAAAAGCCGGTCGTGCAAAATGGTCAGATTGTGGTGGGCCAGCGCATGAAGGTGACGCTGTCTTGCGATCACCGCATCGTCGATGGCGCCACAGGTGCATTATTTCTCAAGGATTTTAAAAATTATCTTGAAAATCCTGCATTATTATTATTATAATCAACACGGAGGCAAGTTATGGCGAGAAGCAAGAGCAAGCATAAACGCAAGCAGATGATCACACAGCAGCACAAGCGGGCGTATGCCAAGCGGCATAAAGTGGTGGTGAAAGCGAAGAAGAAAACCACCAAATAGTCAGAAAAGCACGGGGTTGGTCGAAAGGTCAACCCCTTTTTTATGGGCTTTTTATTTTCTCTGTGTCTCCGTGCCCCTGTGGTGAAAATTATTACCACTGAACATTGTTATTCGTATTACTGCACGGATAAATTAACATACGAGGCACAGAGGCACGGAGATTAGTTGTCACACGGTCACTCCGCCTGCTTCAGCCATTTGCGCACCTGGCCCTTGTATTTGGCGCGGATGGCCAAGAACGCCTCATTATACTGTCCGGATTTGAAATCCGGAAACGCATAGGGCGCGGGATGATAGACCCCGCGTTCATAGCGCAGTGTCAGGTCCGCATAAATCCCCTGATCGAGATAAATCTTGTGCGCGTTGTATTTTGCCGACGCCAGCACCATCTTGTCCCAATCCATATAGCCCGGATCGAGATTGACCTTGCGTTGACCGGAGAGGGCCAATTCTTCCTCGATACGGTTGCAGGCGATTTTTATGCCGGCCAGGGCGCCAGGATTGATCAGATCGCGGAAGGAACAGAAGAGCCGCCAGATCGGCGCGCCCATCTCGGGCACATAATAATCGGTCACGGTGAAGGGATAAACCGGACTGGTGTAGTCGATGCGGCTGAATTTCTCGCTCAGGGCGCGAAAAGCGGCCTCCAGCAAAAGGTCGTCGCTGTAAAGGATGCCGCAGATCAGTTTGACGGGTATGGGTTCTTGAGGAATCATGGGTCGTCCCGATTATCAACAAGGGCAAAATGAAGGCTGCTATTTTATCTCTCCGGCACTGGCGGGCGAGACTGTTTTGGGCCGGTAAAGTCCGTGCACCTGTTCCATTTCCATATTTTCCGCCATGGCCAGCTGCGCTCTTTCGATGAGTTCGGGTTCGATGGCAAACAGCTCCGAGACGACGCGATAATAATCGTCATGCAGCCGCCGTTTTCGCTTGCCCTGCGCCGTGGCCATTTGCAGGTAATTGTCATGCACGTAGATGAGGCCGTCCTGACGCAACTGCGTCAAACAGATGCCGTGCATGGTTCCCTGATAAAAGGAGGCCAGCCAGTGCTCCATGAACTCTTCAATGGGTGTTGGCCGGTCTGTGAAGGTGTAGCGCAGCTTGATGGTCTGGTGATCGAAAGTGAGCAGTTTATAGCATGCCAGAGAGCGGTCAAATTTCACTTCGACACCGGTATGGGGACTGCGGTACAATCTGGCGCGGTCGGGGTGGAGTTCCATAGCCTGGGTCAAGAGGTATCCGGGATCGGCGAGGTACTTTGTACCGTTCAATTGCACCACCAGCGCGCAGTGCACATTCTGCCGCGGTCCCATATCCGCCATCACGATATAACTCGTGTAGCCCATCTGCAACAGGATGGACTGGAGAAAATAGGACAAGGAGAAGCAGGTGCCGCCGAGATGATGGCGGGCATACTCTTCCATGACCTCTTCCGGCAGACGGATACGGTCGATTGAGAGAAAATGCCGGTTCAATTTGAGTATTTTGCTGATATTTTCATAGGGAAGGGATGAAAAATGGGACAAGATTTTTTCAAGAAAAGCAAAATCCGGCGTTCTGGGCACCAGACCAAAGTGAGCCAGAAAATGCTTGACGGCTGTAGGATGTTCAAAGGGATGCTGAAGTGTCGCTGGAGCATTTGTCATGATAACTTTTCCTGCAATTTACCGGGTTTGTCAGTAATTATAATCATTCAGGGGCACAATTAAAAGTAATTTATACACTTTTTTAACGCGGGAACAAGCGCAAAGCAGTATGGCAGTTTTTGCGAGCGATGCAATGAATTTTTCGACAGCCCCATGACGGCTTCGACCGGCGTGGCTGTGTAATACGCATCACAAAATTACGTTTAACAGACCAATTTACCGAGAATTGGGCACTTTTCTCTTGCAATTATTTTTGATTATCAGTATATATAACCAATCCTACATGTGAGAGACGGTTTTTAACCGTTTTAAAAAAAATAAATCATCCTGCTCTGTTTTTTGCATCCTTTGCCAGACTCCTTGCAGAAGCATTAACGTTATTTAATCACTCTAATTTTACAATGTCCTGCGAATCCTGGGACGCAGTGTGCTTTTTTGAAGGAGGTGATGAGTCGCGAAGCAATAAATCGTCTTATGCCCACATTTTTGTATCAGCTTAACCAACGTGTTATATTGTGCATTAATAATCAAGCATCAATCAGACTGCAAAGGAGCAAACCATGTTTAACCTCATCGCTTTTTTCCGCAATTTCTCCCGTCGTGAAGAAGGTCAGACCCTGTCCGAGTATGCCCTGATCCTCGTTCTCATCGCTGTGGTTGCCATCATCGCGGTGACGCTGTTGGGTAATCAAATTACGGCAGTTTTGAACCAGATCGCGAACGCCCTCTAACCTGAAAGGCGCGCCGGTCGTGGCGGCCCTGATGGTTTCATCAATCCCCGAATTTGCCTTCTGTTGTGAGGAGATGGCAGTTACTGTTTTTAAATACATAGATTTTTTTCGGGCTGACCACCTGTAAACTGGATCCTGAGATTGATCCCGGATCAATAGGGTGGAATGGGTGGCATATGTCCATGTGGCAGGATGATGTGCGCAGATGGTTAGCCCTGTTTTCTACTTGGGGTGAGTATGCCTTTGCTATTTTATTATCTGATGCCTCTTTTGCTGGCAGCCGGCTTGTATGATTAACACTGGCGGCGCATC
>CAUJEL010000146.1 GCA_963169875.1 Candidatus Zhuqueibacterota bacterium
CTTTAGCCGGAACGTAAAAGAGCGTATCTCCAACTCTTGATTACGTATCAATAGCAAACGTTCGTAGTACCGGCTTTAGCCGGAACGTAAAAGAACGTATCTCCAACTCTTGATTACGTATCAATAGCAAACGTTCGTAGTACCGGCTTTAGCCGGAGTAAAGCCCGCCTGAAGGCGGAACTACGAACCATGGATTGCCGCGATCCTGCGCAGCCCTGTCATCCCTTTTGATGTATGCTCTTGATGATCCCAGTGATCCAGCGTCGCGGCACCAGACGGTTGCTCATGGCGCCGGTTTTGTTCATCACACCGGGGATCACCACCCGCCGTCCAGCCATCAAAGCTTTATAGCCGCTCCGGGCCACGGCCGCGGCATCCATCATCTTGAGGACCTTCAGTTTCACCAGCCTGGTCTGGTCAATATTGGCCCGTTCCTGAAACTCCGAGGCCGTTGGACCTGGACAAAGCGTGGTGACGGTCACCCCGGTGCCGGCGCATTCGCTCGCCAGCGCCTCGCTGAACGAGAGCACGAACGCCTTGGTCGCATAATAGACCGCCATCAGAGGTCCGGGCTGAAACGCCGCGGTGGATGCGACGTTAAGAATGCGTCCCCGCTGACGCGCCAGCATGCCCGGCAGCAGCAGTTTGCTGAGCTGCAGCAGGGCGACGATATTGACCTGCACCATAGCCGCTTCCTTGGCCCAATCCGTCTCGACAAAAAGTCCATGTTCGCCAAAACCGGCGTTATTGACCAGCACATCGATGCTGATCTGTTTCTCGGCCAGCGCCGCGGCGATCTCAGCGGCCGCATCTGGGCGCGCCAGATCTTTTGCCAGAATGATCACCTCAACAGCGCCCAGCCGCTCCATTTCAGCAGCCACCTGACGCAGTTTTTCCTCGCTCCGCGCCACCAGCACCAAAGCATGATGATCCGCCGCAAACAATTTCGCCAATTCATAGCCGATGCCATAAGAGGCGCCGGTAACTAATGCAGTTGATTTTTCAGTCATGGCAGGTTCTTCCACAGGTTAATAGTCTCAAAATACGCGCCGCAACGTGCGCACCGCTTCCACCATCAGGATGGCAGCCAGTACAAACAGCACCATGGCGATGGCGCCAATGGTCGTCAAGCGATATTGCATGATGAGTTGGATCAACGCCCACACCGTCATCACGTTCATAAAAATCATCGGACCGATCACATAAAATGTCTTCCGTCCCGTCTTCTTCAGCCACACCAGGATCACCAGCAGCGTCAGACCCGCCAGCAGTTGATTGGTGGCGCCGAACACCGGCCAGATGGCTTTCCAAACTGGCAGGGGATTGCCGTGGACATCTTTCAGGGTGATCAGCACAAACACCAGCGGCATGAACAAAGTGGCCAAGGTCGACAAATAACGCGTCGATGTGCCCTTCAAATTGAAAAATTCCTCGAATATGTAGCGCCCCAGCCGCGTCGCCGTATCCAGGGTCGTGAGAATAAAAGTCGACAGCGCCAACAGGCCGAACGAAAAACCGAGCTTGTGGGGAATGCCCAGGGTGGCGAAAAAATTCCCAATGCCGGTGCCGTAAATGACCAGAGGCACTTTGCCCGCCAGTGGATCGCCGTTGGGCAACATTGCGACGGTTGACAGCGCGATGACCGCCACCACGCCTTCGATGAGCATGGCGCCATAGCTAATGGGACGCGCATCTTTCTCCTGGTCGAGCTGCTTCGATGACGTTCCGGAAGCCACCACGGCATGAAATCCGGAGCACGCGCCGCAAGCCACGGTGATGAAAAGCACCGGAAAAAGAGCACCCAGGGCGGGCGCATACCAGCCGGCAAAGGCGGTGTACTGCACCGTGTAGCCGCCGAAAAGGATGCCGACGAACCCGCCCAGGACCGATGCATAAAGCAGGTACGAAGAGAGATAATCGCGCGGCTGCAGCAGAATCCACACCGGCGTCGTGGAGGCGATGAACGCATAAACGATGAGCAAGACACTCCAGAACTTGGCCGCATCTGCGCCGGTGAACGACGAGACCGCCTCCGCATTCAGGGGTATGATATGCCCGATCCAGGTGGCGAGAAACATCAGCGGCACAAAGACAAGTGAACTCCACAACAAGGGAATTTTCAAACGATAAAGAAAGATGCCAAAACCAATGGCCAAAACAATAAACAGCATCGATGAAGTGGCGACACCGCCATCCTCGACAAAAGTCGTTGCGGTCAGATCGGTGAAAACCGTGAGCACATAGACCAGTGTCAGCCAGATGAACGACAAAAACAATTTGTAGGCCAGAGGCGACATGTGTTCGCGCGCAATCTCGGCGATGGACCGCGCCTTGTGGCGGATGGAGGCCATCAGGGAGGAGAAATCGTGCACGCCGCCGATGAAAATCGAACCGAGCACGATCCAGATCAGCGCCGGGAGCCAGCCGAACGCCACAGCCGCGATGATCGGGCCCACAATGGGACCGGCGCCGGCAATGGAAGAAAAATGATGACCCAGCAGCACCGCCTTGGGCGCGGGCACCCGGTCGATGCCATCGTAATCGCTGTGGCTGGGGGTTTTATTGTCATTGTTCACAGAAAACTCCCGCTCCAGGAAGCGGCCGTAAAACCGGAACGCCAACGCAAACAAGACGATCGCAATCAAAAGGATATAAAACAGCATAAAACAACCTTCATCATTTAAAAAAAAGCCCTTTGCAGCAGTTGTGCAAAGGGCATGATTATTTCACTGGACCAGGCTAAAACGGACGATACCGGTCGACGAATTTGATCTTCATCGTTTCCAGCTCGTCCAGGACCGGCTCATAGATGCCCGGCATGACGGGAATCTGCACGCCGGTGAGCGTGATCTTGCCCTGATTCAGTAACTTGACCGCAATGGCAGCGGGCAGGCTGACCGTGCGGGCCATGGAGGTGTCGCCATGGGGAATGCCGTAATCAATCAGCAGGCTGGTGATGGCTTCTTTTTTCCCGCCCGGATATTCAGCGATAAATTCATGCTGCAGGACGATCATATCGCGTTCGCCCGGTTTGTAGTCCATCTTGTGCTCCATCAGGTAGGTCAGTGCATCGAGCACCGAGGGCGGGTCGCTCTTGACTTTTTCATTCGAGAAGAGTCCCAGCCATTCGAAACGGGACAGGATCGCATGCGATTCCGGAATGCCGAGGTGTTTGGCCATGGCCGATTTAACCTGATCCGCCTTGGCGTTGATCAACGAAGCGGTCAACTGCGCCCACGTCCAACCGAGTATTTCCGGCCGCTCGTCATCGTTGAGGAAGCCCAGGTTGACCACTTTTTCCAGGGTTTCGCACCAGCCCAGGTTGCGGAAGGTGCCGCGGAAAATCGTCTGCGCATCTTTCAAGCCGTAGAGCTCCTGATAAAGCATGGAATCGCGGTTGGGATAGACTTCGAGCTTGCCCAGGCCTTCCACTTCCTTGATGGATACAGTGCGGAAGAGATCCTTGTTTTCGATCTGCATGTCTTTGCCATTTTTCAAGAAATGGGCGGAATTGCGTCCGGCCAGCAGCACGCCGCGTGGACTCCATGAAAATTTATAGCCAAAGGGATTGTCATTGGCTTCGGGGGCAGGCAAGCCGCCGCAAACCGACTCGAAGGAAGTCACCTTGCCGCCTTTTTTCTCCACGGCGTGGATCATTTTCATCGCTGACATATGGTCGATGCCGGGATCGAGACCGATCTCGTTGAGGAAGAGCAAACCCTGGTCCTTGGCCTGTTGATCAAGCGCACGCATGGCCGGACTGACATAGGAAGTGGTCACCAGATGGGTTTTGTGTTTGAGGCAGAGCTCGGCCACCTGAAGATGATAGATCCAGGGCAGCAGACTGATGGCGACATCGCTCTCCTTAACCAGGGCTTCGAGCTTGTCCTTCTCCTGGACCGTTGCCGCAATGGCGCGACCTTTGGGATGGCCTTCAATCAAGGCTTCGGCTTTGCTGACAGTACGGCTGGCAATGATCACTTCTGTTTCCGGTTGATCCAACAGATAACGTACAAGGGGCCTGGACACAAGACCAGCGCCAAGAACCAGAACCTTCTTCATACGGTTGCTCCTTAAGATTTGGGTAAGTGCTGTTGTAAATAGGCATATTCAGGGACCAATTGTCCCCGATGACAGATAATCGCATTTTTGATTTCCGCTGGCAAAGCCAGCTGCGCAAAAGGCCGGCTGAAATCAGCCTGAATCAACGCAGGCATAAACGGCAGCAGCGTCTGACTGAAAGCCTCGGAGCTGTCGCGGGGGATCTCCGCCGGCAGGTTATCCACGGCCATGATGACGACACCGTCTCCTTCACTGCCGTCGGTCACCGTATCGGTGACAGGATTGTAGGTAAAATAGGGATTACCCGATTCCGTCGCCTTCTCGGTGCATTCGATGGATCCATTGATATCGCAGCTGATATCGCCGATGGTCTGCAAACGCAGGGGCGCATTCTCTGCCCAGCGCTTTTTCAAGTATTCCTTGGTCACCAGTTTGGGGTAGCGACTGTCCCAATAGATGCCGTTGACCAGCATGCTCAGATGCGGCAGATGGCGTTCGAACTGGGAGCGGTATTTTTCCGGATGATTGAAATAGTCGCTCAATTCAAAAGTATCCTGAGCGGAGACGGGTTCGACCATATCGCGCTCGGCAAAAACGACTTTATAGAGAAATTTGTTGTTGTCGCTGGAAACGCGCGGCAGTTCCTGGGGTTCGATCTCCTGATGCGGCAGGAGATCGAACACTTCCTGAGCACCCTTGGAGACATGACCATAGCCGGAAAATCCCACCACGGCCGGAGATATCGACTCGGGCAATCCATGGGCGGATATTGTCTGACCGATTTGGCGGATATGATTTTTGGCGTCAGAGATATCTTTATATTCGTGGGCCATTTTGATGGCGGAGAAGGGCGTATCCACGCCCTGTTGTTGCAGGCGCACCCCAAAGGCATGCAACGTGTCAACCATGCCGGCCAGGCCCGCATAACGGCCGAAAAATACCAACCTGCGGCCTTTGTCGTCCTTGATGAGTTCATAATCAATCAGCGTCGCTTGCAATTCGAGGAGACGCTGCAGCATGGGCATATTATACTTTTGCGCTTTGATGGTATGCGAAAAGAAAAGATAGACTTTATTGGGCAGGAGGAGCGGCTCGGGAATCTCTTTGATGCCGAGGATGATGGAGCTGGGTGAAAGATCTTCGCTGACTTGAGCGCCAGCACGCTGGTATTCCAAATCGGAGAAGGCGCGTGTGGGAAATGGTTGGCAGATAAATTCCACTGGATGTTGCTGTTTGAGGCGATTCACCTGTTCTGGCGTGAGGGCTACCCGCCGTTCCCATCGATTCTTGTCTTCACGGCGGATGCCTATGACCGTTTTCATCAGATTCCTCCCGGATACAACCCCTGCGTGTAGGACGCTATTCAAAAGACGTCCATTATTCTAACAAAAAAAGCCCACAATGTCAATTGAAATTTATCGGGCACACCTCATGCCATTCGTGCAGTGGCGTTGTCATGATCCGGCAAACTGTGTCTCTTTACACGGTATTTATGCTCAGGATGATGGGGCACTTCGATGCACCACTGACCCGGCTAATTGGCCGCAGGCGGCAGCGATGTCAGTGCCCTTGCTCCAGCGCACGGACACCGGTGCCTGCAGCGGCGCCAGCCAATCGGCAAAGCGCTGCACCTGTTCATCCGACGGCCGCTGATAGCCCGGCACAGCCGGATTATAGGGGATGAGGTTCACCTTGCAGGGGACATGTTCCACCAGTTGACGCAGCGCCCGGGCATCCTCTTCGCCGTCGTTGACACCCGCCAGCAGCACATACTCAAAAGTCGGACGGCGGCGCAATTTTTTGGCATAATAGCGGATGGCTTCCATCAACTCTGTCAAACCATAGCGTCTGGAAATGGGCACGAGTTTCTTGCGCTTTGACTCGATGGCGGCATGCAGCGAGATGGCGAGTCGGTAGGGCTGCATCTCGTCGGCATAGCGGCGAATAGCGGGCGTGATGCCCACGGTGGAGATGACGATGTGACGGTGGCCGATGGCCAGACCGTCGGCGTCGTTCATCAGCGCCGCGGCGGCGATGGCGGCCTCGTAATTGAGAAAGGGTTCGCCCATACCCATGAAGACGATATTGGTGAGCGGCTCGGCGATTTCGCGTTCCACCTGAATCACCTGATCGACGATCTCACCGGTATGGAGATCGCGCTTGAAGCCCAGGGCGCCGGTGGCGCAAAAAGCGCAGTTGAGAGCGCACCCCGCCTGGGAGGAGACGCACAGGGTGCGGCGGTCGGCTTCAGGGATATAGACTGATTCGATGAGATGTCCGCCGGCTAATTCAAAAAGATATTTCACCGAGCCGCTCTTTGTGGAGACAGATTTTTCGCGCACCTGGAGACAGCCCAGGTCGGCCGTTTCTTCGAGGCGCTGGCGCAAGGATTTGCCGAGATCGCTCATCTCGGCAAAAGTGGCGGCCTTGCGGACATAAATCCAGTTGAAGAGCTGGCGGCCGCGGAATTTTTTCTCGCCCAGGGATTCGGCAAACTCCTCCAGCTGCGTTTTGCTCAGCCCTGTCAGGATGGTTTTATCAGGCATATTTAATCCGTTTTTTTCCATGGCAATATAGAGAATTGCCCTCCGAAAGTCAAACGGTTTTGCAAAACACCTCTGTTGGAGGCCTTTTGTAGGAGGCCTCTCCAGAGGCCGACTCCTACAATCAAATCTCAAAACACCCCTGTAGGAGGCCTCTCCAGAGGCCGATATACAGCAGCGTTTTTTACTCTTGCGCAGATATCTTAAAATTTGTTTAATATGATGGTAGCTTGTCTGACAAAACAAGGAGCTGTAGCATGGTGTCCCCTCATCAAAAAAACCTTCGTAAAGGCAGGAAATCTCTGCCTTTCCATGCATATTATGTGACAAAATGTCTATTTGATAGATCATATCCGGTGTTGGCGAATGAAGTAAATGCAAATATGTTGATTTCAAGCCTTGATTGGCTAAGAAAACAAGAAATAATCAAAATTGGTGGCTTTGTCGTGATGCCCGATCATTATCATGCCATAATCGGATTGACAGACAAGGAAGAACTTGATGATGTCATGGAAAGCCTCGATAAATACACAGCCCGACGAATCAATCGCTATTTAAACAGAAAAGGCAAGTTCTGGCAAGAAGGTTTTTTCGATCATTGTATGCGAAACCTCATCGAATTTCGCGATATTTTGGAATACATTCATCAGAATCCAGTCAGAAAAGGTTTGGTTAAAATTGCTGAAGATTGGCCTTTCTCCACAGTAAATCCGCAATTTGCCAATTATATTGATTGGAAATGGTTTGGAATCACAATGCCTTAAAATATAAAACACCAATGATCGCGCTCTGGAGAGCGCTCCTAAAAACAAATCTCACAACACCCCTGTAGGAGGCCTCTCCTGAGGCCGACCTTCGCGCTCTGGAGAGCGCTCCTACAATCAAAACATAAAACATCCCTGCAGGCCGGCCGCCGGCCCCAACCATCACCATTGACTTTTTTGCTTATTTTGTGTAAGTTTATCAAAACAGCATAACGACGCACCCCGGGTGCATTTCACATAAAAAATGATGCGGAGGCGGCATGGATGTTCGCAGCAACCAGGATATGCAGGCGGTACAGCAACTCAAACGGGCCCACGAAGCCATCAGCGAAGAAATCGGCAAGATCATTGTCGGTCAGCAGCAGGTCATCGATGAACTGCTCATCTCCCTGCTGGCGCGCGGTCACTGCCTCCTCGTCGGCGTGCCCGGCCTGGCCAAGACCCTGCTGATCAGCACGCTCGCCCGCGTGCTCGACCTGCAGTTCAAACGCATCCAGTTCACGCCCGATCTTATGCCCTCGGATATCACCGGCACCGAGGTCATCGAGGAAGAACCCGGCTCCGGCCGCAAAGCCTTCAAATATGTCAAAGGCCCCATCTTCGCCAACATCGTCCTGGCCGATGAGATCAACCGCACGCCGCCCAAGACCCAGTCAGCCCTGCTGCAGGCGATGCAGGAGCATGAAGTCTCGGCCGCCGGCACCACCTACAAGCTCGACGAGCCTTTTTTCGTACTCGCCACCCAGAATCCCATCGAACAGGAGGGCACCTACCCCCTGCCGGAAGCGCAACTGGACCGCTTCATGTTCAACCTCTGGGTCGATTATCCCAGCGAAAGCGAGGAAGAGCAGATCGTCCGCACCACCACCAGCGCTTACCACGCCAATCTGCGCATTCTGCTCAAGGCAGGGGATATCATCGCCCTGCAGGACCTGGTGCGCCGCGTGCCGGTGGCGGACAATGTCATCTCCTATGCCGTTAAACTGGTGCGCAGGACGCGTCCGGCGGATGCCACGGCCCCGGATTTCATCAAGGAATGGATCACCTGGGGTGCGGGTCCGCGCGCGTCGCAGTATCTGATCCTCGGCGCTAAAACCCGCGCCGTTCTCGACGGCCGCCCAACACCCGATATCGACGATGTCAGGGCCATTGCCAAACCAGTGCTGCGACACCGCCTGGTCACCAACTTTAACGCCGAAGCGGAAGGCATCAATTCATCCCAAATCGTCGACCGGCTGACAACCGGGCTGGAGCTGTAATCCATGGCCGGCGCGGCTCAAGATTACCGTCACTTTCTGCAACCCGCCACTGTCTCCAAACTGACCAACCTCGACCTCATCGCCCGGCTGGTGGTGGAGGGATTTATCACCGGATTGCATCGCAGCCCCTATCACGGTTTCAGCGTTGAATTCGCCGAACACCGTCCCTACAACCCCGGCGACGATATCCGCCACATCGACTGGAAGGTGTACGCCAAGACGCACCGTTTTTACCGCAAGGAGTATCAGGAGGAGACCAATCTCAAGGCCTGGCTGCTGGTTGATGCCTCGGGATCCATGGGATTCACTTCCCACACCCTCAGCAAGCTGCAATATGCCACCTATCTATCCGCTTCGCTGGCCTATCTGATGATGCATCAGCGCGATGCGGTCGGCTTGGTGACCTTTGATGATAAAATCCGCCGTTATCTGCCGCCGCGGTCGGTGATGAGCTATTTGAATGTGCTGCTGCAGGAACTGGAGAATACGGAGAGCACATCGCAGACCCAGATCGCGCCGACGCTGCACCAGATGGCCGATCGCATCCATCGCCGCGGCCTCATCATGATTTTTAGCGACCTCCTCGACGATCCCCAGGAGATCCTCTCCGGCCTCAAGCATTTTCGTCATAATAATCATGAGGTCATCGTCTTTCACATTTTGGATCCCTATGAGCGTTTTTTCGATTTTAAAAAAGATGCCATTTTTGTCGATGTAGAGACCGGGGAAAAACTCGCCACGCAACCGTGGCAGATACGCGGTGAATATCGTCAACTGGTGGCCGGCCATATCGAGACCATCAAAAAACAGTGCCGCGAAAACCGCATCGATTATGTGCTCATGGACACCTCGGAATCCTTTGAACGGGCTCTGCTGCAGTATCTGGTCAAACGAAAACGCATTGGAGGTTAAAACAGGCATGCTCGCTTTCGGCCTGTGGTTGCTCATCGGCGGGATTATCCTGTTCGCGTTCATGGCTTTTGTACGGCAACGCACGGCGCGGCGCTCCCGGTTCCAGGCCCGGCTCACCCTGCTCTTCCTCCTCTTCATACTGATTCCCGTCATCAGCCTGACCATCCTGATGAGTTATCTCCTGCTGCAGAGCAGTCAGATGCTGGAGCAGCCCGGCATGTCCGCGGCGCTGCAGCAATCACTGCAAGCGGTGCATGCCCAACTGGATCAGATGGGCGCGTCGCTGCTGAGCCGGCATCCAGATCTGTACGAGAAGACCCCGCAAGAGCTGCGACAGCTTGGCGTGCATCACGCAGGCGTATTTCGCACAGGCCAGAACAAAGCACCGGGAAAGACGTGGAGCAGCGTGGACGGGAAAGCACCGCATTTTTCATTGCTCCCGGAGGAGATGGAGATGCGGCCGCACCAGGGCGTATGGGTGCCACAGGCGGATCCGCCGCTGTATGAGTACTATGATAAAAATGAGACGGGGATCACCTCTGCGGTGGCATTCATCGTGCCGCCCAATCTTGTGCAATCCCGGCAGGCGCTCGAACGCGCGTTGAACAGTTATGCCACCTTTGCATTGCTGCGCGAGTCGGTCATTGATCAGGGCTTGATCTGGCTGGTGGCCCTGGTTCTGGTACTGATGCTGTCGTTGGCGGCGGTTTTCGTGGCCCGGCAGTTTTCGGACGAAATCAGCCAGCCCATTCGCGCGCTCGCTGAAGCGATGCGCCGCGTCGGCGAGGGCGAACTCGGCGCCCGCGTCACGGTCAAAGCCCGCGATGAGGTGGCGTTTCTGATCTCTTCATTTCATAACATGGCCGATGCGCTCATCAGCAGCCGGGACAAACTGCAGCGCGCAGAACGGGCTGCAGCGTGGCGCGATGCCGCCAGGCAGGTCTCCCATGAAATCAAGAATCCACTCACGCCCATTCAACTCTCCCTGCACCGCCTGAAAAAGCAACTCACGCCGCAGCAAGTCAAGCAGGAGGATATCCGCGAATCCCTGCGCATCATCGAAGAAGAAGTCGCCTCCATTGGCCGCATCGCTGGCACCTTTTCTGAATTCGCCCGCATGCCAGCCCTGGAACTGCAACCAGCAGACCCTGCCCGAGTTCTGCAGGAGGCGGTACAGCTCATCCGTGCAGAACATCCACAGGCAGAGGTGGATATCAAACTTGACAAGGAAATTCCGGAGATACCGCTGGATTGTGAGCAGTTGCGCCGCGCTTTGCATAATTTGCTGAAAAATGGCGTCGAAGCTTCGAGCAGTCCCGCCCGCCTTGAAATCGAATTGCGGAAATCGCCGGGACAGGGCATTCTCTACCGCATCCGAGATCATGGGTGCGGCATGGACGAGAAAACCTTGCAACGGCTGCAGCAGCCCTATTTCACCACCAAAAAAGAGGGCACAGGCCTGGGATTGACCATAGCGCGCCGTATCATTCTGGAACATGGGGGAGAATTCAGGATGGAGAGCGAGGTGAACATCGGAACAACGGTGGAGATTCATTTGCGGGGGTAACTGGCGGGCTCGCGTCCACCCCACCATGCTCTTGGGTTGACAAAGTCAGGATGGAATCATTTATCAGGATCTGCCAATAGATATGCTTTCCGGCGGGCTCGCGCCCACCCTGCCATGAAACCAAAAGCTGGTCACGCCACGGACTCGTTGCGCTTTTCCTTCTCGCTGCAATTCATATAACCAATCACCTTGATCCGGCATGGATACCCACCCTGTTGCACACTGCAATGTCCCCATAATCTGCAATGGATCGAACAGATCACTTTATTGTCCGCTTCGGAATCCGGTATCTCCGGCGTGGTAGAGATTGTGGTGCGGAAAGCCGGTGCGAGATACTTTTTCTGGAAAAAGAGGTGCTGGACGAGATGGCGGATATCTTCCGCGGCGCCGTGTTCCCGTCTGAGGATCAATTCGGGACGTCCCTCCTTGATGGCCAGGCGCAGGGCTTCGTCATAGTGGACGTGATGGAGATGATGAATATCCAGGCCAAGGATATCATTTGCCGCGATGATAAGCGCCATGCCCTCTTCATAATCCTGGCGGGTTTCCAGCATATTCAGGACAACTTGGGGGCGGAACGCGGCAATTTCTTCTTCCCAGATGTCGATGGTGGGGTGCCCCAGCTGCGCGATCCGTTCAGTGAGGGCGCGCAAGGTCGGACCCGCGTTCAAATCCTGCAGGTCGAGATTGTCCTTCAGCACGTCATAGACTTCGGGCTGGGAGCGGAAGCGGCGGGTCAGGCGCCGGAAAAGGCCCAGCTTGATAAAGCTGTAACCATTCTGTATGGCCAGCGGTTCGGGGGTGATGACCACGACGCCGATGGGTGCAATGAGGAAATAGTCCAGTTCATTGAACGCGGTGCCTGCACCGATGTCGAGGAGCACATAATCCGCGTCGAGGCGGTTGAGGTGGCGGATGAGGCGGTATTTCATGTTAAAATTGATATTGGCCAGGCCCATGGCGTGGGAACTGCCCGAGAGCAGGTAGAGATTGGGCATGAAGGTGTCCAGGAGCAGGCGGTTGATATCGGGTTGGGTGCGAATGAGAAATTCACGAACGGTTGCCGGAGGGGATGGAATACCAAGGGCTTGATGAAGATTGGCGCCGCCGAAATCGGCATCTACGACAACGGTTTTATGACCTTTCTGGGCGAGTGCGATGCCCATAGCGGCCGTCAACACCGTCTTGCCAACGCCTCCTTTGCCGCCGGCGATGGCGATAATGAGGGGTTTTTCGGGTTTTGACTCGATGATGCTCCTCCACCTGAATGCAAAACGTTGCCTGATCTGCTAAGCTGCTTGGGAGCGGAGATGAATGAGAGCGTCGACCGTTTGCCACAGGAACAGAGGCGTTACACTAGCGGAACATGGCTTTAATGCTGCCCCAGGTCTGCCTGGCGGAGGAAATCTGTGGTGTCAGACACAGAATTTTGTCGTATTCGATCGAACTGCCGTCGAGCTGGATGAGTCTCAATTTGTAGTAAAAGTTGCGATCCGTCTGCTTGAAAACGCTGTTATCTGTAAAGGCATAGGATTTTTCGCCGCTTTCATCGATCCTGGCCGTGACGTGACCGATGACCTCAAAGTCCTGATTGTTGAGACTGCGAAGGACTTGATAGCTGCGTAGATTGGTTTCAGCTGATACGACCCATTTCAATTCGACGCGATTGAATCCCGCTTCGCCTTGAAAGGTTGAGATGATGGCGCCGCCGAACAGCACCGATGTAAAAATCAACAGGGACACAGCTGCGATGAAGACAGGTTGCTTGAGCATGATAATTTCCTGCGTTCGATGTCAAAAGTCACCGGACTAGTACAACTAAATATATCACTTTTATTGCCAAAGTCAAATCATTTTTACCGTGCCCTGAAAAAATCAAGTTAAAACATGACTTGTTTTCAAAATCAATTATTGACAAAAACCTTTCCTTTTAATATATTAGCCTTTTAGAGCCTATCAGGATCTCGGGATTTGCAAATCGGGGAGAAGTGTTTGGCGAGTGCCGGAATATCATATCCAAACGTAAACTCTGAAGATTCGCTCGATCGATACCTTCGCGAGATCAACGAAATACCTCTGCTGGACGCCAGTGAAGAGATTGATTTGGCAAAGCGTATTCGGATGGGGAGCCAGGATGCGCTGGAGTGTCTGACCAAAGCCAATCTGCGTTTCGTGGTGAGTGTGGCCAAGCAATACCAGAATCAGGGGCTCTCGCTGGGGGATCTCATCAATGAAGGCAATCTCGGTTTAATCAAAGCCGCCACGAGATTCGACGAAAGCCGCGGCTTTAAATTCATTTCCTACGCAGTCTGGTGGATCCGGCAATCCATCCTTCAGGCACTGGCAGAACAATCCCGCATCGTGCGCATCCCCCTGAATCGAATCGGGGCTCTCAACAAAATCGAAAAACTCTTCTCCGCTCTGGAACAGGAATTCGAGCGCGAACCCACCTCGGATGAACTGGCCGAGGAACTCGATATGAGCCCGGCGGATATTTCTGACCTCATGAGCAACACCAGTAAACAACTCTCCCTCGACGCTCCTATCGACGAGGAAGAGGAAAATAAGCTCATGGATGTCATTGAAGATTTCGAGATGCCGGCGCCGGACTCGCAACTGCAGACCGAATCGTTGCGCATCGAAATCGAGCGGGCTCTGGCAACCCTGGAAGAGCGGGAAGCGGAAGTTATTCGCCTTTATTTTGGCCTTTCCATGGAACATCCCCTCACCCTGGAGGAAATCGGCCAACGTTTCCAGTTGACGAGAGAACGCGTACGTCAGATCAAAGAAAAGGCGTTACGGCGCCTGCGCCATAACTCCCGCAGCAACCTGCTGCGCAAATATCTCGGTTAATTGATTATGTTTATGTATTTAAGCAAGTTACAGCAATGACCTCACTTTTCTCTTGACAAATTAGTATTTCCTTCTTAAATTTTAATAATTGCCTTCCTCATTATTTATTTTCTCCCAAAATTTCCACGAGGTTGGTTTGGCGTCAGTTAGAGGGTGGGAGTTAATTTTAACTAAGCTCAAAGGGAATAGAAATGCGCAACAAACAGGTGAAGCTTCTCTATTTCTCTTTGGGGGGTACCGAGTTAAAAGAAATTAGTCTGGGCTGGAAAAGAATCGTTGGACTGGCTGCTCTGAGTGTATCGGTCATTCTTGTTTTGCTCTCTTTGACGATCGGCATTTTTTCCGAATTCATCAAAGACTGGCAAGTCTCACACCTGAGCCGCAGCAACAGCCGGTTGCAGAATATGCTCTCCGAGATGAACCGCAAGGTTCAACTCATCGAGTCCAAACTGCAAACCGTTGAAAAGCAGGATGACGATCTGCGAATTTTTGTCGATCTGCCAACCATCAACAACGATGTCAAAAAACTCGGTGTTGGCGGGCAGGCGATTGATGCAACGATCGACCTTGCCTATGGCTCCAGTGACGTGAACGAGCAGGCGTTTAAAATGAAAAGCATGCTCGAGAATCTTTCGCAACGGGCGGAGTTGGCTGTGGAAAGCCGGCAGGAAATCATGCAACAATACTATGATAACCTGCGCAAGCTGAAACAGACCCCTTCAATAAGGCCGGTTGGCGAAGGAAGAGTTACGGATAAATTTGGCTATCGTCTTGATCCTTTCATCGATCGTTTCAAGCATCACGATGGTGTCGATTTTTCTGCCCCCCGCGGCACCGATGTGTATGCAGTAGCAGATGGCAAAGTTATGGAAGTGGTGACGCGTTACCGGCCGAATCAAGACTATGGAAAATATGTGCTCATCGACCATGGTTTCGGCCGCAAAACCCGCTATGCCCATCTGGAGACAACCCTTGTCAAAGAGGGACAAACGGTCACGCGTTACACGGTAGTCGGCAAAGTCGGCGATACCGGGCGGTCCACAGGACCTCATCTTCATTATGAAGTGCTCGTTGACAACAAACCTGTCGACCCGTTCAACTACATCCTGGACTAGTGTCTTTTTGTTATTTGAGCCTGTCAATCTGGACAGGCTTTTTTTTTGCCTGGAGCCCTATGAAAAACCTGATGCGCATACAACTTACCCTGTTTACCTGTCTCCTCATAAGCCTTCCCATCCAATCTCAACCAGGCAGCACGGCATTGCGGCAGGGCATCGAATGGGGCATCTCCCACCACTACGATCGCGCTTTGGCCTTGTTCGACAGCCTGGCAGTTGCATTCCCGCAACACCCGGCACCCCCCTTCTACCGCGCCGCCATCTTCCAATCCATGATGCTGGATTATGAGACCAACGCATGGCAGGACACCTTCTATCACAGCATCGAAGAATCAATCCGCCTCTCCAAGCTCCTGCTTCGCAAAGAAAAGCAGGATGCCAGCGGATATTTTTATGCCGGCGCCGCTTATGCCTACAAAAGCGCACAACTGGCCCGCGATGGCAAATACTGGCACGCTTACCGCGCCATCCAGACTTCCCTGGACTATCTCAACCCGCTGTTGCGGCAGGACAGCTCCTACTGCGATGCACTCCTGGGTATTGGCACGTATCAGTACTGGCGCAGCCGTTTCACCAAAAATTTATCCTGGTTGCCCCTGTTTCCGGATCACCGTCAACAGGGCATCGATAAAATCATCCGCGTGAGCCGGTGCGCGCAGCTGTCACAATCATCCGCCTGGTCCAATCTCACCTGGATTTACATCCGCGAAAATAAATTCAAGGAATCGATACATTACGCCCGATTGGGACTCGATGCATTTCCGCAAAGCCGCTTTTTTCTCTGGCCGTTGGCCGAAGCGCAATTTCTCGACCACAACTACCAGGATGCTTCCACCACCTACCAACTATTATTGAAATCGACCCGCGACGCTCCGGTCAATAACGGCTACAACGAATTGGTCATACTCTGGAAACTGGCGCAGTGCGCCGAAAAATTGGGGGATTTGACGGAAGCGCAAAAGAAATACCAGGAAGTGGTGCATTGTCGTGTGGACGAGGAGGTGAGCAAACGGGCGGAAAATAATAAAAATATGGCGAGAAAATGGCTGGAAAAGTTTTAGTATCACCTAACCTGAGTTATTCACCGCCGAAGACGCAGAGGTACGCAAAGAAAAGAAAAATACAAAAATGGCATCGATAACAACTTGAATGACTGAGATGAAATTCGACTCAAAAATATCTCGATAATAACAATAAAAACAGCTCGGCGGCCTCGGCGCACCCGGCAGTTTATGAATAGGACAGGCTAAATAGCCTTGCAAAGGTTTTCCCCCTGCGCAAGGCTATTTCTTGAGATGCAAACGGGCTTCAATGACAACGACCAATCCAATCCAAACCGGCACCCATCCCACGGTCGCCTCCGGCCCAAACCAGCCCAACTCAAACGTGCGCCATGAAAAGGGGTACAACCACAAATAACCGCCACCTAAATGCCGCTGCATGATGTCCAGGCTGAAATGCAGAGTCGCGCCCAAAAACAGCGCCTTTCGCGCGAGTGCCCGCAAATCCGCTGCAAACCATTCGCTCAAAAGAAAAATCGTCAGCGCGATAAAAACCGGCGTGTGAATGGCAATGGTATAGGCGTACCACCGCGGCGCCAGAATATAAATCGGCCTTGATAAAATATCCGGCAATATGGTACCCAGATAAAAGAGATAGCGGAAGGATCGCTGCGATGCCGTGCGCGTCAACAGATAAGCGGCGAACGTATGCGTTATGAGGTCCGGCATCGCCCCCGCTCCACGATCTCGAACCTGCGCCCATCCACTTTAAACGCGGAGAACAATGCCACGGCGATCAGCACAACGGGGACAACGGACAGGGCAATTTTCCAACGCCGTTTTTTGGCGATATAAAGCTTCTCCAGGACGAGCTGATCAGGCGCGCGAAATTGGGCGACCAGTTGCACGCTGTCGCCTTTTTTAACCTGCGCGGACTCGCCGTATACCCGTGCAAAACGTCCCATCTGATGAATGCGGAATCCATCCTCCAGGACTTCCCGAACCGTTATCTCGGTGCCGATGAAAATGGTCTGGCCATCGTAAGCAGCCGGATTTTCCATGCACATGCCCAGCGTGATGGCAGGATTATGTTCTTTCCCGTAATAGATGAGACCGGCCAGCAGGGCACAGAGCAATATGCCATAAGCAGAGCGCATCACGATTTCAGACCGGGAAGCAGTAGTTCGCGCGTCACCTGCAGCATCAGGGGATGCAGCGCGCCATTGGACGCCACGACGTTGCCGTTCCAGATCGCCTGATCGCCACCGCTGAAATCGCTGATCCTGCCGCCGGCTTCCTGCACCAGCAGGGATCCGGCCGCCACATCCCAGGGCGACAGGCCCAGCTCCCAGAATCCCTCGAACCGGCCGCAGGCCACATAGGCGAGATCGAGCGCGGCCGATCCGATTCTGCGAATGCCACTCACCTGCTCAAACAGGGCCTGAAAGCTCGCAAGATAGGCGCCCAGATTTTGTTTCTGTTTGAAAGGAAATCCCGTTCCCAGCAGACTCAAGGCCGGATCTCTGATGGAGGATACGGAGATGGGGACATCATTGAGGAAGGCGCCGCGTCCAATTTCCGCCCTGAACATCTCATCGCGGGTTGGATCGTAAATCAGCCCGAGGATGATTTGACCCTCCTTTTCCAGCGCCACCGAGATGGCGAAATGGGGCACGCCATGCACATAGTTTGTCGTGCCATCCAGCGGATCGATGATCCAGCGATACCCGCCGGCCGGCGCCCGCTGCGACTCTTCCGCATAAAAAGAATGATCCGGGAATGCTGCGTGCAACTCTTCAATTAAAATCCGTTCAGCTTCCCGGTCGACAAACGTGACAAAATCAAAGGTCTGCTTGCTGTCGATCTGTTCCTGCCGGATGGCGCCGAAATGTTTCATCAGCACGTCGCCGGCATTGTGAACCGCGGCTATCGCCGTTTCTATCATGTATGTATGTCCGTCCAACTTTTGAATTAATTATCTGTGCATTTGTGGAGCGGGATCTGCCACTGGCCCCGTCTAACCTGAATTATTGACCGCCCAAAACGCAGAGATACACAAATAATAAAAAACACAAAAAATGCAACGCCAGCAACTTGCAAATCAAAACTTGTTCCTTCATCCGGCATAAACTGCTCTGCGGGCTCTGCGCACTCGGCGGTTCAAGACAAGAACAGGCTTACCTGCGGGAGCCTCTGCCCGGCTTCGCAAACAATTTTTTCAAGGCTTTTTGTGATGCATCTATTCAACAATGCAGGCGAGTCCATCCCCAATCTCATCCCGCCTTGAACGCCACCACGGTCACCCCGGAATCGCCTTCGTTCCAGTTGCCGAGGCGGGCGCTTTCCACCCGGGGACTGGTGCGCAAAAACTTGCCGATGCTGGCGCGCAGTGCGCCGGTCCCTTTGCCATGAATGATGCGCACTTCGGAGAAACCGGCGAGGTAGGCCTCATCGAGAAAATACTGCACCCGTTCCAGGGCTTCATCGGCGCGCAGTCCACGCAGATCAATCTCATTTTTCACCGCTTCGGGTTTCTCCAGCATCACGGTCGAGATGGTCTGGCGTTTTTGCGGCGCGCGGTTCACCTTGTGCAGCTCCTGCAGCGGCGCCTTGATCTTGACGCCCTCGACGCGAACCAGCACCCGTCCCTGCTGATCCGGCTCCGAGATGACCTCGCCGATTCCGCTCATCTTTTCCCAGCTCACATAATCGCCCTTTGCAGCCGGTCCGTTGACCACCACGGGCGCGTCTTCGGCCTGAACTGCTTTTTTCTCTTTAATCACCTTCTCGCGCTGCTGCGACAGCCTTTCTTTTGCCGTCCGGATCGCCTCGCGCTCGGCGTTCTTTTCCTTGATTTCGCGAATGGACTGCTCCACCGCTGCGTTGGCCTGCTGCAGGATCTCCTCCGCCTCGGCAGCCGCCTTGCGCTTGAGCGCCTTCTCCTCCTTCTTGAGCGTATCGCTGCGCTCCTGATACAACTTGGCGAGACCGCGGAACTCCGTCTCCCGCAATCCGGCTTCGCGTGAGAGCGTCTGATAATGCTGGATTTTGCTCTCCAGTTCAAGGATCAGGCCTTCGAGCCGGTCTTTTTGCGCACCTACCAGTTCGCGCGCCCGCGCGATGAGAGCTTCTTTCAATCCCATGCGGCTGGCAATTTCGAACGCATAGCTGGACCCCGGGATGCCGGTGCGAAACCGGTAGGTGGGTTTCAGCGTCTCCACATCAAATTCCATGGAACCGTTTTCCACCCGCTCTGTTCGATAGGCAAATGCCTTCAAGGCGCTCTGATGCGTTGTCACCAGGGAAAGAGCGCCGGCAGTCGTCAATTTTTCCAACAGGGACATGGCCAGCGCCGAGCCCTCTTCCGGATCGGTGCCGGATCCGATTTCGTCGATCAGCACCAGGCTGTGATCATCAGCGGCTTGTGAAATCTCGCGCAGGCTTTCCAGATGCGACGAAAAGGTGGAGAGATCATTGTCAATGGATTGCTGATCGCCGATGCTGGCAAAAATGTGATCGATGGCGCCGATGCGTGAATGCGGCAGCGCCGGAATGTGTAAACCGCAGCGCGCCATCAGCGTCAACAGTCCCACGGTCTTTAAGGCGACGGTCTTGCCGCCGGCATTCGGTCCGCTGATGATGAGGGTGGTGAATGCCTCGCCCAGGGTGACATCCAGAGGAATGACGTTCTTCTCCCCCATGCGCAGCAGCAAGAGGGGATGGCGTCCGCCGGCAATGGCGAGCAAAGGCTCGGAGACCAATTCGGGCGCGTTTCCCTGCAGCAGGCGCGAAAGCACCCCCTGACTATAGATCAGATCCAGTTCACCCAGCCGCTCCACATTGATACTGATGTGGCTCAAGGCGCCGCGGATTTTATCACTGAGGGCGCGGAGAATCCGTTCCACTTCGCGGCTCTCTTCCGCCTGTAATTCACGAATGTGATTGTTATCTTCGAGCGCTTCCAGCGGTTCAATGAAGAGACTGGAGCCGCTGGCCGATTGGTCCAGCACGAGGCCGCGCACCTTGCGCTTATAGTCATCCTTGACCATCAGCACGAGGCGGCCGTTGCGGACGGTGATGACATTCTCCTGGAGCATGCCCTGACTGCCCAAATTGCGCACCAGGGCTTCCATTTTTTGCCGGGCATGATTTTGCGCCCGCGTGATCTGCTTGCGCAGACTGGCCAATTCGGGCGTGGCGTCATCTTTCACCTGCACGGCGTTTTCATCGACGCAGCGGTGAATTTCCTTCTCAATGGACTCCAAAGGAATCAAGCCGGACGCAATTTGCCACAAAGCCGCGTTCTTTTCGCGGCGGCCGCTCAGATAAAGATGCAGACGACGCACAGCGCCCAGGGTCTGCAGCACCAGCAGCAATTCTTCCGGCTGTAAAAAACTGCCGCCTACGCGAAGTTGTTTCAAAAGCGGGCGCAGGTCATGGATGCCATCCATGGGCAGCGATTGATCATAGTCGAGGGTATCGCGCATTTCCGTGGTTTGCCGCATGCGGGTGGCGAGCAGCTTTTCATCGCGGATGGGATCCAGTCCCTGCGCTCTTTCAGCGCCCAAAGGAGAACTGGCACAGCCGGCTAATTTTTCGCGAACACGGTCAAATTCGAGGGTGTGATATAGGGAGATCATGAACCAGGGGGTTCCTCATCAGCGGGAGCAAAATCTTGATGGGCGGCGCCTGGCGCAATGCGCAGGACCGCATCGATGACGTATTGTGCAAATTTGGCCATATGCGGAAACAGGGCCGATTGTTGCTGATAAGCTTCAACGCGCGGTCCGACGCGTAAATTGGTCAATGCCAGGGCGATGATGCTGATGATCAATGCGCCTTTGACGAAACCGACCAACGCGCCAAAAAATTTATCAATCGTCGCCTGTCCGCCTGACCCTGCCATTTTTTTCAGGGCCATGAACCCAACTCTGAAGAGCAGATGCACCCCCACCAGGACGATGACAAAGCCGAGGGTGGAGACGGCCACGCCGCCGACCTGAGGCAGTCGAGATGCCACCATCATGCCCGCCCGGCCGCCAAACCGCAGCGCGAGAATGGCTGCAATGATCCAGCCCGTCACACCGAGCATCTCGGCGGTGAGGCCCTTTCGAGCCCCCTTGTACACGAAATAGGTCAGGGCAGCTACGATTAATAGGTCCATTATATACATAGGCCGATTCCTGTTTTGTTGCAGCCTTGAAACGAAAAAAGTGAATAAAGCGCCTCGAATAGCGACGCTCTATCCACTTTGAGTCGATGGGTAATGGACTGATATTACAGACTCAGCTTTTTGCGTACCATGTCGCTGACAACTTTGCCGTCCGCCCTGCCTTTGGTTTGCCCCATCACGATGGGCATCACCTTGCCGATGTCCTTCAGCGTTTGGGCGCCTGACTGGGCAATGGCAGCGTCAATAATTTTCTCGACCTCTGCAAGGTCGAGTGCAGCGGGAAGATATTCCTGGATGACGACCAATTCGGATTCTTCTTTGGCCGCTAAATCCTCACGGCCGGCATCCCGGTACGCTTGAATGGCTTCACGACGCTTCTTGGCAGCGTTGGTAAGGACGCCCAACTCCTCATCTTCCGTCAAATCCGCGCGCTTATCAATGGCGGCGTCCTTGATCTGACCACGCAACAGGCGAATAGTGGATAAACGCTCCTTTTCACCCGCTTTCATGGCGGTCTTCATGTCTTCAGTAAGCCGGTCAAGAAGACTCATGATCTCTCCAACTTGCCTAAAACCAAAAAGTAATGTAAATTATCTTTCCATCATCTGCAGCTTGCGCATCTTGCGCCGTGCAGCATTGAGTTTGCGTTTTTTCCGCTCGCTGGGCTTCTCAAAATGCTGATGTTTTTTGATATCAGACATCAAGCCGGCCTTTTCGCAAGCCTTGGTAAAACGTTTCAAAGCTCTTTCGAAGGGTTCGTTTTCACGAATGCGAACTCCTGGCATTCAGAATTCAACCTCCTTTCTGATCTTTTTTTTGTAACCGTTAAGAAATGTAAGTAAAAACAAGGATAAAAGCAAGGGGAATTTGCCCATTTGCAGCAGTCCAGCGATTACTCAGCCTGGCTTTCACCGCACTTTTTTATGCATTTTTAGGTTGATTTGTTCATGTTTTTGCCGTATTCTATCTTATAGTAGCGAATAAACAGCCTGATCTTTTTAAAATAGAGGAGAATCCGGTCATGAAAAAAATTCTGCTCGCGGTGCTGGTCATTGTCCTGGTGCTGCTCGTCGCGGCGGTCGCTTTCTTTTATTTCAATCGCGATAAAATTGCTCAGATGGCGATCGAGAAAAGCATGCCCCTGATTGAATCCACCATGGTGGAAAAATTGCCCGAAGGCGTTGATCGCGACGAAGTCAAAAAGGTATTTGAAATCGCCGAGTCCAAACTCAAAGCCGGGGAGATCGATCTCAACAAGGTCCAGGGACTGTTTCTGGATTTCCGCAAGGCCTACGAAGACAAATCCATCGATGAAAAAGAATTTGCCAAAATCTATGACGAAGTGAAGCAGATGGCAGGACTATAAACCCGGAGTGACCGCGTGCCGCAGCATGGCAATAACTGGCGTGATCAGGACGCATCGATTTTCCAGGAATTGACGACGCCCATCAGGATTCAGCAATTTCTCGATCAGATTCCCTACAGCACGGATCCGATTTATCGCTGCCCGATGCGGGTTGTGAGGGATCGCAAAGCGCACTGCTTTGATGGCGCTCTCTTTGCGGCCGCCGCCCTGCGCCGCATCGGTCATGCACCGCGCATCATTGATTTGTTCGCCGACCGCGATGATGACCATTTGCTCGCCCTGTACCGCGTTGATGGCTGTTGGGGTGCCGTGGCCAAATCCAATTTTGCGGGGCTGCGCTTTCGCGAACCCGTCCACCGTTCCCTGCGCGAACTGGTCATGACCTATTTCGAAGTTTATTACAACATCGCCAGGGAAAAAACCCTGCGCGGCTATACGCTGCCGTTACATCTGCGCCGCTACGACCGGTTGGGCTGGGAAGTGAACGATGAACCACTCGACGAAATTGCCAACCGCCTCGATGAAATCCGCCGCGTGACTTTACTATCGCCGGCCCAGATTAATCAGTTGCACATCGTCGATGATCGGTCCTATCAGGCGGGCTTGCTGGGCTCTGATGCGGCCGGATTGTATCAACCCGATTAAAAGCAGGAGCATTTCTCATGACTCGTGGTGTTTATTTCGTACTCGTTTTTTGTCTTTTTATCAGCCTGCAGCCATCCGGCGCGCAAGAGTCCCGGGAATCCGGCTTTATCAAAGTACTGGACGGATTGAAATTCCCCGAAGGCCCGGCCTGGGATGGCCGCGACAAATTATATGCTTCCAATTGTTACGGCGACTGGATCTCCGTCATCGGCCCCGGTACATCGCACGTGTTTCTCCGCGCCGGCGAGGAACCCTTCACCTTCTCCAAGACCAATGGCCTGACCTTTGGACCCGATGGCTGTCTCTATGCCTGTGACTTTGGCAAAGGCGCCATTCTGCGCATCACGCCGGCCGGAAAAAGTGAAATCTTCATCTCCGGTTATGAAGGAAAATCCTTCAACCGCCCCAACGATCTCGCCTTTGATCGCAAAGGCAACCTCTACTTCACCGATCCGAAATCCTACGATCGCAACAACCGCGATGGCGCCGTTTACCGCTACGATGCCAGGGGAAAAACCGTCACGCGGGTGGCGGATGACCTCGCATTTCCCAATGGCATCGCCTTCAGCGCGAACGGCAAATTCCTCTATGTCTGCGAATCCGCCTGTGAACGCGTTCTGCGTTTCCCGGTGCAAAAAAATGGTCTTTTAGGGCCACGTTCCATATACATTGAACTTCCCGGCGCTGATCCGGATGGCATCGCCTTCAACCAGCTCGGTGATCTCTATGTCGCCCATTTTGGCGGCGGCGCCATCCATGTCATAGATAAAAAGGGCAAAATTAAAGAAATTCTCTTGACCCCCGGAAAAAAACCGAGCAATGTGGAATTTGCCGGTCCCGATTTACGCACGCTTTATATCACCGAAGATGAGACCAATGCGATTTATAAATTAGAGGTGCAAACGCCGGGAATAAAGCTGTTTGGGGTAAAGAAATAAGCACTATGGCTCCAATCACGTCTGCGGATGAATACCGGAACCGTCGCACACTGGATCATCCGCCACGGGGTATTTTTTTCTTGATTTTGCTTTCCCGGTTGCCTATTTTGCAGAGTCAAATGATGAGTCCATGATTTCTTTTATGCGGGGCACCTCGATGTGGAGATCTCTTAGCAAACGCCTCAAAGCATGGCTTCCCCCTCCAGCCTGGCAGATACCTGTTCTGATTTTGGCAGCGATTTTAATCGGCTTGAGTGGATTGGTGCTCCATCTTGCGCGGGTCACCTCTTACTTTTCCGATGAACCGCGCACCTGCATGAACTGCCATGTCATGACGCCGCAATATGCCACATGGCAGCGCAGCAGCCACGCGCATGTGGCCACCTGTAATGATTGCCATGTCCCGCATGACTCGTTCTTGCGTCATTACGCTTTCAAGGCCCAGGATGGCATGCGCCATGCCTTCATTTTCACCTTTCGTCTGGAACCGCAAGTCATCCGCATCAAATCGGCGGGCGCAAGCGTCGTCCAGGAAAACTGCATCCGTTGTCATCGCCCCCTGGTGGAACAGCTGCCCATGTATCAATTCGCCGCCACCGCAACCAGGCCGCAGATGCCGGGGAAAAAATGTATTTCCTGTCATGAAGAGACACCACATGGTCAGGTGAACAATCTCGCGTCGACACCCATGTCGCGCGTGCCAAAATTGACGCCGGCCATGCCGCGCTGGCTTTCCGATTACACGCAACGGAGCAAACCCTGATCCGCATGGACTGGTAGCAGGTGCCGGACGCCTCTCAAATGTGCGACACCTTTCAACTCCAATTTGGATTTTTCGAGGAATGGATATGGATGAAAAAAAGTCTCTCCTGCAGCGCAAGCCCTGGTTGACGTGGGTTCTCTTTTTCCTGACAGCCCTCGTGGTTTTTTTGCTCGGACTCTTTGGTGCTTCGGTCATGGAACGTCGCGGGGAATCCTATCAGCTGCTGCAGCCGGTGAAACCGATCGCGGAATGGGAGCCTCGCAACGAAGTCTGGGGCGAGAACTATCCGCGTGAATTTGAAACCTACCGCGCCACCATTGACACCACGTTTGCCAGTCTGCACGGCGGCTCGGCCACCATCGATATGCTGGAACGCTATCCGAACCTGGTCATCCTCTGGGCGGGCTATGCGTTCAGCCGCGATTATTCGCAGTCACGCGGTCATTATCATGCTGTGGAAGATATTCGCAATACGCTGCGCACCGGCGTGCCGCAGCCCGGCACCTGCTGGACCTGTAAAAGCACCGATGTGCCGCGGTTGATGAACCAGATGGGTGTCGCCAATTTTTATAAAGCGACATGGGAAGAACTCGGCCCCGAAATTCAAAACAACATCGGCTGCCAGGACTGTCACGATCCCAAAACCATGAACCTGCGCATTACGCGCCCGGCGCTCATCGAAGCCTACGAGCGCCGCGGGGTGAAAATCCAGGACGCGACCCACCAGGAAATGCGCTCGCAGGTCTGCGCCCAGTGCCATGTCGAGTATTATTTCAAGGGCAAGGCTGAAAAATATCTCACGTTTCCATGGGATAAAGGCGTGACGGCCGAGGAGATCGAAAATTATTATGACGCCATCGAACACGTAGATTGGACGCACAGTCTGAGCCGGACCCCCATGCTCAAGGCACAGCATCCGGACTGGGAATTGTTCCAGCTCGGCATCCATTATCAACGGGGCCTGTCGTGCGCGGACTGCCACATGCCCTATCGCGCCGAAGGCGGTGTGAAATTCACCAACCATAAAATCACCAGTCCCTTGAGCAATATCGCAGGCTCGTGTCAGGTCTGTCACCGCGAGAGCGAACAGGCGCTCACGCAGAACGTCTACGACCGTCAGGAAAAGGTGCGACAGCTCGCCGGTATGGCGGAGGATCTTTTAGCCAAAGCGCATATCGAAGCCAGGATGGCGCTCGACCACGGCGCCACCACCCAGCAGATGGCGGCGGTGCAGAAATTGATCCGCCAGGCGCAGTGGCGCTGGGATTTCGTCGGCGCCAGTCATGGCGGCAGCTTCCATACGCCGCTGGAGTGCGCGCGCATACTCGGCAACGCCATCGAAAAGTCCTCAGCCGCGCGCGTTGAATTGGCGATCATACTGTCCAAACAGGGCGTGCAGCAGCCTGTTCCCATGCCTGACATCTCGACCAAAGCAAAAGCACAGGCCTATATCGGACTTGACATGGGAAAAATCAGGGAAGAAAAGAAGAGTTTCCTGATGAAGATACTGCCGCAGTGGTTGGCCAGACGCGCCGATTGAGGTGCCCGATACCCCTCCTGCCGAACGGATGTGTGCAGTACCAGAATCCGGCACCTGCTTCGAGTCGTATCAGGCGTCTGGCCTCCCCCCGCCTGTCCTGCTGCTATAGGAAATCGGCACAGGGATACGCGTCTGCGCCAGAGCCATCAAAAACGCTTATTCAGGCGCGTTTTTGCTAAAAGGTCCCTACTGGATGACATCCCTTTTTTTGTCATGCTGGAGGCATCTTTTATGAGTATCGGCATGATTACGCGTCTGCGCCAGAGCCATCAAAAACGATTATCCAGGCGCGTTTTTGCTAAAAGGTCCCTACTGGATGACATCTCTTTTTTTGTCATGCTGGAGGCATCTTTTAGGAGTATCGGCATGAATACGCGTCTATGCCAGAGCCATTAAAAACGCTCATCCCAGCGGGTACATGCTAAAAGGTCCCTACTGGATGACATGAGAAGGTAATATCAGGTACCCTCCCCCCGGAAAATAAAATCACCACATTTTTTTCTTGCTATTATCCTCGAATTTCTTATCTTGTCTTAATAAGCGAAAGCCAGGATATGAAATACACCCCGATGACATATTTCCTCAACACCACGGGCGCGGAATCGCGCACCACCGGGGTGAACCATGTCCGGCGGGCATCAGCCCCGCTGATGCCCGCGATGAACCGCATCATAAATACTATTAAAAACCTTTTGCGAAAATGCCTGAATTGATTTCACTGGCTGCATAAGGTTTCCCACTCACACAACGATCTCCACAGTCAACGACTCTCATTCCTCGAAGCCCTTTGCAGCCACCACACACTTTCTTCATTCGGAATAATCCGAATATCGCTGTTTGAATTTTTGCTCAGGTGGTGCTATATGCCCGGCAAAATCGAGTCCGTTGAATACCCTTATCTCACACGTCAGCAGACCGGGACCGCTTCGTTGTACGATCCCTTTTATGAGCACGACAGCTGCGGCATCGGCTTTTTGGCGCACCTTGACGCCCATCCCCGTCATGAAGTCATCGAAAACGGCCTCTCCATTCTCGCCAATCTGGAACACCGCGGTGCCGTCGGCGGCGACACGGCCACCGGCGACGGCGCGGGCATGATGCTGCAAATTCCCGACGACTTTTTCCGCGCCGGACATCTTCCTTTTGCACTGCCGCCCGGCGGACTCTATGCGGTGGGCATGCTTTTCCTGCCGCTCGACCCTGAGTTGGCGGAACGCTGCTGCAGGACCGTTGAAAAAATCGTCACCGAAGAGGGCTGCCAGGTTCTTGGCTGGCGTTCAGTCCCCATCGATGACCGCTTGCTGGGCGATTTGGCCAAAACCACCCAACCCTCCATCCGCCAGCTGTTCATCGCGCCAGGAAAAACATCCCTCAGCTACTTTGAGCAAAAACTCTATGTGATCCGCCGCCTGGCTGAGAAAGAAATCTCCGCCCGGAAAGAACCCGAGGCCGGAGCCTTTTACATCTGCAGCCTTTCCACCCGCACCCTCATCTTTAAAGGTTTGTTGACCGCAACACAGCTGGCAGCGTTTTACACGGATTTGCGCGATCCATCGCTGCGCAGCGCCTTTGCCATTGTTCATCAACGTTACAGCACCAATACCATGCCGGCCTGGAACCTGGCGCAACCGTTCCGCTATGTGGCCCACAACGGCGAGATCAACACCCTGCAGGGCAACATCATCCGCATGCGCAGCCGCGAATCACGCCTCGCTTCGCCTTTAATGGGCGAAGATATTGAAAAAATAAAACCGATCCTGGTCAGCGGCGGCAGCGATTCCGCCATTTTCGACAATGCCCTGGAGCTCATGCTGATGAATGGCCGCTCTCTGCCCCACGCCATGATGATGATGGTTCCGGAAGCCTATGGACCCAAAATCCAGATGAGCGAGGACAAACGCGCCTTTTACGAATACCACGCCGCGCTCATGGAGCCCTGGGACGGACCCGCGGCCCTGGTATTCAGCGATGGCCGCTACATCGGCGCCACCCTCGACCGCAATGGACTGCGGCCGGCACGCTATACCATCACCCGAGATGGTCTCATCATCCTCGCCTCCGAATCGGGCGTGATCGACATCGCGCCCGACCGGATTCTCCGCCGCGGACGGCTGCAGCCCGGCAAGATGTTCATCGTCGATCTGCAGCAGAACCGCGTTGTTCCCGACCATGAAATCAAGGCTAAAGTCAGCCGGCAAAAGCCCTACCGCCGCTGGGTCAAGGATAATCGCATCGAATTGCGCGGCCTTTTCATGCCCTCCAGCGTGCCATCAGCAGATCCCGCACAACTGCTGCGGCAGCAGCACGCCTTTGGCTACACCGATGAAGAACTGAAACGGATCATAACCCCCATGGCCTCCCAGGGACAGGAGGCGATCGGTTCCATGGGGGATGACGCCTCCCTGGCCGTGCTCTCCAAGCGGCCGCAATTGCTCTTCACCTATTTCAAGCAGCTCTTCGCCCAGGTCACCAATCCGCCCATCGATCCATTGCGCGAGGAACTGGTGATGTCGCTGGAGAGTTTCGTCGGCAGCCAGATCGCCCTGTTCGAAGAAACGACCGGCAGCAAGATCGGACTTAAACTTCCGCACCCCATCCTCACCATGGACGATATGGAGCGTCTGCACAGTGCCCGGCATCCCGATTTGCTCACCGGTTCCATCGACATTCTCTTCCCGGCGAATGGCAGCGGCAAGGATCTGGAGACCTGTCTGGATAAAGTACTGGATCAGGCGGTCACCCATATCCAACGCGGTGCCAAGCTTCTGATTCTGTCCGATCGAAGGATGGATGAACACCACGCCCCTATTCCGTCGCTCATGGCCGTGGCTGCCCTGCACCACCATCTCATCGGCGTGGGATTGCGGGAAAAAGTGGGCCTGATCATCGAGTCGGGTGAGCCACGCGAAGTCATGCATTTTGCCCTGCTCATCGCCTATGGTGCGGATGCCATCTGTCCCTGCCTGGCTTTCACCACCGTGCGCCAACTTGCGGAAGCCGGGCTGCTCAGCCGCCCATTGAATCCGGATGAAGCCATGGATGCCTACATCACCGCCATCAAAAAAGGCCTCTTAAAGACTTTCAGCCGCATGGGCATTTCCACATTGCACAGCTATTTTGGATCGCAGATTTTTGAAGCCGTCGGTATCGGCAAATCCGTCATCGACCGCTGTTTCTGCGGGACGGCCTCGCGCATCGGCGGCATCGGCTTCGAAGAGATCGCCTGTGAAACCAGGATGCGGCATGGCCGCGGTTATCCAGCGCAGGGGGATCCTGACGCACTTCTCGATCCCGGCGGCACGTATCAGGTTCGCAAGGGCGGAGAAAAGCATCTTTGGAGTTCAGAGGCCATCTATAGCCTGCAGCAAGCGGCGCGCACCAACGACCATGCCATGTTTAAAAAGTACACCCGGCTCATCGATGATCAATCGGTGGATCGGGTGACGCTGCGCAGCCTGCTGCAGTTCAAAAAGCGTCACTCTATCCCCATCGAACAAGTGGAGCCGGTGGAGACCATTGTCAAGCGCTTTGTTTCCGCGGCCATGTCCTTTGGCTCCATCAGTCAGGAGGCCCACGAAGCCATCGCCATTGCCATGAACCGGCTCGGCGGACGCAGCAATTCAGGCGAAGGCGGTGAAGACCCGGTCCGTTTTACGCCGCTGGCCAACGGCGACAGCAAACGATCGGCCATCAAGCAGATCGCTTCCGGCCGATTCGGGGTC
Source organism: Candidatus Zhuqueibacterota bacterium (assembly GCA_963169875.1). Classification (GTDB taxonomy): domain Bacteria; phylum Zhuqueibacterota; class Zhuqueibacteria; order Residuimicrobiales; family Residuimicrobiaceae; genus UBA2214. Next base: position 30,227 of record CAUJEL010000146.1, read on the forward strand.
ACGGCTGAATATGTTCTATCCGCGGATGAGCTGCAAATTAAAATGGCACAGGGCGCCAAACCGGGCGAAGGCGGCCAGCTGCCGGGACATAAAGTGAGCGCAGACATCGCCCGCGTGCGCCATACCACCCCGGGTGTGACGCTGATTTCACCGCCGCCGCATCACGATATCTATTCCATCGAGGATCTCTCGCAACTGATCTACGATCTCAAAGCCATTAATGATAAAGCGCGCGTATCGGTGAAACTGGTTTCCGAGGTGGGCATCGGTACGATTGCTGCTGGTGTGGCCAAGGCTAAAGCGGATTTAATCCTGATTTCCGGCCATGATGGCGGCACAGGCGCTTCGCCGCTCACCTCCATCAAACACACAGGCCTGCCCTGGGAATTGGGTCTGGCAGAGACACAACAAACCTTGATCCGCAATCACCTGCGCGACCGTATTCGCATCCAGACCGATGGCCAGTTGAAGACCGGCCGCGACGTCATCATCGCCGCATTGCTGGGTGCCGAGGAATTTGGTTTTGGCACCACCCTGCTGGTCACGCTGGGATGCGTGCTCATGCGCAAGTGCCACCTCAACACCTGTTCCGTGGGTATTGCCACGCAGGATCCACAACTGCGGCAGCGCTTCCAGGGCAAGCCCGAATATGTTGAACGCTTCCTCAGGTTCATCGCTGCGGAGGTGCGTGAATATATGGCCCTGTTGGGTTTTCGGACCATGGATGAAATGATCGGTCGTGTCGATTGCCTCGAGATGAACCGTGATGTCAATCATTGGAAAGCGAGCAAGTTGGACTTGTCCGCGTTGCTCGCCGTGGAACCCTCGCACGCGCATGCAGCAAGACGTTGTCTGCGGTTGCCGGTTCAGAATCATGCCGATCTGCTCGATCATGAAATCATTCGTCGCGCCCAGCCAGCCCTGCAATCCCGGCAACCGGTCCGCATCGATTTGCCGGTTCGCAATGTGCATCGCACGTTGGGTGCACGGCTGAGCGGCGAAATCGTGAAAAGATACGGTCCGTCCGGTCTGCAGGATGGCGCCATACAACTCAATTTGAAGGGCAGTGCCGGTCAGAGCCTGGGCGCCTTTCTCGCCCCCGGCGTCTGTATCCGCGTTGAAGGCGATGCCAATGACTATGTCGGGAAAAGCATGTCCGGCGGCCGCATCATCCTGGTGCCCCCCATCGGCACGACCTTTCAACCCCATGAAAATATCATCATCGGCAATGTCGCCTTGTACGGCGCAACCGCCGGGGAGATGTACATCAATGGTGTGGCTGGAGAACGTTTTGCGGTGCGCAACAGCGGCGCCCGCGCCGTCGTCGAAGGCATCGGCGACCACGGCTGCGAATACATGACCGGCGGCATGGTGGTGATCATCGGCGCCACAGGCAACAATTTTGCAGCCGGCATGAGCGGCGGCATTGCCTATGTCTATGATGAGTCGCAGCTCTTTGACACCCGCTGCAATCTCGATACCGTCGATCTTGAACCCGTCTGGCAAAAAGAAGACAGCGAAAAACTGCTGGGGTTGCTGGAGGATCATTACCGCTACACCAGCAGTCCGCGCGCCAGGATGCTGCTGGAAAATTGGCAGGCGCATCTGCCGCTTTTCGTCAAGGTAATGCCCATCGACTATCGAAAATCGCTGGAGCGCATGCGTCTGGATGAAACCCCGGACCAGGAAACCGTCGCGGTGACAGAGGAGGTGTTCCATGGCTAGGACAACGGCTTTCATGACCATTCCGCGAAAGGATCCCGTCAAGCGCAGAGTGGCCGAGCGAATCACAGATTTCAAAGAATTTGAAACGCCGCTGCCCCCGGGCGCTCTTGCGGACCAGGCCGCGCGCTGCATGGATTGCGGCATTCCGCACTGTCACAGCTACGGCTGTCCACTTAACAATCGTATACCAGATTGGAATGAGATGGTGCATACCCATCACTGGAAACAGGCCCTGGAATTGCTGCACAGCACCAACAATTTCCCCGAGTTGACGGGACGCATTTGTCCCGCGCCGTGCGAAACGGCTTGCACGCTGGCCATCAACCAATCGCCGGTATGCATCCGGCAAATTGAGTGCGCCATCGTCGAACGCGGCTGGCAGGAAGGGTGGATCAAGCCGCAACCCGCTGCCAGAAAAAGCGGGAAAAGGGTCGCCATCATCGGTTCAGGTCCCGCGGGCCTGGCGGCGGCGCAGCAACTGGCGCGGTATGGACACCAGGTGATCGTCTTTGAACGCAACGACCGTATCGGCGGCCTGCTGCGCTATGGCATTCCGGATTTCAAGCTGGAAAAATGGATTCTGGATCGCCGTCTGGAACAGCTGCGCGCCGAAGGTGTCATCTTTGAAACAGCTGTAGAGGCCGGAACCGATCTCTCGCTGCATTACATGCAACGCTCGTTTGATGCCATCATTTTAGCCATCGGCGCCAGCGTGCCGCGCGACCTGACGGTGCCAGGCCGGGAACTGGAGGGAATTCATTTCGCCATGGATTTCCTGTGCGCCCAAAACCACCGCAGCGCCGGCCGTGCCGGCCGTAAAAAAGAAGCATTGACGGCATACGGCAAGCAGGTGGTGATCATCGGCGGGGGCGACACCGGATCTGATTGCGCCGGCACCTGCATCCGCCAGGGCGCCGCCAGGGTGACGCAGATCGAATTGCTGCCCAAACCACCCAAACAGCGCACGCCGGATAATCCCTGGCCGGTTTGGCCCAGTGTCCTGAGAACAACGAGTTCACACGAGGAAGGATGCGAACGGTTGTGGAGTCTGGCCGCCAAAGAGTTCATCGGCACTGCGGGCCATGTGCAGCAAATCCGTTTGAATGCACTGAAATGGCGGGGAACATCCAGCGTGGAAAGCGACAAACCGTCCCTGCTGATCGATGCCGCTTTGGTGCTGCTGGCCATGGGGTTTCTCCATGCGGAGAGAACGAATCTGATGAGCGAAACAGGCTTAAAAACCAGTGAACGCGGAAATATCCTCGCGGATCAGCAGCAGATGAGCAGCGTAAAGGGCCTCTTTGCCGCCGGAGATGCGGTTCTTGGGGCATCGCTGGTGGTCAGGGCCATCGCCCAGGGCTGTCAGGCTGCGGCAGGGGTGCAAAATTATTTGAACGTTTAGTGTGAATTTCAAATCGCCGGCAACACCGGGCAACGCAGAGAATACTAAAAACACAAACAAACTAATGAAGGAATCTGATTATGAAACATGGCTATTCCATCAATGCTGACCAGGTCATCGTCGATTATTCTTCGGTCTACTGCGAGACGGTCGACAAATTGCTGCGCAGCAAACCGTTCGAACACATCCTGCACCGCTACATGGAAAACCTGGCGGACAAGGATTCATATCTGCACAGCTATCTGCAGAGCCGCTGCGCCTCAGCCAATCCCCTGGCGTGTTTTCGTGCCATGCTGGAGCTGCTCAAGCTGCTCAGCAACCAGACCGCAGCCGAAGTCTCCAGACTGAACAGGACCTTTGCGCGATTCCTGCAAGAACCGCAAATGGTCTACGAGTTCGTCGAAGGACTATACGACTTTTGGCGCTCCTATGAACGCTATATTGTCCTCATGGCGCCCAAAACCCGAGGCCGGACCCGGGACAGCATCCATCACGCCCAGTTTATCAAAGCCAATGAGACCCTGCGCCAGCTCATCCTGCATACGTACCGGACCGTATGCGAGAATCTCATCAATACGCCCTTCCGGGTCTACCGTCAGCTTCCCGCGGGTGCACAGGTCGGCATCCTCAACCAGGCCATCCAATGGGATTGCCCCGCGGCCTACAGGCCCCTCAGCCAGATACCTTTCATCCGGCTGACGCTGCTGGAGCCCCCGGTCATATTTTATCCGAAAAAAAACACCCGTTCCGGGCTCTTCAAAGAGGTGCCTGCCAATCCGTTGGCCGAAATTGATATCAATCCCAAGGAATGGTTCTGCTACCCCGCCAAAATCGGTAAACTGCTGGCCTTCGCCTATTTTCACAAACGGTTCATGTCCCATGGCGTTTCGTTGGCCAACCTCTTTGAATTGGCGCACTATCAGGACATCGTCCACAAACGGCCCGACATTCTTCTCCTCTTTGGCGCG
>CAUJEL010000147.1 GCA_963169875.1 Candidatus Zhuqueibacterota bacterium
CGAAGCCGCGCGCAATCTGGGGACCGGCAATGTGCTCATCACCTCCACCAGCGAGACCTATGGCACCGCGCAGTATGCGCCCATTGACGAGAAGCATCCCGCAGTCGGACAATCTCCTTATGCGGCCACCAAGGTGGGTGCGGACCAACTGGCGCTGAGTTATTTTTTGTCGTTCGGGTTGCCGGTGCGGATCGTCCGGCCCTTTAACACCTACGGGCCACGCCAGTCCGCGCGCGCCATCATTCCCACCATCATAACCCAGATTTTAAACGGACAAAAAGTGCTCAAGATCGGCAATGTCACGCCGACGCGCGATTTGACGTTTGTCAAAGACACAGCCGCGGGGTTCCGCGCCATCGCCGCGGCGCCGGGTCTGATCGGGCAGGCCACCAACATCGGCATGAACGAGGAAATCAGCATCGGCGATCTGGTTCATCTGATCGCTGAACTGATGGGGACGCAGGTGGAAATTCACACCGAGGCGCAGCGGCTGCGTCCGCAAAACAGCGAAGTCATGCGTCTGCGCTGCAACAATGAGAAACTGCTGCGCGAGACCGCCTGGAAGCCCGATTATACGCTGCGGCGCGGTCTTTTGGAGACCATCGCATGGCTGCAAAAAAACGCGCATTTTTATAAATCTGAACTCTATAACGTCTGAGTCAAACGTGTCCATACCATACAGCCGAATCCATGCGCCTGAATCTGAACTTTATAACGTCCGAGTCAAACGTGTCCATACACATACAGCCGAATCCCTGTGTCTGAATTTGAATTTTATGACGTCTGAGTCAAATGTGTCCATACCCGTACAGGCGAATCCATGCGCCTGAATCCGAACTTAATAACGTCCGAGTGCAACCATGTCCTATGAAATACCGCTCTTTGATCTGAATTTTGATGAACGCGAAGAACAGGCCGTATTGGAGACCCTGCGATCGCGCTGGATATCCATGGGGCCGCGCACCACGGCTTTTGAGAACGCCTTTGCGGCAGCCCTGGGCGTCCGGCATGCGATCGCGCTGGCCAATTGCACCACCGCGCTGCATCTGGCGCTGCAAACATTGAAGATAGGTCCCGGAGATGAAGTCATCACCCCCTCGCTGACCTTTGTCGCCACGGTCAATGCGATCCGCTATGTGGGCGCTGTGCCGGTGTTTGCGGATATCATCGGGCCAGAGGATTTGACCATCGATGCGGATGAGGTGGAAACGCTGATCACCAGCAGGACGCGCGCCATCATGGTCATGCACTATGGCGGCTTCCCCTGCCACATGGATAAGATACGCGTATTGGCGCATAAACAGGGCCTGCACGTGATAGAGGATGCCTGTCACGGCCCTCTGTCCGAATACCGCGGCGCCAAACTGGGCACCCTGGGTGATCTCGGCTGTTTCAGTTTTTTTTCCAACAAAAACATCAGCACAGGGGAAGGGGGGATGATCGTTACCAATGACGATGCCTATGACGCCCGGCTGCGGTTGCTGCGTTCACATGGCATGACCTCCTTGTCTTATGAACGTGCCAGGGGCCACAGCACGGCTTACGATGTCATCGAGCTGGGTTATAATTACCGCATGGACGATCTCCATGCCGCCATCGGACAGGCGCAGCTGGAAAAACTGCCCGCGGATTTGCAGCAACGCGCACGTTTGCGCGGATGTTATCTGGAAAATCTGGCGGCCGTGGATGAAATCGCCGTGCCATTCAAAGATCATCAGGGTTTTGTCTCCAATTATATTTTCCCGGTTGTGCTAAAGCAGGGCACTGTCGAACGCCGCGATGCGATCCGTACGGCACTTGCTGAAAGCGGGATTCAGACCAGCGTGCATTATCCGGCCGTGCACCGCTTCACGATCTATCGCCCGTTCCGCCGTGAACTGCCCAGGACCGAATTCGCTGCTGATCATGAAATCACCCTGCCCCTGTACAGCTCTTTGCGCGAAGATCAGGTTGTAAAGATCTGCGGCGCGCTTGCAGATGCACTGCAAAGAACGCGGTGATCACATGGCTGAAAGCAAGGATATCATTTTGGTGGGCGGATTCCACGAGATCGTGGAACTGGCTGAGCAGTGTGCATGCACCATCGCCGGCATCATCGACACCATGGATGCGGATACTTTCATGGGCTATCCGGTGCTTGGCACGGATGCGGATGCGCCCGCCTTGTTCTCCCGCTATGGACGCGTGCCGCTCATTCTGACGCCGGATGCGCCCGTGGTCAGACAGCGCCTCGCGGCGCAGTATGCAAAAATTGGCTGGAAATTTGCAACGCTTATTCATCCCCGGGCCATGGTTTCGCGTTCTGCCCGGCTGGGCCAGGGGGTGGTGGTGCAATATGGGGCCAATATCTCGGCTGGAGCGACTATAGAAAATATAGTAAAAATAAATACCTATGCAAACATCATGCATGACAGCAGCGTTGGTGATTTCACGACCATTGCGCCCAATGCGGTGATTTTAGGACGTGTAAAAATCGGTCAGTTGTGCTATATTGGCGCCAATGCGACCATTTTGCCGGACAAGTGTGTCGGTGATGGGGCACTTGTGGGCGCGGCCGCCATCGTCACCCGGGATGTTAGCGCCGGCAGCAGGGTGGCGGGAAATCCGGCGAGGGAGCTGAAATGAGCGCGAAAATTGTCACCATCATCTCCAATTTCAATGAGCAGCGGGAGATTCTCAACTGCATTCGCGCCTTTCGCGAAACGGCTTCCATCACCGCGGATCTTGTCGTGGTGGACAACTCGTCCAGCGATCGCAGTCTGGAGCTGGTGCAGGAGGCTGGTGTCGATTATATCGCCCATGCGGTGAATACCGGCGGCAGCGCGGGCGTCATCAAGACGGCGCTGCAGTACAGCCACAGTCACGATTACGATATCTATTGCCATCTCGACGGGGATAATCAGCATGATCCGGCGCAGCTGCATAAACTGGTGCAGCCGATTCTGGATGGGGAAGCGGATATCGTCATCGGCTCCCGCTTCATCGAAAAAGAGGGCTTTCAGTCCTTTTTCTTTCGCCGCGTGGGCATTTTCACCTTCGGCGGACTCATCTCCTGGCTCGCCGGGCAGAAAATAACGGATTTGACCTCTGGATTTCGCGCCTATAACCGGCGTGCGATCTCTTTTTTTGCCAGGCAATACCGCCACGAGTATGAAGCCTGCGCGCAGATGCTGCTCATCGCCGCCTTTGCCGGATTGCGCATTCGCGAGGTGCCGGTGGTCATGCGGCCGCGGCAGAGCGGAAAATCCGAGTTCAATCTGATAAAAATGATCAAATTTCCGATCTACAGCCTGATCTCCATTTTTGGCGTCCTGCTGCAGCGCAAGCGGATCAAGGAGATTTCTCATGCCCTTTAATTTCAAGATTCTCGCTTTTATTTCCGCGCTGTTCTTCTTTGCGGTTTTTTTTGCATTGATCAAGCGTAAATCGGTCAAGCCGTTTTATATTTTTCTCTGGTTCAGCGTGGCGCTCATTTTCCTGAGCATTGTCGTTTTTGAAAAGTTTTACAAATATCTCGCCAGCCTGCTGCAGATCACCGATGCCTCATTCATCATCATCGTCGGCGTGATATTTTTCTTGATGGTCTATGTGCTGCACGTTTCGATCAGGATTTCGGAACTCTCAGACCGTATCCAGGAGTTGATTTCGCATACGGCCATACTCGAACGGGACCTGCGCCATACCCGTGCTCTTTTATCAGAGCGCGAAAACAATGAATTGTCTGGAAAACAACGATAAAAAGTTCACAAAGAAGTCGTGAGGTTGTGATGGGAATGCATAAAAAAAGTGCGCTGCTGATACTGGGTTTTATCGTCCTGATGGCTGGTTCAACATGGGCGCAGAAGGATCCTGCCTCGTTCCCCAAGATCATGTTTCAACGTCCGGCCGGGATTTCGGGCGGTGCGATAGAACATTTCTTTTCGCGCTACGATCTGGCCATACACGGTGGCGCCGGACCGGATGCGTATGCGCTCAATGATCGCATCCGCAAACTCAATCCCAATACCCTCATCCTGGGCACCAGCCGCCAGGGCGTCTGGCCCGGCAGTTTTGCGCCGGAATGTTTCATCTATCGTCATCAAACGCCGCGGCTGACCAAAGCAGCCAGTCCCGGCGATAAGGAGATATTCGTCACCAGCACCGAGGGATTCCCCACGGCCAAGGATGCCTACCGTTTCGCGATGATCGGCGGGGATGAATGGTTCATCTATTCCGGCCTCACCGATACCAGCTTTACCGGCGTCACCACCACGGGCGATCTCTCGCTGCATCGCGTTCATGCTGTTGGCGATACCCTCAAAACGCCGGTTCGCTTTGTGGGATTCGGCATGCTGCAGAACATAACCCCTTTTGCGCCGCTGGTGAATGGCATTCCCGTATGGAAGCACTTTATCGATAAACGATTTGATCCGGCCAAACAGGATTTCAGCCATTTTGATGGTGTTTTTTATGATGCGTTCCGTTTTGCTTTCTGGCCCGATGATATCAGCGGCGGTATTGACATCGATTATAATCACATCAATGATTTTGACGAGCATGGTCTGGCCTGGTTCAATCAGCAGTGGGCGGACGGGGTCGATAAAATGCTCACCTACGAACGGGAAAAACTCCTGCAGGTGAATCCGGGCAAACCGGCTGTCATCGGCATCAACTGCGGTTCTGTGCTGGAAGGCGCCAGTCTGGAGTTGTGCGATGGCATGATGTGGGAAGGTTTCATGCGCTTCGCGTCCACCTGGGAAGACATGCTGCGGGTGAATCGCCTCTGGGAAGCGAAACATAATCCTGTCTATACCATGATTGAGGATTATGATCCTGAAAACCGCCGTGATTATTCCAAGAACAAGTTTCCGTACATGCGTTATGGTCTCACCACAGCTTTGATGGCGGGCAGCTATTACGGCCGCACCTTTGGCGATTACTATTATATCTCGCTCTATTACGATGAATTTGATACCGATCTCGGCCAGCCGGTATCCGCGCCGCAAAAGATGAACAATGGCACCTGGGCGCGATTTTACGAGCGCGGCGTTGCCATCAGCAATCCCACCGGCAATAACATCACCGTAGCGGATGCGGATTTGCGCACTCTGACGGGGTATGCGGGTCCCTATTTTCGCCTGCTCGCCGGACAGGATCCCGTATTCAATAACGGAGAACGATTCACCAATGTGACCCTGCAGGGAACCGCCGCGGACCGCCCCAAATACATCAAAGGGGATGGCATCATTCTGGTCACGGCGCCGGACACCGTTGTTTCGGATATTTTCGTGGGCAATTGTTTCAATAACGATACCTCACCCGCCAGCAGTCCGGTGGTGCTCAGCGGCAGTTGGAGCGAGATCAAAGATCCTTCGACCCAGGTGTTCAACGACGCGCGAAATCCCTGTTTCTCGCAGTGGAGCGACGACAGCAAGGACGGCATCGGTTATGCGGCAGCCAGTGATCCGGCTACCCCCTCAACCGCCACGTTCACCCCGATGATCGGGGTTGCCGGATATTATGAAATCAGCGAATGGCATGGCTGGGCGGGCAGCAGCGAGAGCAACGTGCTGGAGGCGAGCAATGTGCCGTACCAAATCATCGTCAACAATCAGGTCAAGAGTACGGGACAGATCAATCAGAATAAAAATTATGGAAAATGGAACCGCTTGGGCGTGGTTTATTTTCCGGCGGGACATGTCAGCTCGGTGAAACTCCATAATACGGGCGTCAACGGCGTGGTGCTCGCGGATGCCATGCGTTTTCGATTTTTAGGCCAGAGCGCGGATGTGGATGTGACGCCGCCTGCTGCGCCCCGCAATGTGCGGGTGATCAACCGCTGAGCCTGTTGCGCCCCGCAATGTGCGGGTGATCAACCGCTGAGCCTGCTGCGCCCCGCAATGTACGGGTGATCAACCGCTGAGCCTGCTGCGCCCCGCAATGTGCGGGTGATCAACCGCTGAGCTTGCTGCGCCCCGCAATGTACGGGTGACCAGCCACTGAGCCTGCTGCGCCCCGCAATGTGCGGGTGACCAGCCGCTGAGCCTGCTGCGCCCCGCAATGTGCGGGTGACCAGCCGCTGAGCCTGCTGCGCCCCGCAATGTGCGGGTGACCAGCCGTTACTGCCTTCGCCGTCCAAAAAGCGATTGACTTTGAGGGGCAAATTTTCTATATTACTATCCGTGTTTTGGCGAGAGTGGCGGAACTGGCAGACGCGCTAGACTTAGGATCTAGTGTCCTAAGGACTTGGGGGTTCGAGTCCCCCCTCTCGCACGATACCCCGTAACACGAGCCGATGCCCTTTATTTACAGGACCATTCGTCGCATGCACCCAGATGGCATTCGGCGATTTTTTTTCTCACAAGTAGCATGGTAATATGGAAAATCAAGGCTTAACTTATAACTAACTCATAAGGATGGATCCTTGGAATATCAAATCAACGTTCAACCAAACTGGCACCGGGCGGTCGATTTTTCGGTTCCTGCTGAGGAAGTGAAACCGCAACTGGATGAAAAATATGCGCTTTACACAAAATCTGTGAAATTGGAGGGGTTTCGTAAAGGGCGTGTTCCTGCGCATCTGATTAAAAAAATGTTCGGCAAGAGCATTGAATCAGATGTGTTCAATCCCTATATTCGTGAAGCCTATGATCGACTGTTCAAGGAAAATGAATTTGATTTTATCAATACCCCCGAAGTCCACAATCTGCAGTTTGACGCGGAGAAAGGCCTGACCTTCACCCTGCATTTCGACATCCGGCCGGTCTTTGAGGTCAGCGGTTATAAGGGCATGGAGGTGGAAAAAGAAGTTTTGACTGTCAGCGAAGCCGATGTCGAAAAGACCCTGAAATCATTGCAATCGCGCCATGCCATGGTCTTCAACGTTGAGGGCGAAGCCCAGGTGGGGCATTATGTGGTCGCGGATATGCAGGAAGTCGATCACAACGGCATTGCGGTCGTTGGCAAGCATTATGAAAATGAGGTGGTGTGGCTCCAGGAGGAGCGTCCGGAAATTACTTCACAGCTGGTTGGTGTTACAACAGGAGACGAGCGTCGTCTGCAATGGACCACGCCGGCGGACGCAGAAAAGGGCATTGCCAGCGAGGAGCATTTTTTCCAGGTCAAGGTCAAGGAGATCAAAGAGAGACGTCTGCCTGAACTGGACGATGAGTTCGCCAAGGATATTGGTCCCTTTACCACCCTGGAGGAATTGCGACAGGATATCATGAAGCGCCTGGAAGCTCAGGCGGAGATGGAGACGCGCTCCCGGTTCGAACATGCCCTGATTGATGAGTTGGTGAAGACCGTGGACATTGAGGCGCCGACTTCCATGGTGGAAAATTATATCGAACTGTTGGTCAGTGATTTCAAAAAGAAAAGCAAGGAATCGGTCAAAGAGGATGAACTGCGCAGCTACTATCGCGCCAGCGCCGTTCGCAATGTCAAGTGGTATTTGATCCGCGAACAAATGGTGAAGCAGTTCGAGCTCAGCGTCAGCGATGAAGAGGTCGAGGAGCGCCTGAAAAGCGTTGCAGCCCAGGGGGAGGAAGCCGCCAAGCGGGCGGAAGAAATCCGCAACAGCAAAGAGCAGAAGGAGCGGCTGCGCGACGAGATGGAGGACGAGAAGGTTCAGGCATTTCTGATTTCACAGGCCAGAATAAAAGAGGTGAAGAAACCTCTGTATCCCGAGCAAGAGGCACAGGCTTAGTTTTTCAGCATGCGGCAGGTTGTGTGGCCGCGTCTGGGGTGTTGGGCTCCGTCTGGCATATGGGGCCCAACTTTGCATTTTTTTCTCTTTGCCTCTGTGTCCCTGTGGTTGATCTTTTTCAACACTGAGGCACGGAGACACAGAGGAGCGAATCGGGCTCTGGAGAGCCCTCCTGCAGGGGTATGCAAAATATTGTTCAGGTGTTTAACCGGTGAATTGCTAAGGAGAAAATATGGGACTGGTTCCAATCGTCATTGAACAGACGGGCCGCGGGGAGCGTGCTTACGATATATTTTCGCGTCTTCTCAAGGAGCGCATCATCTTTTTGGGCACAGCCATTGACGACACGGTCGCGAGTCTGGCCATTGCGCAGCTGCTTTTCCTGGATGCCGAAGATCCGGAAAAGGATGTCTATCTCTATATCAACAGCCCGGGCGGCCTGGTGAGCGCCGGCCTGGCAATTTATGACACCATGCAGCACATCAAGCCGGATGTCTCGACGATTTGCATCGGCCAGGCATCGAGCATGGGCGCGCTGCTGCTGACGGCGGGCACCAAGGGCAAGCGTTTCGCGCTGCCGCACGCACGCGTGATGATCCACCAGCCCATGGGCGGCGCCCAGGGGCAGGCCAGCGACATTGAAATTCAGACCAAAGAGATATTGATCATTCGTGAAAAATTGAATGAGATATTGGCGCATCACACCGGCCAGCCCATGGAACGCATCATCAAGGATACGGACCGGAATTTTTTCATGAGCGCCGAGGAAGCCAAAGCATACGGCATCATCGATGATCTGATGATCCGCAAAGATGGTCAAAAAGCCAAAAAGTCCAAATAGGATTTATCATGATGGATCAACGCAACAAAGGGAACCGGCGTCTGGTGATTTGTTCCTTCTGCGGCAAGAACAGTCAGCAGGTGGAGACCATCGTGACCGGGCCGGATGTGACGATTTGCAATGAATGCGTCGCCATTGCGGATAAAATTGTCGCGCGCGAAAAATCGCGCCGCACCTTTACCACACTGGGCCCGCTCCCGACTCCCGCGCAGATTAAGACAGAGCTCGATCGTTTTGTCATCGGCCAGGACCGTGCCAAGGAAACCATCGCGGTCGCGGTCTATAACCATTACAAGCGCATCGATCGCACCACCGCCAGCGACGAGGTGCTGCTGGAAAAGAGCAATGTATTGCTGATCGGCCCGACCGGAACCGGAAAAACGTTGATGGCGCAGACGTTGGCACGCTTTCTCCAGGTGCCTTTCACAATCGCGGATGCGACCACTTTGACCGAGGCCGGCTATGTCGGCGAAGATGTCGAAAACATCCTCGTGCGTTTGTTGCAGGCCGCTGATTACAATCTCGAGCGCGCCGAACGCGGGATCGTCTATATCGATGAGCTGGATAAGATTTCGCGCAAGAGCGGCAATCCCTCCATCACCCGGGATGTCTCGGGCGAGGGCGTGCAGCAGGCGCTGCTGAAGATTCTCGAAGGTACGGTGGCGTCGGTGCCGCCCAAGGGCGGCCGCAAACATCCCGAGATGGAATTCATCAATATCAACACACAGAATATTCTGTTCATCTGCGGCGGCGCCTTCGAGTCGCTGGAGAAGCTGATCAGCAACCGCCTGGATAAAAAATCGTTCGGATTCGGGGCCGAGAGCAGCAAAAATGAGAAAGAAAAAATCAGCGCCATTTTGCATCAGGTCGAGCCGGAAGATCTGCTGCAGTTCGGCCTGATCCCGGAGTTGATCGGACGCCTGCCGGTGCTTTGCACCCTGGATGAGTTGGACGATGAGGCGCTGCTGAAAATACTCACGGAACCGAAGAATGCCCTCACCAAACAGTACATCAAGCTGCTGGCTCTGGACAATGTTGCGCTCGAGTTCGATGAGGACGCATTGCGCGAAATGGTGCGCATCGCCCGCAAGCGGCGCACCGGCGCGCGCGGCCTGCGCTCGGTGATGGAAGAAACCATGCTCTCCATCATGTATCAGTTGCCTTCGCAAAAGGAGATCACCGCCTGCCGCATCACCGTTGATGTGGTGAAAAAGCAGGGGGAACCGGTCTATAAACGGCGAAAAACGTCCGGTCCGGATAAAGATACGGTGGAATCCGCGGCATAGCTGGTGAACCATCGGGGGGACAAAAGATGTCCCCTGGTTGGAGTATTTGCAGGGAGAGCTTTCGCTATCGAATAATTTACTTTTTGTAGATATAATCAACCACGAATTAATCCAATTGAGACCATGCTAAAGCATGAACTTGGAGTGATTTTGACGCAGCCGGTGATATTGTTTTTGGGGTTGCCTCTGCGTCTCTGCGCCTCTGCGGGAGATTATCATGGCTGACAACGGAGGTCATATGTTCCCGCTGAGAGGTCCAGGCGCAGATAAAATCATGCGGTACTCTTATTCCAGCGCCAGGGAGAGATGATGAAGATCACCTCCATTGAGTTTGCCCGGTGCGTGGCCCGGGTCGAAGATTTGCCACGGGATCATTTGCCGCAAATCGCCTTTGCCGGAAGATCGAATGTCGGCAAATCGAGTCTGCTGAACTCCCTCGTCAACCGCCTGCGTCTGGCGTACGTCAGCGCCACGCCTGGAAAAACGCAAACCATCAATTTTTACCTCATCAACAAAAAATTCTATCTGGTCGACCTGCCGGGCTATGGATATGCCAAATCCGCCAAGACGCTGCGACAAGCCTGGCAGGGCTTGATAGAACAATATCTGACGGCTGCGGAGGCGCTGCGATTGCTGGTAGTGCTGGTGGATGTTCGCCACCCACTGGCTGACCTCGATCTCCAACTCCTTGAATGGGCACACGCCCAGGATCTCTCCTGCCTCGTGGTGGCGACGAAGACGGACAAGTTGTCGAACCTGCAATTACAAAAACAACTGAAAGTTTTAACGGCTGCAGAAAAGAGGGTCGCAATCGGGGAATTAATACCTTACTCCGCAAAGACGGGAAGCGGGAAGGACGCACTGTGGCGGCGCTTGCAGGGATACCTGGTGGGCAAAGAAAAATAAAGTCAAATTGTGCCAAAAACATAAAAAAAACTTGACGCCTATCAAGATTTTGTTTATATTTGGCATGTATTAGACGACACGAGCTTAAAAAGGTCTCGAATCTATGTATAAGTGCTTGATTCGCTTTAGCTTAAAAAGTGTTCCGATAAATCTCCTTCATCAACCTGTTTTCTTTGAAGATACACCAACCCGTCTGTCCATGATACGAGAGAGCATAAACATTTCAATGCTCTTGCCCATTAAAACGAATTTAAATAACCGTATGAACCTATTTTAGCGAAAGAAAGTGAAGGCGGATTTGTCTTTGCCTGTACTTTTTATCATAGGTATTAGAGTGTTATATTTATTTGTTGTCCCTTTTTGGTGCTTGTGCTCGTGTTTCCGTCCGTATGTGTTCTATATATAAAATAAGAAAAAAACCTTGACTTCCAACTGCACGATCATGTGGGATTTGTGGTGGAAGGCGGGAGCTGTTGAATAAATGCCTGCATGATGGTGCAGGGTTTGGCAGAAGTGATCAAAATCCAAATACAGAAACAATAAAACAACAGCAACTCACTAAACAACTCATTATACGCAATGGGAGGTGATTTGTTTCAAAGCAAGTGGCACACAATCAACCTAAACCTCATCGGTAGGTGAAAGTACAAAGGAGAGTGCATGAATATGAAGACCAAACAAAGAACCACCTTCTTACTGATTGGAGCGTTTTTGCTCATTATCGCTCTGCTTTCAAGCTGTGTGGACGTTCCATCGGAAGGTCCGACGCCTCCAGGCTTGCAAGCAGAGTACCGGATCATCCACGCCGCCACTGACATGAATCAAGTGGGCGTGACGGTGGATGGCAAAGCGCTCGGCAATCTCGCTTTCAAAGGCGTAATTCCTCATCAGGAGTACACGTCTGGCACCAAAAATCTCGTTCTCTCCAATGGAGAAGAAGTCATCGTCTCCATGTCCACTGATTACCGTGGCAGTTTTATTCTATTGAACGCTGAGGGCGATCCTCTGCAGCGCACCTACCTGAAGCTGCAGGAGCGCCGCATGTTCGATAACGCCGCGTTCTCTGAAGAGGTAAAATGGTATCATCAGTCCTGGGTTGATGGCGTTGCGGTTCATGACACCGTCAGCCTCAAGGCCGGTGCGGTTCGCCCGGTGCATTGTTCACCGGATGCCGGCAGCGTGGATATTGTCTTTGTATCCCAAAACCCCGATCTGCTCGATCAAATCGGCTGGGGTGGCGTGGGCTACCGCGTTCAGGGCACTTATGCCAAACTTCCCGTCGGCACCTGGGATATGACCGTTTACAAGGCGGGCACGGAAGAAGCCGTGTATACCACGCCTGTGTATCTTGGCAATATTCGCACCACGGTCCTCATTGTGGGCAGTTTCGCCAATGGCACGCTCACCGCGCTGGTACTACAAGACAATTAATGATCTGGATACGATGCCTTTTATCGTATAGTGTGTTTAAGACGGAGGCTATTCTATGAAATTTAAATTCGTATTTGCCCTCATCTGCACTCTGCTGCTGCCTGCTCTGCTGTTCGGAGCAGACACAGGCAAGATTACTGGTAAAGTAGTCGACAAAGAGACCGGTGAAGGCTTGCCTGGCGCGAACGTCCTGGTCGTGGGCACCTCCATGGGTGCTGTCACCGATGTGAACGGCAGCTATCTGATGCTGAACGTTCCGGCCGGTGTCTACTCCCTCCGCGCCTCTTTTGTTGGCTATCGCACGGTTACGATCACAAATATCGGCGTCAACGGCGACTTGACCACGACGACGAATTTTGATCTGCCCAGCCAGGCGGTGGATGCCGGTGACATCACCATCGTGGCCGAACGCCCCCTGGTGATGAAAAGCGCCACCAATGCCGTGCGCATTGAACGTTTCGAAGATTTTAAAAACATCCCCGCGCGCAACATCAACGCCATCGTCTCTCTGCAGCCCGGCGTGGTCACGCGCGATAACCAAATTTACATCCGCGGCGGCCGCTCCGAGGAAATCGGCTACATGCTCGAAGGCGCCAGCACCCGCGACGTCATGAACGGCAATAACCTGGTCACCATCATTCCGGACGCTCTGGAAGAGTTCCAGGTTCAGGCCGGCGGTTACAACGCCGAATTCGGCGGCGCCAATGCCGGTATCGTCCGCTCCAGCTTGCGTTCGGGCACGCCGGATTACCGTTTCACCCTGTCGGCTGAATCCGACAATTTTGCCAAACCCGGCGAAAAATTCCTGGGCACCTCTTCCTTCGGCTACAGCGATTATACCGCCACCGCCTCCGGACCGGTTCCCTATACCAACAAAAAGTTGAAATTCTTCCTGGCCGGCCAGAACACCTTCTGGGCCGATGATAATCCGCATTACTGGAAGGGATTTGAATTCAATCATGCGCCGACGTTTGTCGACCTGAACAACTTCCCATTGGTCACGACCAGTTTCAATGAAGTCATCACCAAGCCCATCAAGACGCTGGACAACTGGAACAATGAGAACAACCGCAACACCTTCCTGGGCGCCGGAACCCTGGTTTACGACGCGTCCAAGTTCCGTCTGCGCTTCGCCAGCAACCTGTCGTACACCAAATTCCAGAATAACGCCGACGTGCTGTCGCCCAACAACGGCACCATCGAACTGCTCAATCTGGAACGCATCGGCCTGACCGAACAGAGCACAGGCCTGTACACCCTGAAGGCGACGCACATTGTCAATCCGCGCACCTATCATGAACTGAGTTTTGATTATTTCGATTACCGCACCAAAAATTACGATCCCATTTTCAAGGATGATTTCTACAAGTATGCCGACTCGCTGGCCAATGCCGCGGTGGGCATCACCTACAAGAAATGGTCCACCGCCAATGTCGGCAACACCGTTGATCTCTATGGCTTCAATTTTGAACCGACTGGAACGCCGGACGGCTATGGCAAGGCCAAACGTAACTACATGAGCGCCAAATACGATTTCACCACGCAGTACAAGAACCATGAAATCAAGTTCGGCGGTGATGTCCAACGCTGGAGCATACGCACCTTTGGCGCTGCGCCATTCCCCATGTTCACCAACCGTCTCAACAGCCCCGATCTCTACGCCGGTGCGCTGGCGGGCGACCTGGCTGACTATGGCACGCTCATGGTCTCCACCGCTCAGACCGGCTACGGCTATGACATGTGGGGCAACGAAATCGATGACAACATCAACGGTCTCGATGGCCCGAAACACCCGGTGTACGGTGCTTTTTACATCCAGGACAAATTCGAAGCCAAGCAGCTGGTGATCAATGCCGGCGTGCGCGTCGATTACATCGACAACGATGATTTCACCTTCGAAGATGCGCTCAATCCCGCCTGGGACAAGACCAACCACACCCTGATCGCCGATGAAGTCATCGAAAAGAAGGGCAAGATGTACGTGAGCCCGCGTCTGGGCCTGGCGTTCCCGGCCACCGACCGCACCGTCTTCCACGTGCAGTTCGGCAAGTTCATCCAGGCGCCGCGCCTCGATCAACTCTATTTTAACATGAGATGGTATGACATGGTTTTCCAGGGCGGAAACTTTTTCACAACTCCTCCGGGTTTTGGACTGGAACCACAGCAAACCACCCAGTATGAGATCGGTTTCAACCAGCAGTTCGCTGACAACGCCTCCTTTGACATCACGGTTTTCTACAAGGACATTCAGGATTGGATCACGACCAGCCGTTATCAGGGCGGTCCGACCGACGCCATCGCTTACTACAATGTCCTCGTCAATGGCGACTTTGCCACCACCAAGGGCATCGAGTTTGCGATGACGCTGCGCCGCACCAACCGCATCGCCGGTCAGGTGAATTACACCTATTCGGCGGCCCTCGGCACCGGTTCCGTCTCCGGCTCTTCCATTGCCGGCACCGAACAGGGCACGAACGTTCCCACTATCATCAGCCCGCTCGATTTCAACCGTCCGCACGTCGGCTCGGTTAATTTCGATTACCGTTTTGGCAAGGATGATGGCGGCGCGATTCTCGAACAACTCGGTCTGAACCTCCTCTTCAAATTCCAGAGCGGCCATCCCTACACCCTGCGCGAAGGCGCCTTTGGCCAGCAGGACGCGAGCGACGGCGGCGAAATCGGCGACACCCGTAACCGCAACCCGCTCGAATCGGTCAACAGCTCGATGACCCCCTGGAACTATACCATTGATTTGCGCCTCGACAAAACGTTTGATCTCGGCCCGGTCGCGGCAAATCTGTATGTCTATGCCATGAACCTGACCGACAAACGCAATGTTGAGAACGTTTATATGCGTACCGGCAATGCCTGGGATGACGGTTTCAAGGCCGATACCAAAACCAGCGCTTCCACTGCAGCTGCTAATGGCGGTGAGAAATTCTGGGCCTTATACGACGCCATCAACCTCTCCGGCAACGGCGCCAATGCGCTTTCGGGACGTCTGTTTGGCGTGCCGCGCCAAATCCGCGCCGGCATTCGCCTGGAATTCTAATTTCTTGTGGAATTTCAGCGATATCACTGCGATGATCGTTGTCGCAGGATTGGATTGATTTGAAGCGGTTAAGACCCATGAAAAGTAATTGTACTCACGGAGGTCACGAATGAAAAAACTAGTAATCCTTCTTCTCATCCTCAGCGTGTGCTGGTTTGTGCAAACAACACCCAGCTATGCGAAGATTGAGGGGAGAAGTTTGCCGGCAGCGTCCTTGAACAAAGCCAGCTCCGACTATATGAACCGTACGCTGGTGAACATCGGCAATGTCGCCCTGTGGATATGGTCTGATGGAATGTCAGCCAATCAGCCCAATGGTAACTCGGGTTTGTTCTATCCGCGTGGCAGCACTCCCTCGACCGCAGTTATCTATCAGGATGGATTCATTTTTGGTGGTGAGGTGAATGACGGTGTAGAACCGGTCATTCGCGTCGGTGGACAAGCCTATAGCATCGGTACGGTCCCGGGCGCCATTCTCTCCAAAGGCGTGGCAGAAAATCTCGACGATTCTAAAAATGTCGATCGCCTCTGGCGCGTGCGCCGCGATTTTGCCGTAGCCACGGATGATGCGTTGCGTCTCGATGCCGCTGAAATCTACAGCATCAACGCCGCTGATGTCACACCCGGGCAGATCTCGCAGATTCGCGCGACCTACAAAGCCGACTGGATCGATTGGCCGGCCTACAAGGGCGCACCTTTCTATGATGCCGATGGCGATGGCAAATATACCCCGCAATTCAATGCCGATGGCAGCCCGAAAGTCTATCCGCAAGCGGATGAACCGGGCTATGCCGATGGCGACCAGGTGGTCTGGCTCGTGGTCAACGATCTCACCGAATCCGCAACCACGGGTTTATACGGCTCGCCCCCGGTAGGTGTCGAACTCCAGACTACCCTGTGGGCATACAAACGCGCCGATGCCATGGGCAATATCATTTTCAAACAATTCCGCATGATCTATAAAGGCCGCGCCGAGACGCCCGCCAATGCCACCATTGATAATCTCTATGTTTGCCAATGGTCGGATCCGGACTTGGGCGAAGCCGGCGATGACTTTGCGGCTTGCGATACCACATTGAGCCTCGGCTACTGCTATAACGCCTCTTCCGTGGACGCCACGTACTCCCAGGCCGGTTATCCGCCTCCCGCGGGCGGATACGACTTTTTCGCCGGCCCGCTGGTGGATGCGCCCGGTGAGACGGGTATTTTCGGTTTGAAGCCCGTCGCCGACAAGAAGAACCTGGGCATGACCTCCTTTGCCTTCTTTGCCGCTGGCCAGGAAGACTCGGATCCTACCCAACGTAACTATAACGGCACCCTGCAGTGGTGGAACCTGCTGCGCGGTTACAAACCGCGTCCGCAGCATCCGGAAGGCACCCCCTGGACCAACCCGCAGACCGGCGAACGCACCATGTACCGCGTCCCCGGCGATCCGGTGGCTGGAACCGGCTGGAATGATGCCAACCCCGGCGACCGCCGTATTCTGCTGGTCTCCGGTCCGACAGGCATCGCTTTCGGTGACACCGTCGAAACCGTTGTCGCTGTTGTCGGTGGTATGGGCGCTGACCGTCTCTCTTCGGTCTCGGTGCTCAAGTTCTACGACCGTTTTGCCCAGAACGCCTTTGACGTGCTCTTCGACCTGCCCAAGGCGCCGCCCTCTCCGCCGCTCACCGCGACCGAACTGGACGGCGAAATTTTCCTCAACTGGGGCAACGATGCCGCAAAAGTGGCTGAAGTCGAAAACTTTAACAAAAAAGGTTATGCGTTCGAAGGCTACAATCTCTATCAGCTGCCCAACGCAGGCGCCACGCCGGCCCAGGGCATCAAGCTGGCCACCTACGACGTAGCCAACGAAGTCACCACCGTTGTTCAAGAAGATTTTGATGCAACGTCTGGTATGGTACTGGTGAAGCCGGTGCAGATCGGCAAAAACAGCGGTATCAAACGCACCTACACCATCGATCGCGATTATTTCCGCGATATGCCGCTGGCCAACGGCCGCACCTATTATTTCGCGGTCACGGCTTATAACTACAACCCGACCCCGGGCCTGACCACCACGTCTCTGGAAAGCCCGCCGACGGTTGTCACCGTCATTCCGCAATCCCTGAAACCCGGCGTCCGGATCTCTACGGTAACCGGCGATACCATCAAAACCGTGGTTCATGAAGGCGGCAGCGATGGTAATGTCGTGGTTCTGGTCACCGATCCGACCCGCGTCACAGGTGATGCATATAAAGTCATTTTCAACGCACCTCCTGGCGACGATCAGACCTGGACGGTCATCAACACCACCAAGGGCGACACGGTGCTCAAGAATCAGCTCAACCAGACCGGTGATGAAAATTATCTCAACGTCGATGGTTTGACGCTGGTTGTCACCGGCGCTCCCTTGAATTTCAAGGACTTTTTGGTGGTCGCCAATGCCAATGGTCCGCTGGATCCCCCCGAATACGGCGCCCTGGCCTGGAATGCGAGCGGTTTCCCGCATCCGACCACGGCCGATCGTCCCGATGGCAACCGTCAGACGGCTGGACCGGGACTCTGGGCCATCCATACGGCGGACAATGGTTCTCGCGCTTCTTACGCGGCCTTCCTCTCGCGCGTCACGCGCGATGGCGGCAACTGGGGCATGATCGTGCCTTACGATTGGGAAATTCGTTTCACCGCAGCCGGTGGATACGGATTCGAACCCAATGCCTTTGTCACCGGTGATTATTTTGGCGGCACCGCCATCAAGGTTCCGTTCGAGATCTGGCGCGTAGGCGATGTTCGCGTCAACGATACCAGCGATGATGTCCGCTGCATTCCTTATATCATCGATAACCAGGGTGATGGCATCTTTAATTATGCCGGTGACGATCATAGCATTTCCGGCGCCGACAATGATCCTTTCACGGACTGGATTTATATCGAAGTGCCCGATGCCGGCAATCCCGGAGACGGTGATTACAAGACTTGGGAAGCCAAGATATTGTCCAACCCGGCGGGTTATCAGTACCTGGAAGATTGCACCGAAGCCATGGCGCGTCTGGTTTTTGTCAACGCCAACGGCGGCAGTGTTTCAGATCCTACCTTCCCGGCCAATGTCAACGTGGCTTTGCCGGAGACAGGCATGATCTTCCAGATGATATCGACCAAGCCCAACACCATGAGTGATGTGTTCACTTTCACCACATCCGGGTATCAGCCCACGGTCAGCAAAGACAATGCCATGAAAGACATCGAGAAAATCAATGTCTTCCCGAATCCCTATTATGGATTCAACATTGTCGAGAAAAACCCGTTCAGCCGTTTCGTGACCTTCAACCATCTGCCCGCCCAGGCGACGATCCGTGTCTTCTCGCTGGCCGGTGTGCTGGTGCGCACGGTTGAAAAGAACGACGCGACCCAGTTCGCTACCTGGGATCTGCTGAATGAATCGGGTCTGCCCGTTGCCAGCGGTCTTTATCTGATCTACATCGATATGCCGGAGCTGGGCAAGACCAAAACCTTGAAACTGGCTGTGGTTCGTGAACAACAGTTCTTGCAGATATACTAAACGCCAAGACGCGCAGCGGACAGTTGCCGTTGCGCGTTGCAGGTTTCACAACCGGATAACTTTCTACGTGAGACATCTCTGCAAAAAACTTGATAGGAGATAGAGTATGAAAGCTTTTTTCAATAAAGCGTTACTAGTGAGCTTGGCCATTCTGATGGTTATGACGATCCAAGCCTTCGCTGGCGCTTCCAATCGCGCAGGCACCAACGCTGCGTCCGAGTTGCTGATTCCGGTCGGCGCACGGTATATCGGCATGGGCGGCGCTTCAGCTGCCAATGTGGACGGTATCGATGCCATGTACTGGAACCCGGCGGGATTGGATCGCATGGCCTATCGCGCCAGCGCTCAATTTTCACAGATGAGCTATCTTGCTGATATCGATGTCACCTATGCGGCTGTTGCGGCCAAATTCGGCGGCCTCGGAAGCCTCGGCTTGAGCTTCAAGACGCTTGCCATCGGTGAAATCCCCATCACCACCGAGGATTTCCCGGATGGAACCGGCGCCAAATTCTCACCGTCCTTCATCACGATGGGTCTGACCTACTCGCGCGGTCTCACCGACCGGGTTGCGGTAGGCGCCACATTAAAAATCATCTCTGAAACCCTGGATCGCGCTGGCGCCTCCGGTTTCGGTTTTGATGTCGGCGTGCAGTACAAAAACCTGGGCGACATTGAAGGCCTCAACATCGGCGTCGCCTTGAAAAACCTCGGACCGGGCATGCAATACGACGGCAATGGCCTGCTGCGCAAAGCCGATCCCGTCGATGTATCGCGCTCGACTTCTTTCTACAAAGTCGTCGCCGGTACCGACGAACTGCCCTCCACGCTGGATCTGGGATTGAGCTACACCGTGAATATCGCGGATAAAAACAAACTCAATCTGCAAACCACGATCGTCAACAATAACTATGATGACGATTACGCCAATGTGGGCGCCGAATACTCCTTCGCGGATATGGTCTATCTGCGCGGTGGTTATGGCATGCCGCTGGCCGAACGCAAGGATGTTACCGGCGCCGATGCCCATATCTACGGATTTGCGGCCGGCGGTGGTTTCAAAAAGGATTTCGGCGGACTGACCCTGATGCTCGACTATGCCTATCGTTCCGTTGAATACTTTGAATCCAATAATGTCTTTACGCTGACGCTGGGCTTCTAATCCGGCATACAGCTATTCTCTCAAAGAGGTTGGGGAATTTTTCCCCAACCTCTTTTTGTTTCCGGCAGACTTGCACCGCTGTCCCGTTGACCTCAGATAAAAGCCTTGAAATTCTCCCATTTGCATCTTATATTGACAGATATTGATCAGATTATAAAACAACATGCATCAGTTTGTCTTTTTCATGTAAAAAAAGGTGGAAAGACTATGAAGCGCCTGTTTGCGTTTGCCTTGTTTGCGTCGTTCCTTGCAAATTCCAGTATGGCTTCATCGCCCCTGGCCTTGAGTCTGGATGTCGCACAATTCCGGGGGTCTGATAAACAGAATTACCTGGAAATTTATTATTCCATGCCTGAAATGGCGCCGTCCTACGTCAAAAACGCGGATGAGCCGTACACTTGCTCCGTGCTGTTCAATCTCCATATCTTTCAGGATGATACCTTGTGGGCCACCAAAGTCTGGCGCATCAATAACACGCTTGCCGATACCGCCAAAAAGGAAAATGGCAAACAACTGGTCGACCTCATCCGCTACCCCGTGGAGGCTGGACATCCCTATCTGATCAAACTGTTCGTCAAGGATATCAGCGATGGCCGCATCGACAGCGTTCAGGCGGAATATACTTCTGCAAATTTCAATGCGGAGACCGTTTGTCTCAGCGATCTGCAGCTCGCCAGCACCATTCAGGCTTTTGACAGCACCTGTTCCGAATCGTTTCATAAACGCTTTTACTGCGTTCTCCCCAATCCCGAAATGACCTATGGCGAGAAAGCGACCGACTTGCATTTTTATTTCGAAGCCTATCATCTGGATACGGGTCTGGCCGATGGCGTATTCAGAGTGCGAACACGCATCCTCGATAACCAGGGAAATCCAACCGCCTCCGTCCCTGCGGTTGAGAACGTCCGGCCCAAACGTCAGGAGATGATCCGGGAGATCGGTCAATTCTCCACCGCCAATCTGCGCAGCGGCGTCTATGCGCTGGAATACAGCGTGCTCGATTCCTCGGGAACCATCAAAGCGCAGCGCAGCAAGATGTTTCTGGTGCAAAATCCCTCCATCAAAGAGATGGCAGCGGTCTTCGGGGACGACCAAAGTGTCATGACCTTTTTGGATGGCTTGAGTGCTGCGGCCCTGGATCAGGAGTTTGACAAATTGTATCCCATATCTAAAAAAGAGGAGCGCGAGATCTTTCGCAGCATGAAGGAGGCCGATGCAAAACGTGCCTATCTCTACAATTATTGGCGCGCCTCAAAACCCCCGGCCTATGCGAACGTGGAAGCATTCCGCCGGGATTATCTCGAGCAAGCGGCCTATGTCAATAACACCTATGCCATGCGCTCCAGGCCCGGATGGAAGACGGACCGCGGCATGATTTATCTGCGCTACGGCCGTCCATCCGACATTGAACGCCATACCCTCGGCCAGGATACCAACCCCTACGAAATCTGGCGCTATGACCAGTATGAAGGCGGCGTCATCTTTGTCTTTGTCGACCGCATCGGATTCAACCAGTACGAGCTCATCCATTCCACCAAACGTGGCGAGCTTTACGATCCCAATTATCAGAGACTATTACAACCCACTTCGGACCAAAACTTTCAGATGTGATTATGACAAAAAAAACACTTTACCATCTCAGCGCATTCCTGCTCGTTTTAGCCCTCATGGCGTGTAAAAAGGAGACCCTTCCCACGCCGCTTTTGCTGCCCCATGACGATCGCAGTGAAGTCAAATATGTCTGCTATATCACCAACGATCAAAGAGAATTGCAGCACGACATGACCTATCTGTCGCGATTTTATGTGCGCACGGATTCTTCGACGGGAAAACATATTCATTATTATATTGAAAACAATAAATTAATACGCTACTACGGAGATGACGACGGGACCTTGTGGCAGGAGGTCAAACTCGATCTCGCCGTCTATGCGCTCAATGCCGGTTATCCCTATCGCGAGCCCATCCCGTTTTCCTACTGGAAACCCATTTTCAGGAAGAAGCAGGGCTTTGGCAGCGAGTGGGATGTAAACGTGGATACGACGTACACCGTGGCCGATTCAACGAATCAGCCCCATGAATTTCAATTCACCTTTGCCGGTGAAGCGCGGCTCGATGGCTGGACGGATCTCATTGTTCCCGCACGACGCGACAGCGCGCTGCGGGTGCTGAATGTCCATTGGAAGTCCTTCACACAATCCGTATATGACCGGACTGCAAAGGATTCCGTGTGGGTGCAGCGGGGTGAAGGCCGGGAGTTTTTTCATCCACAATTCGGGCTGGCGCGCAGCATGAGCGATTACACGGTCATGCGCAAAAACCAGGCCCCCGTTTCGCGGAAAAGTACCATGGATCTCTATTACATGCTCATTCCGAACCGATGATGCATAATTTTCATTTCAAAATACGCCGGATGGTGTCATGGTGAAAAGAATCGCTGTGGTTGCTTGTGTGCTATGGATGATTGGCGCGCTCTCCGGCTGGTGCTCTGCACCAACCGGAAAAATCAGTCCCGCTCTGCAAAGAATGATTCACCTTTATCAATCGCAGGGACCATTGGCACTTGGCAAAACGGGAAATGTTGAAGACCGTTCTCGTCTTTCCATGATTGCTAGTGGCCGGTTGCAGGCCGCTGACGTCGCACGCCGCGGCGGTGTACTGCGCTGGCAGCGGGATGGATTTGCCATTATCAATGCACCGGCTGCCGCGGTGGAAAATTTGCTGCAGGTGCCGGGTTTGACCTGGCTGGAAGCGGATCAGATGGCGCTGCCAACCGCGGATGTCAGCATGAAGGAAATCGGCGCCATCGCGGCGCGGGAAAATACCGGACTCACCGGCAAAGGCGTCCTCATCGGCATCGTGGACTCGGGTATCGATTGGACGCACCCTGATTTTCTCAGCAGTGACGGCAAGACCCGCATCAAATATATTTTCGATATGAGTGTAAACGGACCTTACTATGGCGGAACTGTCTATACGGAAGACGATATCAACGCTTCTCTGGCCGGCGCTGCCATTGTTAAACAACATGATTTCAGCGGTCATGGCTCCCATGTCGCCGGTATTGCAGCAGGGGACGGAAGCACCACAAAGAATTACGGCGGCTATGCAGGCGTCGCGCCCGAGGCGAACCTGATCATCGTCAAAGCCACCCGCAACACCTACACTTCCGAGTTCAGCAGCTCCGATCAGTTGCTGGCCATCGATTTCATCGACAGCGCTGCGGCGCTCATCGGACAACCGTGCGTCATCAATCTCAGTTTTGGATCGCTTTTCGGCGCCCATGACGGCACCTCCGCGGTGGAGCGGTTTATCGATATGGTATCCGGCCCCGGCAGAGTCGTGGTGGCGGCCTCCGGCAATGAAGGCGGCAAAAAGACGCATGCCCAGGCCGAGCTGGGCACAACAACAGCACAGGTATCGGTGACGATTCCCGAGTATTCAGCCAATGCCGGGTCCGGCAACGATCTCTTTGTTCTCGATGGCTGGTATGACGGCGGCAATTCAGTGACCGTCACGGTCATCTCACCCCGCGGACAAATTTTCGGTCCCGTCGCTGATGGCGGGTACCTCGGCAAAAACAGCATCGATGGCCAGGTTCTCATCTGGAATGGTTTGTACGATACTGGCAGCGACATTGTGCCGGGCGTCGACCCCTACAATCAGGACAAGGAAATTGTGATTCAGGTGGGCGATGATTTGGGCACCGCGCCGCGCGCCGGCGAGTGGACCGTGCGGATGAGCGGACGGTCCGGTAGCGTGCATTTCTGGATGGCCAATAAATCCATGGAAGCGGTCTTTAATGAAGGGGTTTCCGATCGCATGTCTTTGACCATCCCCAGCACCAGCAAGAGCGCGATCAGCGTCGGCGCCTATACGACGCGGGAAACCTGGCATGATCTGGACGGGAACAATCTGACGATTGATACCAAAGGGGATATCACGGTGGGCGATGTGGCCGAGTTCTCCGGCGCGGGGCCCAGCCGGGATAATCGCATCAAGCCGGAAATCACGGCGCCCGGCCGCATCGTCGGCAGCACCATGTCCAGCGATGCCGATCCCAGCGGTTTGTACAGCATATTTGTTTCTCCGGATGGTTCTTTTCCGAACGCTTTTGTGCTGGAGGATGGATTACACGCCATGTCGTTGGGTACCAGCATGGCGGCGCCGCACGTCAGCGGCACCGTAGCCCTTTTGCTGGAAAAGTATCCCACGGCCGATGCAGCGCGCATCAAGCAGGCCTTGATTTATACGGTCCGCGCCATGAGTGCCGCAAAAAGGGATCAATGGGGCTATGGCAAAATCAACTGCGCCGCCGCCGCGGCGCTGCGGTTCGAAGATCTCCCGGAAGATCCCAATAATAATCCACCGGTTGCTTTCAAGGTTTCCAGACCGTATCCAAATCCGTTCAGTTATTCAACCATGGTGGACTATGAAATTCCGCTCACAGCGGGTGGTGAAAATCAGCTGACCATCCATATCTATAATTCATTGGGTCAGGCGGTGCGGTCTCTCTATGATGGCCGTGTTTCCTCGGGCCGCTATTCCATTCTCTGGAATGGCCGCAATTCTGTCAATCAACCCGTTGCCAGCGGCGTCTATTTTATCGAATTCAAGTATGGTTCAAATCGCCTGATCGAAAAAATATGTCTGCTCGCCGGAAAATAGGAATGCCGCTGCACGCGTGCGCCGGCGGCTGTGCTGATTTATCGCGTAATCAGGGATGTACAGGAGTTGGGAAATGGCTTCAATTTTTGCAGAGTTGAATAAAGGGATTCGTGAAGGCGTCACGTTGATCGTCGAAAAAACCGGCAGCGTGACCAGGAACATCAAGCACAATATTGATGTCCTCGGCCTCAAAAGAGAGGTGGAACGGCTGTTTTATGAATTGGGCGGCCGTACATTTGAATTGCTGTCGCACGAGCCCCCTGCCGATATCGCCGCCGATCCGGAAGTCCAGGAACTCTATCAGAAATTGCGCGAATTGGATGAGCAACTCGCCGCCCGGGAAGCCGAAAGCGCCTCCCCGAAAACGGACCCGCCCGGATCCCTTTAGCCGGGAAAACACCAACGGTTTATTAGTCAGAGGCGAAGGCGCCTCCCCGAAAACGGCCCGCCCGGATCCTGAGTTCATTTTGCATCAACACTTTTGTCGCGTCAGGAGAGTGTATGAGAGAGATGAGCGCACCGGCACGCGAAGAGGATTTGTATCGCATCTGGCCCTCTCTCGCAGGGATGTCCTGTAACTATGCGAGCATCGATGGCAAGACCATTCAGATTTTGGAATGCGGCACGCGAAACCATGACGCCGGCCCCGATTTTCTCAATGCGCTTGTACGCATCGATGGAACTCTTTTACGCGGCCATGTGGAAATCCACCTTTCTGCTGCGGACTGGTTTGCGCATCACCACCACAGCGACCGCCGTTACAACCGCGTCCTCCTTCATCTTGTCCATCATCCTTGCCCTGCGCAATTCCAGGCTTTGCATGAGGATGGCACCGCTGCGGTGACGATGAGTTTGCAGGATCAGACTGCCACCACCTTCCCTGTAACCATTCACCTCGAACCCCACGCTGCGTTTCACTGCGCGCTGGCTGAACGTGAACTAATGACCATTCTTGCCCATCTGGACCACAGAGGGCATGAGCGCTTCCGTCAGCAGCAGGCGTGCTTTCTCGAACTCCGGCCCAACCAGGAGTGGGAGCAGATATTTTATTACGGTTTGCTGTCCGGGCTTGGCTATGGCAAAAATGGAATCCCTTTCCGCCGCCTTGCCTTCGTACTGCCTGTTTCCAGGCTGTGGGACTCCATGCGGGACTTGCCTGAGGATCAGGCGCTGGAATTCTGTGAAGCCATGATTTTTGCAGCTGCCGGCATCCTGCCAGATCCCGGAGAAGCAGACGACAGCGCAAGTCAAAACTATCCAGAACGGTTGGTACGGCAATGGGAGAAATGGCGCGGGGTGTTCCGCATCGTCCCGATGCAGCCTGAGGAGTGGCAATTTTTCCGGCTTCGGCCCAACAATTTTCCCACCCGGCGGCTGGCGGCGCTGGCGCGGCTGGTGAAACGATGCAGCGCCGGCGGATTTATCAAACCGGTCCTCTCCATGTTGCATGCTGTTGAAATGGACAGCGGCGCGTGCTTCAGGTCGCTGGAGATCTTTTTTCAGGTCACCGCAGAAGGGTATTGGCAGGATCATTACCATTTCGGCAACCGTGCCCTTGCCTTGACCGGAAAGCGGCCTGCCTATTTGATTGGCAGAGGCCGCAGCCGCAATTTACTGATCAACATCGTGCTGCCGCTTCTTGCAGGTTATGCTTGTGAGAGTGAGGATGGCCGCCTTAACGCCGGCGTCCATGCCCTGTATGCCGGCTGTCCGCCGGGCGAGGATAACCTGGTCCTGCGCCGGATGTACCGGCAGCTCTTTGCGCAGCAGAGTGATGGCCCGATCAACACCCTGGCGGTTCATGAGCAGGGTATGATGCAGTTGGCGCAGCGATGGTGCGGCCGGGATCGCTGCGATGAATGTGTGGCCGGTTGAGTGACTGCAGCGGCATTGGCACGAGAGGGCTTGCAACGCGTGTTTACAGCACCCGGGGCATCCTTTTTGTTGACTTTTTGGCTAATTTTTTGTAATATAATAGGTTTTTAACGATGGAGAGTTGGACTGGTCAAGTGTGGAGCTGGCATGGATTGGCAAAAGCCGGAAAAAAGTGAATTAGAGCCCGGCACGCTGTATGTTGTCAGCACACCGATCGGAAATTTGCGTGACATCTCCTTGCGCGCTTTGGATACCCTCTCCAGCGTGAATGTGATCGCTGCGGAGGATACGCGCACCAGCCGCATCTTGCTCAATCACTACGGCATTCGTACGCCCCTGATCAGTTACCACGATTATAATGAATCGATGGCGGCGCCGCAAATAGTTTCCCGGCTGCAGCAGAATATGAGCGTCGCGCTCATCTCCGATGCGGGGACACCGGGCATTTCCGATCCGGCGTTTTATCTGGTTCGCGCTGTGCTGGAGGCCGGACTTGCAGTGGTTGCCATCCCGGGCGCGACCGCTCTGGTGCCGGCGCTGGTGGCCTCGGGTTTGCCGTGCGACCGGTTCGTTTTTGAGGGGTTCTTGCCGCATAAAAAAGGCCGGCGCAAACGGCTGGATCAGCTGCGGTCGGAGACGAGAACCATGGTTTTCTATGAATCTCCGCATCGCATTGAAAAAATGCTGCGCGAACTCTATGAAACATTGGGTGACCGGCCCGTTGTGATCATGCGCGAACTGACCAAGAAATTCGAGCAAGCCATTCACGGTCAACTGGCCGATCTCGTGTCCGGCGTTGACACGCTGCCCCGCAAAGGGGAGTTTGTTGTTCTCGTCGGGGGTTCTGGAAAGCATACAGAAGAAAGAGATTAGAATTATATGAAAATTGAATTAATTCCCCCTGTCGTCAAACGCGGCTTCAAAGGCCTGCTGACGCCATTGATCAGCTCGCTGGTTCGTCTGAAGCTTAATCCGAATTGGCTGACGACGCTCTCCTTTTTTATCAGCATTATTTCCGCCATTCAGTTCGGCCGCGGCCGTTTGGTTTGGGGCGCTGTGGCGTTGCTTTCCAGTGGCCTGTTGGACATGCTCGATGGCGCCGTGGCCAGAGCCTCGAATCGAGTGACCAAGTTCGGGGCGCTCTATGATTCCACGCTGGACCGCTACGCTGAGATCATGGTCTTTTTCGGCATCGCCTACTATTTTGTCAACAAGACCGGGCAGGGAACCGAGCATGGCTTGTTGATCAGCATGCTGGTATTCGTCGGCATCGCCGGTTCGCTCATGGTCAGCTATGTGCGCGCCCGCGCCGAGGGATTGGGACTGGCATGCAAAGTGGGTTTCATGCAGCGCCCCGAGCGCCTGGTTGCCATCAGCATCGGCGCCCTGGTGTCCGATGAATGGCTTGTAGGCGCCCTGGTTCTGATTGCGTTTTTTGCCAATCTGACGGCGATTCAGCGCATCGTTTATATCTGGCTGACTGAAAATGCGGACAAATGGAAAAAACTGCCCACTGACGTGGATCATGAATAGCGGATGGATGGGAGTCCTGCGATGTTAAGAACCATGTGCCGCGCCAAGATACACCGTGCCCGTATCACAGACACACGCCTTGATTATGAAGGCAGCCTGACCCTGGACAGAACCTTGATGGATGCAGCTGGTTTGCTGCCGTTCGAACAAGTACAGGTGTTGAATATCAACAATGGCACGCGCGCCGAAACCTACCTCATCGAAGGGGAGGCCGGCAGCGGCATGGTATGCATCAATGGGGCACTGGCGCGATGGGCGGAAAAAAACGATCTCATCATCATCATTGCGTATGCGCAAGTCGACGAATCAGAACTGAAGACGTTCGCGCCGCAAATTGTTCATGTCGATGAGCGCAACCGCATCATTTCCTGAATTTCGAATAAATCATTCTTCCCGATGCAATCGGGATTTGAATTCGTAAATAATTAAAACTCGCTCTGCCTGAAAGGAGTCATTCGTTCATGGAAAAAGGCGTAAAAATTGATGAAGCTAAAGGCAAATTGGGCATCATGCTGGTTGGCCTCGGCGCCGTGGCCACAACGGTGGTTGCCGGTGTGGAACTGGTTCGTAAAGGGCTTGCAAAACCCATCGGTTCTCTGACGCAGTTGGGAACCATTCGGTTGGGCAAGCGTACGGATAATCGTGTTCCCAAAATCAAGGAGTTTGTGCCGCTTGCTGACTTGCAAGACATCGTATTTGCCGCGTGGGACATCTTTCCCGATAACGCCTACGAGGCTGCCATGACGGCCGGTGTGCTGCAGCCCAGTGATCTCGATAAAGTGCGCCCTGAACTCGAAGCCGTTAAACCGATGAAAGCCGTTTTTGATAAATACTATGTCAAACGGCTCGAAGGCTCCCATGTCAAACAGGGCAAAAATAAAATGGAGCTGGCCGAACTGCTCATGCAGGACATCGCCCAGTTCAAAAAAGAGCACAACCTCGACCGCATCGTCGTGGTCTGGTGCGCCAGCACCGAGATCTATGAACAGCACAATCCGGTATACGATTCACTGGAAGTGTTCGAAAAAGCCATGATCGAAAACCACATCGCCGTTGCGCCCAGCATGATCTACGCCTACGCGGCCCTGAAGGCCGGTGTTCCCTTTGCCAATGGCGCTCCCAATGTGACCATCGATATCCCGGCCATGCTCGAATTGGCCAAAAACAATAATGTGCCCATCAGCGGCAAGGATTTCAAATCAGGCCAGACCTTCATGAAAACGCTGATCGCGCCGGGTCTGAAGGCGAAGCAACTGGGTGTGTCCGGTTGGTTCTCCACCAACATTCTCGGTAACCGGGACGGCGAAGTTCTCGATGACCCGGAATCGTTCAAGAGCAAGGAAGTCTCGAAGCTTTCGGTTCTTGATACCATCTTTCAACCCGAACTCAATCCCGATCTCTATTCGGATGTCTATCACAAGGTGCGCATCAATTACTATCCGCCGCGCGGTGATAACAAGGAAAGCTGGGATAATATCGATATCTTTGGCTGGCTCGGCTATCCCATGCAGATCAAAGTGAATTTTCTCTGCCGCGACAGCATCCTGGCCGCGCCGATTGTGCTGGATTTGGCCCTGTTCATGGATCTTGCGCAGCGCGCCCATATGAAAGGCATCCAGGAATGGCTCTCCTTCTTCTACAAGAGCCCGATGACGGTGCCAGGCCTGTACCCGGAACACGATGTCTTTATCCAGCTGATGAAGCTGAAAAATACCCTGCGCTTCCTGCGCGGCGAAGACCTCATCACCCATCTGGGATTAGAATATTACGATTGATGTTGTCGTATAAAGATGATGTACATCCCTGTTGTGGCGTCCTGCGGCACAACAGGGATATTTTTACTTTTTGGGGCTTGGCTGCGGTGGCAGCATGGACATGCTTTTGGAAAATGAATCCTATTGAATAAATCTACGCCCATAAAAACGATTCTCAAGACTTCACTTCCCGCGGTGATCGATCTCTCCTCGCAGACGTTTATGTGGACCATCGAGGCGATCTTTATCGGGAAGGTGAGCGCCGCGGCATTCGCCGGCGTCGGCATGGCCATTCAGATCATTCTGGTGTTCTTTTCCGTTCTGTTGACCTTTGTCGTCGGCGCCAGCATCATTATTAACCGACATCTCGGCGCCCAGGATCATTTTCAGGCCAATCATATCTTTGGCCAGGCCATGATGATGGGCATCGTCATGTCGTTCATATTCGCGTTGATCTGGTATTCCGGCGCCATTCATCTCTTCAAACTGATTGAGGAGGGGGAGAGCGTTCAGGCGCGGACAGCGGGTGTGACCTATCTGCGCACAGTGGCTTTCTTTGCCCCGTTACTGATCACCAATTTCGTCGCTGTCGGCATCATTCGCGCCATCGGCGATACGCGCCATTCGATGATGATCAACGTGCTGGTGAACGGCATCAATCTGGTTCTTTGTCCGATTCTCATTTTCGGCTGGTTCGGATTTCCCAGCCTCGGCGTTCGCGGCGCCGCGCTGGCAGTGGGCATTGCGCACAGCATCGGCTTCTTTTTGACATTTTATTTGCTGCGCAACCGCAAAGTCTCTGTGTTTCTCTCTTACCGCGAGCTTGCTTCACCCAATCTGGGGAGTTTTAAGGTTTTATTCAAGTCGGGACTGCCGACTACCATAGAACAATTGACCTGGGCCCTGGGACAGCTGGTGGTGACCGGCTATGCCGCCAAGATCGGGGTTATTGTTCTGTCGACGCAGACCCTGTTCAATCGCATTCAGGCGCTCCTTTCCATGATCTATATGGGGTTCAGCCTGGCCGCCATGAGTCTGATGGGTAAAAATCTGGGCGCGTCTGACAATAATCTGGCTTACCACATGGCGCGCACGGCGCACCGCGTCATGGGCGTCCTGGTGCTCGGGATCGTCGCGACCTTGATCCTATTCTCAAAGTCGTTGATCAGCATTTTTACCACCGATGCGCAGGTTTTGGTGCTTGGGCAAATGGCCATTTATTTCTTTGCATTTACGCAAATCCCCAAAGCCTTGAACAATGTGGTTTCCGGCAATCTGCGCGGCGTCGGCGATCTCAAATGGTTGATGTGGTTGACCATCGTTTTCGTCCTCCTTCTGGAGGTCGGTTTTAATTGGGTCTCCGCCTTCGTCCTCGGCTGGGGCATTTATGGCATCTGGGGCGTGCAGAGCTTGGATGAACTCATCCGTTTTGGCCTGAATTATCTGCGATTTGCCGGCGGCAGTTGGCGGGAAGAAGAACCATGCCTGGAGAAATGAGCGAAAACAAGGGACTCCTGATCACCTTTGAGGGATGTGATGGATCCGGAAAATCGACGCAGGCGAGTCTGTTCATCGGCCGGCTGCAGCAGGCTGGATTTCCCGTAACGCCCTTGAGAGATCCCGGCGCCAACGCCATTTCAGAACGGATTCGCGACATCCTGCTGGACAACAAACATGGTGAGATGTCCGCCTGGACGGAACTGCTGTTGTACGAAGCGGCGCGCGCCCAAATGGTGACGCAGCAAATTGTGCCGGCGCTGGGAGAGAACCGCATCGTTGTTTGCGATCGTTTTTATGATTCAACCACCGCTTACCAGGGGCATGGACGTCTGCTGGATTTGCACCTGGTGTCAGCCGCCAACCGCATCGGCTCCTGCGGCCTGGTGCCGGATTTGACTTTTATCATAGACGTGGAACCGCAGCTCATTCGCAAGCGCGTCATGCGGCGCCAGGGCGGTCCGGATCGCATTGAATCCGCGGGACTGGAATTCCAGGAACGCGTCCGGCGTGGTTATCTGGCGATTGCCGCTGAGGAGCCGTTACGGGCTCTGATCATCCCCGGCGATCGTTCGATTGCTGAAATACAAAGCCATATATGGCAGCTTTTTGTGACCAGATTCCAAAGGTTCTTGCAGCATGGAGCCCTTTGAGAAGGAGAACTATGTTCAGAAATAATCGTTTGTATCTGCCAGCCCTGGTTTTAGGGATTTTAGTGGTCGTCTGGAGCGCTTTTGCCGCTCCACCCGATGAGCAAAAGCAGGATCCTTATTATCAGGCCATGAAAAATATCAAACTTTTCGGCCAGATTTATCAGGAAATAAACGACCGCTATATCGAGGAAGTCGATGCGGAAAAGTTCATTCGCGCCGGCATCAACGGCATGCTCGACCGCCTCGATCCCTATTCTGTATTTCTTGAAGAAGATGGCAAGGACGAGTTGGAGATCATCACGCGCGGCAAGTATTACGGCGTTGGCATGCGCATTCAAATCCGCAACGGCTGGGCCACCGTGGGTGAACAGCCCTTTGCGGACAGCCCGGCTTTTCGCGCCGGCATCCGCGAAGGCGATCAGATCATCGAAATCGATGGCAAGAGCACCAAAGGGGAGCGCCTCTCCGAAACCGCGCACCGCTTGCGCGGCACGGAAAAGGGCAGCGAGGTGACCATTAAAATCAAACGCTTTGGCGATGAACAACCCTTGACGTTCACGCTGATCCGGGATGAGATCAAGGTGACGGATATCCAGTTCTCGGGTTTTGTGGCACCCGGCGTTGGCCTGATCAAATTAAGCAGTTTCAACCGCACGGCCGGCGATCAGATCGGTGAATCAATCCAGAAATTAAAAGATCAGGGCCTGCAATCCCTTATTCTGGATCTGCGCGGCAATCCGGGGGGGCTGCTCGATGCGGCTGCCGCTGTTGCCGAAAATTTTGTCAACAAGGGTGATCTCATCGTCTATACCGAAGGCCGCGGCGATTACAAACGTCAGGAATTTCGCTCGCGCAAGGATCCGGTTTTGGGCGCCTTGCCTCTGGTCGTCCTGGTGGATGGCTACAGCGCCTCTTCCTCGGAAATCGTCGCGGGCGCGCTGCAGGATCTCGATCGCGGTGTTTTAATCGGCACGCCCACCTTTGGCAAGGGATTGGTGCAGACCGTCATCCCCCTGGACCGCCGCGGCGAGGCACAGCTCAAGATAACCACCATGCAATATTTCACGCCCAGCGGCCGCAACATCCAGAAACCGGATGTCTTTGATCGCGGCCCCAATTCGGTGTTTGTCAACGCTGACGCCGCAGCGGCGCCTGAACCAGAGCCCATCGAGGATGAAGTCACCGATGATGAAGAGCAGGACGCCGAAGTGAAAGAAGAGAAGAAAAAAGACGAAAAACCGGCGATGGTTTACTATACCAAAAACAAGCGGCCGGTATTGGGCGGCGGCGGTTTGAAACCCGATGTGGAAGTGAAACCCGATACGGTCGATCGCTACGAGCTGGAATTGCTGCGCCGCTCGATGTTCTTCAATTTCAGCCTCGATTACATCTCCCGCCATCCGGATTTGCAGCGCGATTTTGTCGTGGATGATGCGATGCTCGATGAGTTCCACGCCTTCTGCAAGGCCAAGAAATTCGATTACAAGCCGGAAGGATTTTCCGAAGTCGAAAGACTGGAAAAGGCGGCCCAAAAACACAAGTTTTTGCCGCAAGTCGAGGCGCAGATTGCGGCCATCAAACAGACGTTTGCTGCCATCAAAGAGCGCGACCGCATCGAGGCGAAGGATCAATTAAAACTGTCCCTGCAGATGGAAATCGCGGGAAAAATGTTCGGCCGCGACGAGTACTGGCGCAGCTATTTTGTCAGCGATTCCGCCGTCATCAAAAGCATAGCGGTGCTCAAGGATTCGGATAGGTATAATCAACTACTCAATAATACTATTACTAAAAAATAAACCAATCATTTCTTATCGATTCATCAGGAGGTTTCAATGGCTAAGCAAAAATATGTCTACTCCTTTGGCGGCGGCAAAGCCGAAGGTAAGGCGGACATGAAAGAACTCTTGGGAGGCAAGGGCGCTAACCTTGCTGAAATGGCGAATCTGGCGATCCCGGTTCCGGCTGGATTCACCATCACCACCGAGGTTTGTACCTATTATTATAAGCACGGCAAAAAATACCCGGTCGAGCTTGAACAGCAGGTGAACAGCGCGTTGACCCAGGTCGAAAAGATCATGGGCGCCAAATTCGGCGATGTTAACAACCCGCTACTGGTTTCCGTGCGTTCCGGCGCGCGCAGCTCCATGCCCGGCATGATGGAAACAGTCCTCAATGTCGGTCTCACCAGCAAGACCATCAAGGGTCTGGTGAAAAAGACCAGCAACGAGCGTTTTGTCTATGATGCCTATCGCCGCCTCATCATGATGTATTCCGATGTGGTGATGGAAAAGGCCGCCGGCGTCGAACCGGCCGAAGGCAAAGGCATCCGCGTGCAGCTGGAACACCTCATGGCCAAGATGAAAAAGGATCGCGGCATCACCGAAGACACCGATCTCACCACTGCAGATCTGAAGATTCTGGTGGAACAGTTCAAGAAAAAAATCAAGGAAGTGCTGGGCAAAGAGTTCCCCGATGACGCCAAGAAGCAGCTCTGGGGCGGCGTCGGCGCTGTTTTTTCCAGCTGGAACGGCAAACGCGCGGTGTCTTATCGCCGCATCGAAGGCATTCCCGATGAATGGGGCACCGCCGTCACGGTGCAATCGATGGTATTTGGCAATATGGGCGAGTCCTCGGCGACCGGCGTAGCCTTCAGCCGCAATCCGGCTACCGGCGAGAACAAGTTCTACGGCGAATGGCTCATCAACGCCCAGGGCGAGGACGTGGTCGCGGGCATCCGCACCCCGGCACCGCTGAACGAAGCCACCAAGAACGAACAGAACAAACACATGACCTCCCTGCAAAAGGGCATGGCTTCAACCTATAAGGAGCTCGATAAAATTCGCCTCAACCTGGAGAAGCATTTCCATGACATGCTTGATATCGAGTTCACCATCCAGGAAGGCCGTTTGTGGATGCTGCAGTGCCGCGTCGGCAAACGCACCGGCACCGCCGCCCTCAACATGGCCATGGATATGCTGAAAGAAAAGATGATCGACGAAAAGACCGCGGTCATGCGTCTCTCGCCGGCGCAGTTGGACGAACTGCTGCACCCCATCGTCGATCCCAACGTTGAAAAGAAATCGACCCCGGTCGCCAAGGGTCTGCCCGCCGGTCCTGGCGGCGCCTGCGGCCAGATCGTGTTCACGGCCAATGATGCCGTGGAATGGGCCAAGAAGGGCAAGCAGGTCATCCTCGTCCGCGAAGAGACCAATCCCGAAGATGTGGAAGGCATGCGTGCGGCGCAGGGTATTCTCACCGGCCGCGGCGGTATGACCTCTCATGCCGCCCTGGTGGCGCGCGGTTGGGGCAAATGCTGCATCGTTGGCTGCAGCGCCCTGCACATCGATACGGCGAAAAAGATCATGAAAATCGACGGTAAGGAGTACAAGGAAGGCAGCTACTTCACGCTGAACGGCACCAAAGGCTATGTCTACGCCGGCGAGTTGGCCATGATCAGCGCCGCAGAGAATCCTCGCTTTGTCCAGTTCATGAAGCTGGTCGACAAATACCGCACCATGAAAGTTCGCACCAACGCAGATACTCCGGATGATGCCAAAAAGGCATTGGAATTTGGCGCCCAGGGCATCGGACTCTTCCGCACCGAGCATATGTTCTACGGCAAGAACTCGGAGAAACCCCTGTTTGCGCTGCGCAAGATGATCATCTCCAAGACCGAAGCCGAACGCCGCAAGGCCGTGGATGAACTCTTCCCCTTTGTTAAAAAGGACATTAAGGCGACCATGGAAGTGATGAACGGATTGCCCGTCACCATCCGTCTGCTGGATCCGCCCTTACACGAGTTCGTGCCCCAGGAAGATGACAAGCGCGCCGAATTGGCCAAAGCGCTGGGCATAGACAAGGCTGAATTCGTCAAACGCGTCGAGGCGTTGCACGAGACCAACCCGATGATGGGCCATCGCGGCGTGCGTCTGGGCGTTACCTATCCCGAGATCACCGAGATGCAGGTCCGTGCCATCCTTGAATCCGCGGTTGAGCTGATCCAGGCCGGTAAAAAGGTCTTCCCGGAGATCATGGTGCCGGTGGTTTCCACAAAAAAAGAGCTGGATGATCAGAAGGAGATCGTGGATCGCGTCTACAAAGAGACCTGCGCTAAATACAAGGTCAAGGCGATCAAGTATATGTACGGCACGATGATCGAGATCCCGCGCGCGGCGTTGACCGCGGGCAAGATCGCCGAATCGGCCGAGTTCTTCTCCTTTGGCACCAATGACCTGACCCAGATGGGTTTTGGTTTTTCGCGCGACGACATCGGCGGTTTCGTGCCTGATTACGTCGAGAAGAAGATCCTGCCGGCCGATCCGTTCCAGATTCTGGATCAGGAAGGCATCGGCGAGCTTATCCAGTTCGGCATCGAGCGCGGCCGCAAGGCGCGTCCCGGCCTCAAGGTCGGTATCTGCGGCGAGCACGGCGGCGAGCCTTCTTCGGTCGGTTTCTGTCACAAGGTGGGCATGGACTATGTCTCCTGTTCACCGTACCGTGTTCCCATCGCGCGACTGGCAGCGGCCCAGGCGGCCATCAAGTCCGCGAAAAAGTAAGCGTACACCACCCCCGGGGTTGTTCAAAGACCCCGGGCAAATATATAAAAAAGAGGCGATCGCGAGGTCGCCTTTTTTTATGGTGTGGCGTGTTTATGGTCGAGTGTAATACGTATTGGATTTACTCCCGGTGATAAAAATGTCATTCAGGATGAATCTTTGTGATATGATGAAAATATACGCCTGTCTGTGGCGCAACCGGGAACAGCGCGGCTCTTCGCCGCTTAACTAAAGGATGCCTCCTGCATGACAGTATTGTTTTTGGCGGCCCCTTCCCGCTCCATGTCATTCTGTAAGAATCTTTCAGGCTCCGCGGAACACATCGTCTGTTTGCATGAATCTTTCAGGCCCCGCGGAACACATCGTTTGTTTGCATGAATCTTTTAGGCCCCGTGGAACACATCGTCTGTCTGTGGCAGATGAAGAGCTGGTGCGGGATATTGCCGAAGATGGTAAAAGGTCCTTACAAGGATGACATTTTATTATATTTTTTCCTTCTTGTCTTTCTGTTAGCACCTTTCAGCAACCTTGCGCGAATGGCCATTCCGGGAGCGCCGAGCGCCAGCCCGGCCTCAAGATAACTCTGATTCCTTGTCCCAGACGGTCAAGAAACCCGCGATGCAACACCCTGCGAAAGGATTCAATTTTTGCTTGATTTTGGCTTGATAAATGGCTAATTTAATGACTTGTAATCGCTAGCGCTCGCCCCGTTTATGACGGTGCATATCCGGATCGGCATACCGCCTTGGTTGCGTACAATGGATTTTCACATATTTCTAACATTTCTATTCGTCTAAACTACAAGGAGAGTCATGAAAAAGTCACTCAACTGGCTGCTGTTGTTGGTGTTCGTTTTTGCGCTGACACTGCCCGCCTTCGCCAGTGAAGCGGATCTGGCCATTCCCGATCTGCACAAAGGCGCCCCCTATAATAAATTGGGCGGCATCACCCCCTGGAATCTGTTGTTCTATGGTGCCATGGTCATCGCCGGCACGCTCGGCATCAGCTTGTACCTGCGCCGTCAGATCAAAAATCTGCAAGCCCATGATTCCATGCTCAAAGTCGCGGAAACCATCTTTCAGACCTGCCGCACCTATCTCATCCAGCAGGGCAAATTTTTGCTCATGCTGTTCGCTTTCATCGCCCTGGCCATGCTGATTTATTTCCTTTTCCTCAAAGGCGAGACACTTTACACGCTGTTGCTCGTTCTCCTGTTCGCCATCGTCGGCATGGGCGGTTCTTATGCCGTCGCCTGGTACGGCATTCGCATCAACACCTTTGCCAACGCGCGTACGGCCTTTGCCTCTCTGCGCGGCAAACCGTGGGATGTGGTCAATATCCCGCTGCGCGCCGGCATGAGTGTGGGACTTTTCCTCATCTCCCTCGAACTGGTGATGATGGTCATCATCCTGCTCTTCGTGCCGCGCAACATCGTCGGCTACTGCTTTCTCGGCTTTGCCATCGGTGAATCCCTGGGCGCTTCGGCGCTGCGTATCGCCGGCGGTATCTTTACCAAGATCGCGGACATCGGTTCCGATCTCATGAAAATTGTCTTCAAAGTCAAGGAAGACGATCCGCGCAACCCCGGCGTTATCGCCGACTGCACCGGCGATAATGCCGGCGACAGCGTTGGCCCGACCGCCGATGGTTTCGAGACCTACGGCGTCACCGGTGTGGCGTTGATCTCTTTCATCACCCTGGCTGTGATGAGCCCCGATATCACCATCAAAGAGGCCATCCAGGGCAAACTGATTGTTTGGATTTTCGCCATGCGCTTCATCATGGACTTTTTCTCCGGTATCGCCTATTTTGTCAATCAGGCCATCTCCAGCGCCAAATACGCCAGCAAGAAAGAGTTCGATTTCGAAGAGCCCTTGATGCGGCTCATCTGGATCGCAGCCACCCTGTGCATCTCCACCTCATTCGGCATGAGCTACCTGCTTCTCAGCGATCTGACGGTGCTCAAAGATGGCGTCATGACCGCCATGCCTGATGTCTGGTGGCAGTTGGCCCTGATCATCAGCTGCGGCACCCTGGCTGCGGTGTTGATTCCGGAATTCACCAAGGTTTTCACCAGTTCCAAATCCAAACACGTCAGAGAGATCGTCACCGCTTCGCGGGAAGGCGGACCCTCGCTGACCATCCTCTCCGGCATCGTCGCCGGAAATTTCAGCGCTTTCTATAATGGCATGCTTATCACCGGTCTGATGGCCATCGCCATGTTCACCAGTCATGCCATCCCGGTGGAAGTCATCCACTATCCATCGATTTTTGCCTTTGGTCTGGTGGCGTTCGGCTTCCTGTGCATGGGACCTGTTACCATTGCCGTTGACAGCTATGGTCCGGTGACGGATAATGCCCAATCCATCTTTGAACTGTCGCAAATCGAATCGATCCCCGGGATCAAGAAAGAGATCAATGAAAAATTCGGCTTTGAGCCCAATTTTGAGGAGGGCAAGCACTATCTCGAGGCCAACGATTCAGCCGGTAATACCTTCAAGGCCACGGCCAAACCGGTGCTGATCGGCACCGCTGTGGTTGGCGCAACCACCATGATCTTTTCCATCATCCTGCTGCTGCAGAGCAAGGGCATGCTTCAGGTTTCGCTGACCGATGCGCCTATCCTGCTGGGCTTGATCACCGGCGGATCAGTCATTTATTGGTTCAGTGGCGCCTCCATGCAGGCTGTGACCACCGGCGCCTATCGCGCGGTTGAGTTCATTAAAAAGAACATGGATCTCACAAAAGCTGAAGCGGACATCGAGGATTCCAAGACCGTGGTCAAGATCTGCACCCAGTATGCGCAAAAAGGCATGTGGAACATCTTTATCGCCCTCATGGCCATGACCCTGGCGTTTGCATTCATCGACCCCAACTTTTTTGTGGCCTATTTGATTTCCATCGC
This sequence comes from Candidatus Zhuqueibacterota bacterium, assembly GCA_963169875.1. GTDB lineage: Bacteria > Zhuqueibacterota > Zhuqueibacteria > Residuimicrobiales > Residuimicrobiaceae > UBA2214. The sequence continues at coordinate 39,345 of CAUJEL010000147.1, forward strand.
CTGCTTCGGTCTGTTCCAGGCCATCTACATGGCCAATACCGGCGGCGCCTGGGATAATGCCAAAAAGGTGGTTGAAGTCGATCTCAAGGAAAGGAACACGCCGTTGCACGACGCCACGGTCATCGGCGACACGGTTGGCGATCCGTTCAAGGACACTTCTTCCGTGTCCCTCAATCCGATCATCAAGTTCTCGACCCTTTTCGGACTGTTGGCCACGGAAATCGCCATCGAGATGGCGGTGCATGCCCGGGAAGCCGGCTCTGTCAATTATGCGCCCTATTTCGCCGTTCCGTTGTTCCTCATCGGCCTGCTCTTTGTGTGGCGTTCTTTTTACGCCATGCGCATCCCACTGGAAGAAGCCGCATAACAAGTTGTTTAGCGAAAAAAGGGAGCGTGCTTCAACCGCTCCCTTTTTTTATTTAGATCTAAACAGAGCGATTCGTTTCGCCGAGACAACCGTGCCAGGTGATCCATCCTGCAAGGTTAACGCAATCGCGCAATGATGTGTGAAATTGAAAACCGGAAACCGTTGAGCATGCATTCTTACAGAATATTTTGTGATTTTGACGGCACCATCGCCAAGCGCGATGTGGGAAATCTCGTCTTCACCCAATTCGGCAATGAAAACCACTGGTGGCGGCTGGTGCATCAATGGAAGATCGGCAAACTGGAAGGCCGGGAGATGTGGCGCCGCCAGGCGGCAACCATGACGCTGACGCCCGCGCAGCTGGATGCCTTTGCCGCAACCCAGCCGGTTGATCCGACCTTTGCCGGTTTTTATGCCTTTGCAAAACAAATCCAGGCGCCCCTGTATGTGGTCAGCGACGGCATGGACGCCTATATTTCTCGCATTTTGGCTTGTAATGGCTTTAGCGATTTGCAGCTGCGCACCAACCAGTTGACGTTTGCGGAGGATGGCCGGATCGAGGTCGAATTTCCGTATCACGCCGACGGCTGCGGCCAATGCGCCAATTGCAAGGGGTTGCATGTGCGGCGGGAAAGAAAGCCCGGGGAGACCACGGTTTTTATCGGCGACGGCCGCTCGGATCTATGCGGCGCGCGGGAAGCGGATATCGTCTTTGCCAAAAAACAGCTGCTTGAGTATTGTGAAAAGGAAGGCATCGCCCACATCCCCTTCCGCAGTTTTGCGGAGGTGCAGGCTGAATTGCAACGACGCCTGGCCTGAGTAAAAAAACGCCAGGGTCTCCCGAACTGGTAGAGTGGATACAATCGCAGGCCGATGATGTGATTGAAATGGGCATCAAAGGTTAGCAGGGAGGATGCGCGTTGCAGGGCATGCGCTGCAACCAGACCTTATTCCGGCCACACCAGGCGGTAACTCACAAACGCAAACTGTTTGCTGTCGGGCGACCAGTTGGGCACATTCATGGTGCCCTGGCCGCCGAAGAGCGCAGCCACGACGACGGGCTCTCCGCCCACTGCCGGCATCAGGCGCAATACCACATTCTGGTTGGGGGGATGTCCCTGCACGGATTTGTCATATGAAATGAATACCAGCCACTTGCCATCGGGCGACGGGTGCGCGAACCAGTCGCCGTATGCCTCGTTGAACGTCACCTGTTCCTGCTGCGAGCCATCCGGCCGCATGCGCCAGATTTTCATCACACCACTGCGTACGGAATTGAAATAGATATATTTACCATCCGGTGAAAATTCCGGGCCGTCATCGAGTCCGGGGGCGGTGGTCAGCCGCGTCTCTTTTCCGCCCGCGAAGGGGATGGCGTAGACATCATAGTCGCCGTTGCGTTCCGCGCAATAGACCAGCTGTTGGCCATCCGGCGACCAGCCGTGCCAGTAGGAGGGACCGTGTTCGGTCACCAGACGCGGTGCGCCGCCGGTGGCCGGCAGGACGAACAGACGCGAAGCGCCTTGGTGGTAATGACTGATGGCGAGCCATTGGCCGTCGGCGCTGAAACCGTGATCGTTGTTGCACTGATCGGCAAACCCGGTATCCAGCAGTTCGGCAGGGCCGCCATGGACTGGGATTTGATAGAGTTTGCCGTGGCGGTTGATCACCAGCTGATGTCCCAGCCAATTGGGTGCTTCAAAATGATCCAACTGCCGTTGCACAACCCGGCGCAGGCCTGTCTCGAGATCATAGATTTCCAGGGTGCTTTCCACCATGCGCTCTGCACCGGCCGGGGCCGGGATCATCTGCAGCTTCACATCCTTAAAGAGGGCGGTTTCGATACGTTCGTCATTGTGGCTGCAGACGGCCAATCCGGCGAGAAGCGTGTCGGCCAGATCGAGGCTGAAGGAGGCGACGGGATGCAGCTCCCCGTTTGTCCCGACCAGGTGGGTCGAAAAGACCGCGCCGTGGCGTTCCAGGCGCAGCGTGCGCAGGACGCTGGCGGCGGCGCGGATCTCTTCGGTTTGTGCGCCAGGCGTTTTACGGAATTGCATGGCGATGAGGCCGTCACCGTGGAGGACCAGGTCCACATAAGGCGCATCCGGGGCGAGGCCGGCGCGCAGCATCAGGCCGACTTTGCGATGGGGATCGCCGCCATCGCCCCGCCAGGTGATATTTGCTTCAAGCAGCAGGTCGCCGCTGCAGGGGCTGTATAGGAAGTGAAAGGCGTCGCGGTTATCCCACATGTTGGCACCGCCGCCGCTGATGGTATAGGTTTGCGATGCGCGATTGAAACCGGCCTTACCCGGCAGCTTGGGTACGCCGATGTCCTCTTGCGCCAAAAAGTTGCCGCTATCGTTTTTTTCGCAACCCTTAAGCATGACCATCAGTGGAATCGTGAACAACACCCACGCTGCAAGAGAGAGGATAGATTTCATACGGTGTCCTGATTTAGAGAAATTTTTGGGTTCAAACAGATGAACAATCATGGATGGATTATAGATAAAATTGAGGCAATTGTCAATTGATTTTTGGGTGACAGATTGTTGCAGCACAAGTTCGACTCTGGCGAATTATACCCCTTGTCGCATGATAAAATCCTTGCATCTGGTGCCACTTTTCTGTATGTTTTAACAACCGAAAGGAGGCAGTGTGGAGATTCAATTTTACGGCGGCGCACGTGACGTTACCGGTACCATGCATGTGCTGACAGTGCGCGGCAAAAAAATCCTGCTGGATTGCGGGCTTTATCAAGGCAGACGGGAAGAGGCCAGAAATCGCAATCGCAATTTTCCCTTTGATCCCGCGGGTATCGATGCCATGGTGTTATCCCATGCGCACATCGATCACAGCGGCAATATTCCGCAGCTCGCAAAATTAGGCTTTACCGGAAATATTTTCTGCACCCATGCAACCCGTGATCTCTGCGGCATTATGCTGCAGGACTCCGGGCATATTCAGGAGATGGATGCCGAATTTTTGAATAAGAAACGCGCACGTACCGGGCAGCCCCCCGTAACACCCATCTATACAGCCCGGGATGCGATGCGCGCCATGAATCAATTTGTCAGCAGCGGCTATCTGCGGCCGGTCCCGGTGGCGGATGGCGTCACGGCGACGTTTTATGACGCCGGCCATATTCTGGGATCGGCGATCACGGCCCTGGATATTGAAGAAAATGGCAAAACGCTGCGACTGGTCTTCAGCGGTGATCTGGGCAGGCCCAACATGCCCATCCTGAGCGATCCTGCGGTACTGGATCATGCCGACATTGTCTTCACCGAGAGTACATATGGCGGCCGTCTGCATGACGACTATGTCACCGTCAATGATAAGCTGGCCAAGATCGTCAACGACACCTTCGCCCGCGGCGGCAAAATCATCGTCCCAGCCTTTTCCGTCGGCCGCACCCAGGAAATTGTCTATGCCCTGCATCAACTCACGCTCGAAGGGCAAATCCCTGAGCTGCCGATTTTCGTCGACAGCCCCTTGTCCGTCAATGCCACGCAGATTTTTCGCATGCATCCCGAATGTTATGATGAGGAGACCCGGGAACTGCTGTTGCAAACCAGAGATGTATTCGGATTTGGCAAGCTGCGCTATATTGAAAACGTCGAAGAGTCCAAAAAGCTGGTGCGTTTGAAGAAACCGTGCATCATCATCTCAGCCTCCGGCATGTGCGAAGCCGGCCGCATTCTGCACCATCTGCGCAATAACATTGAAGACGAACGCAATACCATTCTGGTCGTTGGCTTTATGGCTGAAAACACCCTGGGAAGGCGATTGGTGGAGGGCATTCCCGAGATTCGAATTTTTGGCGAAGAGTACCGGCTCGCCGCACAGGTCGTCAAGCTGAACGCTTTCAGCGCCCATGCCGACCATGATGAGCTTCTTTCATGGATCAGCAATTTTGACGCGGAACGGCTGCGCAATATATACATTCTTCATGGCGAATTTGCACAATCCGAGGCGCTCGCCAATGGTCTGAGTTCCGTCGGCTACAGCCAGGTGGCCATCCCTGAACGCGGCGAGTTTGTTGAGGTTCAGGTTTAAAGCGGAGTCTATTTTTCGATGATGTTGCGGTAAATGTCCGCGTGTTTGGGATCTATGACCATGAGTGTGCGCAAGGGGTCTTTGTTATCGGCGCGCCGGTAAATGTCCACCATTTCGATATAATGCGCCTCGATGAAGTTTTTTGCATACTCATTTTCCGGATCTTTGGAAATGATATCATCCAGGAGGTCGATGGCAATAGCAATGAACTTGCGCGTTTTTGCATTATCCTGTTTAACCAGCGATAATCCATAATAATAATAATCGGACATTTCGCGAAAGGGTTTGTGTTGATCGCTGAGCAAATAGTTGGCTAAATCCAGACGCCGGTCCCACCCTTCAATGAAGCGGCCGAGACCGAACTTGCTCTGCTCGGCGATATTTCTTGCCTTTTGATAGTATTCGGTTCCCCCCAGAGTAGACCACTTGTCAAATTCCACGCCCAGGATCAGATTGATATAGAAATCCAGCATGTTCGTGAACGAATTCATCATGTTGTCGTCATGGACAATCGGTTCGCCGCTGTTGTAGGCAAAACGCCAGCGCTTGTCGGAGAATTGACAATCGTAGTTGTTCGATACCAGCATCTGTCCCTTGAACCGTTCTTCCGCACTGGTGGTCATGTCTTCCAGGATCAAATTAAAATTCAAATAGACCATGGTTCTCCATGGATCGTTATTCCACGGGTGGGTGTTGATATAGTTTTCCACTTTTTCGGCAAAATCGCGCAGTTTTTCCTGACGTTCAATCGGCAGGGTGCGCAGATCGGTGGTGACTTTGGCCTCAATCTGCTGGGCAGAGACCGTTTCCATGGCCAGCGCGGAGATCAACAGCAAGCACTGCAAAGCGGTGGTGATTTTTTGATTCAGGATAGACATCATGAAATACTCCATCAGAATAACCAAAGATCGCTGCTCCTTTAAAGGGCAGACACCCTATAATATTCAACAAATATCCGATTTAATCAAGCACTTTTGTCTGCTGCATAAACGCGCGCGGATCACTTTTCGTTCCCTGATTGTCCTGTTTCTGCTGGCCTGGCTGCGGCCAGGATGGGCTGGTTTTGAGGATTATATGGTGGGCGGCCGCTGGCAGGCCATGGCCGGCAGCGGTGTCGCAAGCTGTGGTCATCAGACGCTTTTTCTCCACAATCCCGCGATGCTGTGCGATCAGGCCGCCTGGCAGATTACCATGTCGCGTTTACAACTGTTCTCTTTACGAGAGCTGGCGCTTGTCAACCTGGGCATCAGCCGGAGCTGGCGCGACAGCGGCATGGGCATGTCGCTGCAACGATTTGGCAATGATCTCTATGGTGAAACATTTTTTGCCCTCGCCGCTGCGCACAAGATGGGCTCGAGCCTTCGTTTAGGGGCCACTGTGCGCTATGCTGATTTGAGGATTGCACGCTATGGATGTTCAGGATGCTTCCTTGTGGATGTCGGCGTGACCGGCGCCTGGAGTCCGCGCATGGATTTCGGATTTGCCGCTAAAAATCTCAGCGGCAGCAGGCTTGGCCGCTGCCAGGAGCCGCTGCCGCAAGCCCTGCAAATGGGCATACACTTCAAATTATCACCGGGGTTGACCCTCGTAACCGATCTCTACGATGAGGTGCGCGCGCCGCTGCAATTGCGCCAGGGCGTGGAATGTGCCGTCAATAAATATCTCATCCTGCGCGCGGGGTTTACCTCTGCTTCCCTGCGCCTGGCCGGCGGTTTTGCCGTCAGGTGTGGATTCACCACGATCGATTATGCCGTGATCACCCATCCCTTTCTCGGCCTGACGCATCAGTTCTCCGTTGGCTTTTGCAAGCCCTGAGACTTTCTGCATTGAATCGGGATGAAAATCATGCCGGATGTATTGAAAAGGCCTTGCTCTGTCTTTCTGCTTTACCTGTTGCTGTGCTGCCCGGTGTGGTCCGCCGGCCAGGAGGTGGAAGAAGAACCTTTCCACGTTGAAGAAAGCGATGCGGCGAGGCTGGAATTGTTACAGGAATACCTCGACTGGCGCCGGTCGCATCCGCTGGACATCAATCGCGCGCAGCCGGCGGACTGGCTCGCGCTTCCATGGGTGACCGAGTCCCTGGTAATCGCCCTGTCACAGGCGCAGAAGAATCGCCCCGGCGGATTTGGCGCTGTCGCTGATTTGCTCTCCGTGCCGGGCATGACCCATGAACTGTTTGTAATGATCGCGCCGTTTTTGACTGTTGCGAAAAAGGGTTCCCCTGCCGATTTGCAACTGCAGGGCCGGCACCGTTGGCAATGGCAGCCAAGCGTGCGCGGATATGATGCCGGCGTTTACCCGGGTGAGCCGCTGCGCACCTATCAACGTCTTCTGATTGATTATGGTGATCAATGGACGCTGGGCGTATTATTGGAAAAGGACGCCGGGGAGACCGGGATCGCTGATTTGCAGCGCACCTGTCTGCAATGGAGATTCGCCCAATCCCGGGCCCAGTTCATCGCCGGCAATTTTGCGCTGCAATACGGCCGCGGTCTGGTATTTCCGCGTCAGGATGGATGGGGCAGCGGCCGTGATCCCCTGGAGGAGGCTCGCCCCAAGCCCGGTTCACTGCGGCCCGCACTGTCCACGGCGGAGAATGGTCACGGAGGAGGTCTGGCTTTTGGCTATTCCAGCGGAGTCTGGCGTGTCTACGCCCTGGCGTTTCGCCCCGGATGGGATGCGGTTGTCGATGGGGACGTTGTCACCAATTTGCAGTGGAGCGGCTTGCACCGGACTGCCGCGGAGAGAGAACATCGCAAGCTTTTGAGTGCCAATTCGTACGGTTTGGTGCTGGCGTGGCAGCCCACCGGAAATTTTCATTCCGGCTTGGCATGGCGGCAGGCCCGGTATTCACACGTTTTTGCACAGCCGCAAGCGTGCAGCGATCGCCACGATTTCAGCGGCGACATAAACGACAACGCCAGTGTGTTTGTCGAAGCGCAAAAACGGAACCTGCGCGGTTTCGCTGAAATAGCCGCCAGCCGCAACGGCCGCACAGCCTGTGATTTGGGCCTGTATCTGACGCTTGGCAAAGTGGATCTGTTCGGAGGACATGTTCGTGAAAATGCCGGTTTTCAGCGATTGCTGACGACGGCGGCGCCCGCGCAAACAGCGGAGAAAGCATGGCTGCTGGCGGGACGTTGGCGCCTGCCGGGGCATGAAATGGTCTCCTTCTATTACCGCTACACCGCCCGGCTGTGGCCGTCTCTGCGCCGGCCGTTGCCGGGGCAGCCGCGTCAAGAGGTTGCCTTGATCATTCAGCACGCACCGTGTGCTGACGTGACAGGATTATATCGCATCCGTTTTTTGCAGGACGCGCACACGGCAACACTACTGGATAACTGGAATAACCCCGTCAAAAAATGGGTGGCACAAAAGCAATGGACCTTGACCGGCCAGTGGGAATGGCGGCCGCATTCAGTTCTGCTGTGCCGCAGCCGCATCGAACATCGTTTTACTCACAACGACGAGTATTCCCCCTTGCACATGTTTTGCGCAGACAGCGCGGGATGGTCGCTGTATCAGCAGATGCGCATCACGCTGCCGCAAAGGCTCTCCCTGACCTTGCGTCTGACCCTGTTCGACGCTCTTGATTATGACGATCGGTTGTATGCCTATGAAAACGATCTCCCCGGCGCTTTCACCATGGCCATGTTATATGGACGCGGTACGCGCTTGTTGGCACTCATACGCTGGCAACTTTTGCGCCGATATCAGCTTTCCTTCAGATGGGAGCGAACGCGGTACGATCATCAGGATAGCATCTCGACGGGATGGGACGAGATCGAAGCCGCGGAACAAAACACGTTCGGCTTTCAAGTCGATTGGCAATTTTCCGCTCATTAAATTGCTGTTGACCATGGCGTATTAATTTTGTAAATTGAATTTTAATCCATAGTACAAGCCCCGGAGGCACCTGTGGGACTGCCTCAAAGGTGTGCACCATTTCTTGATCATTTTGCGCAAAATTGAATTAATCTGCATAATTCACCACCACTGCAAGGAGATCTCGGCGGGCGCTGCGTGCCCGGCGGTTCATAAACAGATCAGGGTAAAAAGACTGTTCCCATGAAGAAACTTTTTGAAAATATCACCTTCCGGCAGTTATGCGCCAAAGCGAACAAGCAGACTCAGCCCATGGTTTTCAGTGACCAGCTGAATAAAAGCAAACGTATACTGGTTTGTATGCCGGTGTCCCCGGCGGAATTTGCCAGCATGGTCAAATCCATCAATCAGTTCAGGCTCTGTTTTCCGCAGGCCCATATTACCCTGCTGCAACCGCAAACCACTCCGGTGCCGGCAAATCTCACTCTTGGATTCCAGGTCATCGTCTGGGCGCAAACGGATGTCGATCGCATGGGCAAGCCCGGCAAAGAGCTAAAAAGTCGCTTATTTAACGAACCTTTTGACCTGGTAGTGGACCTCAATGTCTCGCCTCATTTCTTCTCCATGGCCGTTGCGGTGGAAAGCAATGCTCCCATAAAGGCGGGGTTTTCAGATCCCGCGCGTTCACGCATCTATAATCTGCTCATTCGCCCCGAGACGGCTGATACCGGCCAGTATTTGGCGATTCTGTTGAGTTACCTGGGCACGGCCGACCCTCGCCGGACAGCTCGCAGGTAAAAACAGCACCTTATGAATCGGTCAGATAATCCAGACCGGTACTCATCACCCGTCTTGCTCATACGTGGTAATAACAGACCTTTTGAATCGGCGAAATCGTCGGCACGAAACAATTCCCCACCCCCCCGGTTGTAAAATCCTTTGAATTTGCTCTTGCACGATTCCTGCCCGAATCTCCTTCACATTGGATGAACTTCAACCACTTTTCAAATTGATACTTTGCTAACTCTATTATTTTCTGCATGACTTCTGTCACTACTTCAGGCACCATTTTTGCTATAGGAAAAACGGGGGATGGCAGGTGAGGTCCCTTGTTGCGTGATAATTCCATACCGCCACTGGACCGGCCTGGTCAGGTGGATGTTTTGGGTGGGTTTTTTTGAAGGGAGATGAGGCTGCGGTGGCAGAATCCAAGTTAAAAATAAGCACGGAAACGTTGCAAACGCCCGCTGAACCGGAGCGGCACCATCCGGAAAGAACGCCCGCTTTGCAAATTCTGGTTGCCTGGGCGCGCGTATTGAGCAGACTGGATGGGCTCGAGAGCAGCATTGCAATTGTTGGTCCATTTTTACGCCGCCATTTTGCTGCGGATGGCTTTGCCATGTGGGTCCAGGAAAATGGATCCTGGCATTTATCGGTCGCATCGCCTTCTACACTCCAGAAGATCGTCCCCGCGGTCACCTGCTTGCCAGACGTCCCCGATCAAGAGTATAAAGCCGGCGCGCCCCATGTTCCTTTTCCCTATCATGCGCGCTTTGATCTCATCATTGCCACAGAAGCCCGTGAACCCCTGGCCTGCGTCTGTTTACTGCGACTGCGTGCAGAGCCCTTTGATGCGGATGAGAAGCAGCTCCTGCAGGAGATGATGGATTTGCTCAGTGCGCACTTGCTGGCCTTGACGCGCGTCAAACAGGCACAAGCCCTGGCGTTGAAGGATGCTTTGACAGATACCTGGAACCGCCGTTATTTTGAACAGAGGTATCGGGATGAATTCATGCGCGCCCACCGTTATCATCGCGCGCTGGCGGTGTTGATGATCGACCTCGATGGCTTTAAATCCTATAACGATACCTATGGGCACTTGACGGGCGACCAGGTGTTACAGACGGTCGCCCAGGTATTGCACGCCAATTTGCGGCAATCGGATGTGCTCTGCCGATACGGCGGCGATGAATTCGTCGTGCTGCTTCCTGAAAGCGATCTCGCGCATGCGCTCATCGTCGCCGAAAAATTGCGTCTGGCCATTGCGGCAGAGCCTTTTCCGGCTGGCGAGAATAAAGCCATTGGCGGGATCACGGTATCCATCGGTGTGGCGGCTTACACCGAAAGTGGCAGTGACGGGCAAACCATCCTCAAGAACGCCGATACTGCCCTTTATTCAGCCAAAAAGGCGGGACGCAATCGCATCTTTGGTGCGGATAAAGTCGACGCTTGATCGAACGTCAAGTTCGCTACAAAAAAAGGCGGCGTGCCCTGGGGCGCGCCGCCTTTTTATTATATACTATATCCGGTTATTTCAGCATGATCATGCGTTTTGATTCCACAAAGTTACCAGCCTGGAGGCGGTAGAAATAGATGCCCGATGCCGTCATCATACCCTCATCGTTGTACCCGTCCCAGGTGGCTTGATGGCTGCCAGGCTGGGAGGCTCCATTGAACAAGGTTCTGATCAAACGTCCCTGCAGATCGTATATTTGCAGGGTGACGGTGGCGTTATCCGTGGAAGCATTCGGCACATTGTAAACGATCGTGGTCGTGGCGTTGAAGGGGTTCGGATAGTTTTGCAGCAATTCGAACTCCTCGGGGATTTCCGCCAGTTCGGTCTCTTCTTCCGCCGGCAGCATGGCATATTGCAGGGTCGCCATACTGCTCACGGAGGCCGGGCGGTCGCTTATCACCCAAACAGGATCGGAATCTTCGATGGTATTGAGTTTTCCGAGCACGCCATGATTGGCATTGGCCGATTTATCACCTGCCACCTGCCCCGCGCCTTCATCAAAGGGATAATAGGCGGCGAGACCGGCTTCAGTGCCGTCCAGTTCGACGAACATGCCGGCGACAATCTGGGCCTCATTTCGCACCACATTCCAAATGCGCATTTCATCCAACACGCCTTTGTAATGGTATTCATAAGCGTCCACATGTTTGGCGCCGCCGATGATCATATCGTTAACCAGGCTGCGCGGCGAGGCGGTGCCGGCTTTGGTGGATTCCAGTGTGCCATTAATGTACAGCTTTGCCACAGCGCCATCAAACGTAGCAGCGACATGGATCCATGCATTGGCTGCCATCAACGAGGTGCTGGGTCCGAGGATGTTGTTCATTCTCGAACCGCCCGGGATGGCGGTGCGAAGTGCGCCGCACATGCGGCCGGTGGTGCCGTAGAAGGCGAGATAGTATTCATCAAAGGAGCCTTTTTCCAGAATACGGCGCCATTTCTGGCCTGGGTCATCCGTCTTCATCCAGAATTCGATGGTGAATTGACTGCTGACATTCAGACTGGGTGCGCCCGGGACGGTGACAAGGTCATTGTTGCCGTCGAATTGCAGCGCATAGTCCGGCGCCGGCAGGGGTTCATCCGCCGCGACGATGGAGAACAGGGCGTCGCTGACATCAAACGGTGTGCTGGTGGTGCTCTCGGCCACCTTGATCAGGCATTGCGCTGAGACCACATTGGGAATGGTCCATTCGTAGACGCCGGTGGCATCGACATCGGTGATCAGAGGCGTCCAGTTGACACCATTGTCCGAGGAGAACAAGATGTTCACCAGCCCGGTGAAACCGTCTTCAACGGTCCAGGTGATGGCATGAACCGTACCAACTTTCCAGCTCTCGCCGCCGTTGGGCTCGCTGACTGTGATGACATCCGGCAGCGGCGGTGGCGGTGGTGCTTTTATGGTGAATACAGCATTGCTGACATCCATGGGGGTGCCGTTGGCTGTATCAGCCACTTTGACCAGGCACAGAGTCGACGCAATGTCCGCCGGGATAGCCCAGGCATAGGTGCCGGTATTGGTCAAGCCACCGCTGATCAACGTCCAGGCCGCGCCATTGTCGAGGCTGTAGGAGAGGCTGACCGTGCCGCTGTAGTATTTATTGGTCCAGGTGATATTCTGTGTCGTGCCCGCCTCAAAGATTTCGCCACCGTTCGGGGCATTCACAATAATTTGCGGCGGTGGATTCAGGATAGGAAATGATTCCAGGGTCCAGTCTCTTGGATTGGTAGTACCGTTGCCTTCTGATATACGCAAGCGGCCGTTTTCCGCGAGAAGATCGGGAACCGTCCAAATATAGGAACCATCGTTGGGGGTGCCCTGGACTACTATAACCCATGGTTCACCGAGCCCTTCATCCCTATTAAATTCGATGGTGACTGTGCTGGCGAAGGTGGGCGATGTCTTCCACTTGATCTCATAAGGCGTGTTGCGGTACATTTTGACATCGTTGGGTTGGTACATGTCATCACTTGGATCGGTGAGCCGGATCCATTTGGCCGGATCTGGAAGGTAATAATTGGGATTGAGGTTGTTGGTGACGAAGATCCGGTCCAGGCAAGTATAATGTTCGCGGTCGATGAAACGGATCTTATGGGTGCCGGCAGTCAGGTTGAAAAACAACGGATCGACCACCGGATTCGTGATGCTGGTACCGTGCGATACACGATCCCATTTCCAATAATAGCCTGCGCTGGCGACATGGAAGTCCATGATTGGGCCACCGTCCATGGAGACCCGCCAGGAATTGCGATTGCTGCCAAGTCCCATGACTCGTGCCCACACGACATACATGCCGGCCACTGGAACGTTAAACGTCAGCTCATCGTAAACGGTCGACACATAGTTGTCCGTGGAGAAGACATACTGGCTATTGAATGCTTCACCGTCGTCACGCACATACATATGGTTGCTGGAGCGAAAGCCGCTTTCCGCCTCGACCGTGGTTTTGGACTCAACGAAGCCAACCATGGAGATGGTGATGTTGGCGTCGCTGACATCGAATTCAGCCGCATTGCCCGGGTTGGAGACCCTGACGCGCGCCACCGTAGTCGGATAAGCCGGTACGGTCAGATTCGCAGTACCTGTGTTCGCCAAACCGGCAGCCCAGGTGTAGAAATAGACGCCATCAAACGAGATAAGAATGTCAACGGTAGCCAGTGCCGGATCGACGGCCCAGGTGACGGGGGTTGCGGTTCCCGCGTTCAACGCGCCACCATTGGGTGTGACAAGATTGAAGCCGATCGGTGCCGTGGACATGACCCAGTTGGGGTCGTTGGTATCCGGGTTGACCCCATCGGATCCGCGCTGGGCATCCAGGCTGTTGGCTGTGGCATCATCAATGACTTGGCCGGAGCTTTCATTCATTTTGTAATAAGCGAAAAGTCCGGCCGTCGCTTCTGAGACCAGCGCGCCGCGGTTGAGCTGAATTTCTGGATCAGTACGGGCGACGCTCCAGATGCGGACATCATCGATCTGACCATTGAAGGGGCGATCCAGTGCCGCGCGGTTGCCTATGACCAACGGGTTCGCGCTGGCAGGCAAATTCAGGGAAGCGTCTGTCAGCGATGCCACCGGTGCGCCATCATAAAACAGCGTTCCGGTGTAGATACCGGCATTATCGATCACCCGAATTGCCACATGATGCCATCCGGCTGTGACCGTGTTGATGGGTGAATTCAATTCCGGACTTCCGGACGGTCCGCGAAAACCGAAGGTGTTAGTCGCTCCCAAATAAAAGGCGAAAACGCCATCGCGATCCGCAATACGGTCATAATTGTTGTAACCGGCCACATTGATCCAGGCTTCCATGGTGTAATTACCGGTCAGGTTGTCCAGGAGCACGTTGTCGGGTACGATAATCGCGTCGTCGGTGCCATCAAAGGTCAGCGTATAGCCTGCGTTGCCAATGGCAAAAACAGCGGCTGGCATCAACAGCGCGAGTATGAATAATAAATAAATCTTTGTTTTCATTTTAATCTCCTTCGTAAATTCCATTCACGAATCATGCTGGTACAGCGGACTGTGGATTTGCGGGTTGGGTACCTGCATGACTCAAACATCGAAGCAGTCTTGTCGTCCATCACCTCCTTCATCACTGACAGCGAGCATTATGAATATGAGTTGATTACACTATTCTACTACTTGTATGTACGGAAAAAGGCAAGATTCGCAGAGAAATATTTTGCATTCGAGCACGCGCAGAACGAGTCACTCATAATTTACATATTTTTGCTGCAGTTATTGTGTTTTGCATCAAAAAAGAACAAGTAATTTGGGGTTGCGCTGCAGAGATGCGTGCGATGCCTGGCGATCTGAGGCTGCGGAGTCTGAAGTTGCTGGAGCGTTGAATCCCGATGAGCAATAAATATAAAGGGCATCACAGTGCGGATGCCCCTGTTATTTAAATTTAAAATAATAAATCAATAAATGCAAGAAATACGATAAAAAGATCAAAGAATTCTGCGTACGGCCTGCAATCCCTTGACGCGGTAGGCGCTGAATTCGGCGTCAGCCGGATCAAAACTGTTGATATGCACCCAGCCGTCGCTGTGAATGAATTTCTTACCGCCGATATACATGCCCACATGGGTGATGCGCTGCAGGGAGCGGCCAAAGAAGAGCAAATCACCGGGTTGCAGCTGTGAATAGCTGGAGTCCATGGCGACAGGTTCACCGGCGAGGACCTGCATGTTGGCGTCGCGCGGCAGGGTGATGCCATAGTGACGATAGATGGCCTTGGTGAACCCGGAGCAATCGAATCCTTTGGTGGTGAGTCCACCCCAGAGATAGGGATGGCCGGTGAAGCAACGCGCGGTGTGCACCAGCTGTTCCGGGTTGGGTTTTGGCTGGGCGAGATGCTCTTCGAGGAGGCGCACCTGGTTTTTCAGTACATAACCGCTGCGGCCGTCCGGCAGTGAAACACGCCACCATTTGCCCTCTTTTTTTTCGCGCGCCAGAACCAGTCCTTCGGTCAAATCGCAGACCGGATATGAATCTGTCTTTTTCTTGCTGTACACCTGGCCAAAGTTATCCATGAATATCACTTTAGGCCGCGCCTGCCACGCGGCGAACTGCTGTTTATCCATGACGGTGATCGATGAATTCATCATGTAACCGACATAGCCGTCGCTCAGTTGAATGTACCAGAACATGCCGGCGTGGCGGAGAATGGTGACCGGTTCGCCCAGGATGCCCTGGTTGATCTGCTCAAAATCCACATCCGCACCGCTGCGCAGCGGCGCCGTGCTCACGGTGATCACGCCCCGGGTTTTCTCGCCCAGACTCGCCAGAGGCAGGGCGACGATCTGAATACGGTTAGGCTCTATCCTGAGCCGCGCCAGACGGCTGAGCAGGGAGTCGCGGGCCGCGGGGACAGTGGTTTCACCCTGGACAACCAGTGTGTCGTTTTGCATCTCCGCCTTGACATTGAATACCTGCAGGCGCCGTTCCGGCACAAAGGCGCGGCCGGTTTCCTGGATCAGTTCAGTGACCTCTTTGGGCGCGGGCAGCGGCGAGAATTGTGCCAGTACGACCGAACTCAGAAACAGAATACCGCTAACTATGATTAAAGAACGTTGCATTTTCAAAGGACGCTCCTTACTATTTTCAGTAAACCATTATCATTACGTGGGTCATTTGCTTCATTCGAACATCGAGACATCGCCTTTGCCTGCACGAAGGACCTGCGGGATATCCGTGGTCAAATCGATGACGCTGGAGGGCTCCAGCCCGCCGGGCCCGCTGTCGATCAGGACTTCCACGTTGTTCTCAAAGATATCGGCAATGTCATCGATGTCGTTCATGTAGGACTGGCCGGCCAGGGTGGCGCTGGTGCTGATGATGGGTTTGCCCAACTCGCGCAAAAGACGTTCACAAATCGGATGATCAGGCACACGGATGCCCACGGTTTTACGTTTTTCCAGAAGAATCTTCGGGACGATCCGGCTGGCCTCGAGGATGAAGGTATAGGGACCGGGCGTCAATCGTTTCATGATTTTATAAGCCGGATTCGAAACGCGGGCGTATTGCGCAATTTCCTTGAGATCCGGACAGATAAAGCTCAGCAGCTTGCGCTTGTCATTGCCTTTGAGCTGATAAATCCGTTCGACACCGCGCTTGTTGGTCAGATCGCAGCCCAGGCCATATACCGTATCTGTCGGATAAATGATGAGATTTCCATCGCGCAGCGTCTGTACAGCCTGCTTAATACGGTATTCCGATGGATATTCGGGTAATATCTCCAAACGCAGCATGACGCTCTTCCCGGTCCTGGTGGCTTGTTATGATATACACATTTGTAAAATATACACTAAACGCCGTAAATTTGCAAGATTTTTATCATTGGATGATATTATTTTATTGTTTAAACTTAACCTGAATGATTCACCGCTGAGTACGCAGAGGTACGCAAGGAAAAGAAAAATATAAAAATGGCTTCGATATCAACGTTGATGACTGAGATGGAATTCGAAGCAAAATATTTCCGATAATCATAAAAAATAGCCCGGCGGCCTCGGCGGTCCATGAATAGAACAGGCTAAAAAGATTGCAAATAATCATGAATCAAACAGAACGAGGGATGTCATCGTGAATTATGAGGTCATTGCGACGCTGGGCCCTGCCTGCGCATCGGCCGCGCAATGGGATGAATTACTGCGAAATGGTGCCACCGTGTTTCGCCTCAATACGTCGCATCTGCAGGTTGACGCGCTGCTGAAATGGCTGGATGCGCTGCGTCTCTTTTCTTCCCGGCTGGGCAGGACGATTCCGCTGACCCTGGATCTGCAGGGCAGCAAGTGGCGCCTGGGATATTTTTCAACCTGTGCGCTGCGGGAAGGAGACGCTGTGGAACTGGTGTTCTCGGCGAATTCTGATGTACCGCAAGTGCTTCCGGTGCCGCATGGCGATTTTTTCGCGGCTGCGGAGCTGCATCCTGGGGAGTTCGTGCTCAATGACGGCCGCATCGTCCTGGTTGCTGAAACCTGTCATTCCGACCGCATCAGGGCGCGGGTGATTAAAGGAGGCGAGATCAGCAGCCGCAAAGGCATCACCATCGCAAGTTCCTCGTACCGCCATGAGTCCTTTTCCGAACAGGATCGCGCCATCATCGACGCCACTTATGCGTATCCGGGTTTATCCTTTGCTGTTTCCTACGTGCGCGATGGCGCGGAGATGTCCATTTTTCGCAGTCAAGTGAATGCATCCGTGAAGGTTATCGCCAAGCTGGAGCGCGCGTCAGCGCTGGCCGACGCCGCTGTCATCGCAGGCTTTGCGGATGCAGTGTGGCTGTGCCGCGGTGATTTGGGGGCGGAGCTGGGACCGGTGGAGATGGCGGCTGCGGCGGCGCGGTTCGCGGAACAGGTGCCCTCATTGCCCGTTCCCGCCTTTCTGGCGGGACAGGTGCTGCAGCACATGTCCGATTTTCCCGATCCAACGCGCGCGGAAGTCTGCGGGCTGTATGATGCACTGCAGGCGGGATACCGGGGCGTGGTGCTGTCCGATGAGACGGCCATTGGCCGTCATCCGGTGCAGGCATGCCGCGCAGCCGCGATGTTCATGGTGTAACCATCTTTTAGTTATGCGTCGGACAACCGAGTCAATCATGGATACGCCACAGACAGCAGACATGGTTTGCGGTACCCAAAAGATTCTTTCAAGAATGACATGGGTGGGAAATGAATGCAGGCAATGATTCGCGTCTGCGCCGGAAACCGGGTAGACGATAACACGAGTGGTGGTTGCCAAAAGGTTCTTTCAGAATGACATGGGGGAATAGTAACGCAAAACTGTCATGCCGTAGGCATCTTTTAGGAATGCGGGCAATGATGCGCACCTGCGCAGGGACCCGGGTAGACGATAACACGGGGTGATGATTGCTGAACGTTCCCTGCTGGATGACATTCTTATTCAGCTGAAAACACCTGATTGATCATCCGCGCCATGGTCTGCACTTCCGCGTCCTGCACCGTGCGCAGATCGAGGACGATTTCATCCTCTTCAATGTACCCCATGACCGGCACCTCCGCGCGCCGAAGGCGCGCCGCCCATTCATGGCTTTTACCATCTCCGGGCGCGAGCACCACCCCATAACTGGCGATTTTTTCCAGCGGCAGGGCGCCGCTGCCAGCCTGGGCTTTGGTCTCACGAATGGTGATGGTGAACGGTTTTTTTACGTCCGCATGCAACAGTTCCAGCAGCCGCTGGCAGCGGCTCAAAATTACCGCTGCCCCTTCACTCAGCATCCGCAGCGTCGGCAAATCCTGGCGTACTTTATTATCCTGATAATACAATCGCAGGGTCGCCTCCAGCGCCGCGTAGACCAGCTTGTCGCAGCGCAAGGCGCGCATCAGGGCATTGCTGTGAATCATGCCAATCCATTTTTGGGCGCCAACGATCAGCCCTGCCTGCGGTCCCCCCAGTATCTTGTCCCCGCTGAAAGTGACCACATCGGCGCCCGCGGCCAGACTCTCCTGCACCAGGGGCTCGTGCGGCAATCCGAGGCGGCGCAGGTCCACCAGCACACCGCCGCCGAGGTCGTGAATCACCGGAACGTCATGCTGGTGCGCCATCTCCACAATTTCAGGCAACGCGGGTTCTTCGGTGAATCCGAGGACGCGGTAATTGGAGGTGTGCGCCACCACAATGGCGCCGGTTTGCGCCGAGATCGCTTTCTCATAGTCCTTAAGCCGGGTCTTGTTGGTGGTGCCAACCTCTTTCATGCGCGTGCCGCTTTTCTCCATGACATCGGGCAGGCGAAAGGAGCCGCCGATCTCGATCAGTTGACCGCGGGAGATGATGGCCTCTTTGCCGTAACAGAGCGTGTTCAGAGCCAAGAGCACGGCCGCGGCATTATTGTTGACCACCGCGGCCGCTTCGGCGCCGCACAATCCGCACAACAGCGATTCGATGTGATCGGTGCGTTCACCGCGCTTGCCGCTCGCCATGTCCAGTTCCAGATTGCTGTAGCCCGCCATGATGCGGGCGACGTTCTCCCGGGCGGCGGCCGCATACGGCGCCCGGCCAAGTCCGGTGTGCAGGATGACGCCCGTGGCATTGATCACCGGACGCAGGTGGGGGAGGGCAAACTGTCCGCAGCGTTTTTCCAATTCCTGCATAGTCCGTGCAATCCACTGCTCCCTGGTGCGTGATTCAGCCGGTTTCTCGCGGCGGAAGGTCTGCAAGATATCGCGCAGGTATTGTTTGACAAGCGCCGGAGAATATTTCTCTTGCCACGCTTGTGAAGCGGGCTGGCTGAGGAGCAGATCCATGGAGGGTAATTGCGAAAAAGGATTTGACGGTTTCATACGATCTCGTCCAATAGTCCAAGGTTACGAGGCGAAAAACGTTTACAGCAGCGTTTGTGCATCTGCTTTGCGAAATTTGTGCGCTGACGGGATGAAGATGGCTGCGATGACGGCCAGCATCAGAATGATCATCATCCATTGCAAGGCAAATGCGATCCCCTTGCTTTCTGCGACTGCGCCCAGCGGCGTTATGCAGAGTCCGCCCAGGCCCCATGCCAATCCCATCATCAGCGAAGAGATCGTTCCCGCCTGTTCGGGGAACAGCTCCTGTCCCATGATGATGTTCACGGAAATGGAAGAATAGAGAAAAAAGCCGGCCATACCGAGCAGGACCAGGCTGACCATGCCGGAGGTTTGCAGAAAAAGCCAGAAAAACGGCAGGGCGCCCAACAGCGAGATGAGGATGACGGGTTTGTGACCGATGCGATCGGAGAGGATGCCGCCGAGAATGGTGCCGCCTGCGCCGCTGAGTTCAAAAATGGTGTTTGCCGATCCCGCCACCATGAGCGAAAAATGCTGTTGTGTCAGATAGATCGGGCCGAAGGTGAGAAACGCGGCGACGATGAACGCCCGCGCGAACACGACGAACCAAACCAGAAACAGGGCGTGGAAGCGGCCGCTTTTCAAAATCGACCACCGCAGCGGGAGGCGGGCCCCCTGTTTGGCTTGTGGCAGTTCGCGCGGCAACAGGCGCCATAAAATGGCGACGACGACAAGTCCATAGATCATGGTGAGGTAACTGTATTTCAGTCCCCACAGGGTGACGACGGTCAGGATGATCAAGGGACCCAGGGCATGGCCCGCGTTGCCGCCGGTCACAAAGATCGACATGTTCATGCCGCGCCTGGTCCGGCTCGCTTGCCCGGCCAAAGCAGCCGCTTGTGGATGAAAAGCGGCCGTGCCCAATCCCCCGAGCAGAATGATGGCCGCCAAGCCCCAATAGCTGCGCCACAAGCCCAGGGTGCCGATAAAGAGCGCGGTGACCAGAGGGCCGAGTATGACCAGATAGGGCCGCCGCAAACGGTCGGTGATGAGTCCGAAAACGGGCTGCATGATCGAGGTGGCCACGGACTGGATGGAGGTCAGGAGTCCGGCGAGGGTGAGGCTGTAGCCGATCTGCTGCATCAGCAACGGCTGCAGCGGGGCGAGAAAACCGGAGTAGGTATCGTTGGCAAAATGGCCCATCGCCAGGAGCCAGATGTTACGTCCAGGCCGTCTTTTGTCTTCAGAGCGTTGCGTGTCGGGAGTTTTTTGCATGTAATAGGCGATCCGGGTTATTTTCTATTTCGTAGCAGAAGCCAAATCCCCGTCACCAGCATCAGCAACGCCAGGATGGCGGATGAGTCAATCCATCCCATGCGCCGCGAAAACAGGCCCAGCGCGATGACGGCCGAGATAAACGCCAGCAACCGCGCCCAGATGAAATGAATCATGGATCGATGTGTAAACCACAAGCAGTAGAACGTGAGGCTGGCGCCGCTGAAAAAGACCACGCTTTGTAATCCGGGTTTGATCAGGTTTAAGGCGGAGAGCAGCATCATGACGGCCAGGGTGAAGAAAATGCCCGCCGGAAGCAGTGTCCACCAGTACGCATCTTCTTCGAGAAAATAACGGGCAAAAACCGCGGCGGCGGCGATGAAAAAGAGGGCGGCAAACAGATCTTGAATGAGGCCGTGCGGCCAGGCTTTTGTCAGCATGGCGAAAACACCCGCCACCAGAAAAACGATGCCGATGTAAACAACATGGCGATGGCTTAACATACGCGTATTCCCCGGATTCTGTATGAACTTGCCCGCAGCGATTGCATGCGCGCACCTCATGGCTGATTTTAATCAGGATTACACCAATCGTTGACACCGGATCAGGGTATTCCAGGTCTGAGCAGTGACAAGAAGTATTTACTTGCGGTTAATTTACAAAGATTAAAATTTATATAAAAGCTCAAAATTGAAGATGTTGCTGCGGGCGTCGGATCCCTGTTCATTCCGGGCCAGATCCTGGTCCATATTGACCATGGCGCTAAAGGTCCAGCGTCCGGAGATCGTCCAGGTGAAGTATAGAAAAAGGGAGTGGATGTCGCGGTCGGAATAAAGCGTATACTCCGCCGGTAGTGTTCCGGCGTACGTGCGTATTTCATAGACATCGTACAAATTCATGAGCACTGGTCCCCAGATCATCTCGAATCCCACCACCGGGGCGTGCGCCTGAAAATTTTCCATGGCCACGGATTCGCTGACAGCGATATCCGCGGAGTGATGCTGCTTCTGGCGGAAGCGGTATCCCGCTTTCACGGTATAATGGCCATTCAACATATAATGGAGCGTGGGTTCGATGATCAAATCGAGATAATCCGGCGTGGCTTGATCAGGATGGACATGGGATTTTGTATTCCAGCTGGTATTCAATTGCAGGGAGAGAGCTGAAGTGCTGCCGATGGAGAGAAGCGACTGGATGTACCATTCCTGAAAATCATTGGTGAGGAGGGAATCAATAAACCCGCTGCCGTAGCGGCGATTGCGGGATTGCACCATGCCGCGCAAGGACCAGGCGCGCAGGCCGATCGGGTACCAGAAAAGAGTCAGGATGTTTTCCGAATAGGCTTGTTCGGGTGTCTCGCGATAATCGCGCTGACGCCGGTCGAAACGGATTTCAGAGCGCAGCACATCGCGCCATTCGCCGCCGAGACGCAGGGAAGTCTGGCTTTGATGGTAGCTGTTGAAAAAAATGGATGGATAGCGGTAGCGCCGTGCCTGTTCCTCCCGTTCGAGCGCTATGGTCAAGGGCCGCAGCGGATGCCAGTTCAGCCGTCCGAGGAATTGGTTGTTCCAGTAGCGCAGACTTTTTTCGCGTTGATAATGGATGCTCTCCAGACGGTCAGCTACCTGCAGGGACACTTTTGCACCGATGGGCGCTTCAAACTTCAGCTCGGCGTTGCCCGAGCCGTATTCATGTCCGTATCTACCCTCTGTTTGCGCGTGCAGGATGGCGCCGCGCTGATCCGTCCCGCGATAGATTAAGCGCAATCCCGTGTAGGGATTGCCCTGGCTTTCGTAGATGGCGCTGTCCTGATCCGACAGCGAGATGCTGTATTTTTGCTGCCACAGGTCCGTGCCGGCGATGGCTTCCAGAGCCCAGACATGGGAGGCTTTCTGCGGGGGCGTCGCTGTGAAAGCGCGTTGCTCCAGGAATTCCAGCGCCAGGTCGATGTAGGCGGCGGCTACCACATAATCATCGCCAAGGGCGGCGGAATCCGCGTCCTGAATTGCCTGGGCGATGTCCAGCGGCAAAGCGTCGTTTTGTCCATCGCGCAGACGCTCCAGGCGCGCCCATTTTATCTGGAAGATCATTTCGTCTTCTGCGGAAACTGAAAGAGTATCTGTGAGCACGGCATGGGCTGCTCCCGGCAGCAGAGCAATGATTGTCAGGTGAATTATAAGACACAGCATCTTGATCCATGCGGATGGAAATCCACAAAGAAGACGAATGTCCGTTGTCAGCAACGCGCTGGTTGATGGCGCCGGCTGATATCGATTCGTTCTCCCGAAAACAGAAAATGGATTCTTTTTAAAGTGGTGATTCATTGGCCTCTGTCGATGCGGATATCGTGGCGCTGTTTTTTGGTCATGGACGGCCGTTTCCTCAATATAAAAGAGAAAGGCTACAGGCGCTGCGCCTGTGCCTTTCTCCTCTATTCAATGAAAATGTCGGGTGATGTTTATTTTAATAGCAGCATTCGTTTGATTTGCGTAAAGGTTTCCGGACCGGATTCGATGCGCAGCCGGTAGTAGTAAACGCCGGAAGCCTGCAGCCGCCCCATCTGGTCGGTGCCATCCCAGACAGCGGTGTAGCGGCCAACGGGGCGTTGACCTTGTTCCAGGATCTTGACCTCGCGGCCGAGGAGATCGAAAACCTGCAGGGAGACGCGTCCCGCCGCCGGCAGCGTGTAGGCGATGGTCGTGACCGGATTGAACGGATTGGGATAATTCTGCTGCAAGGTGAATTGCAGCGGCAGCTCTGTACTACTGGCCACTTCTGTCGCTGCAGCATCCATCGTCACAGCAGCATCATAGATATTCTGGCCGCCGCCCACGGACAGCAGGTTATCCGGCGCCGGTGCGGCATACCCGGCTGCCGAGGCCGACAAAGTATAAGTGTCAGCCGGAAGGCTTTCCAGGGAAAAATAACCCGCTTCGTCGGTGAAAACGGCTGCAATAGCTTGCTGACTGGATGCGGATTTGGCCAATGCATACCCAGCGCTGTTCTCATCGGCAAAGACCGCAACCAGCGCATCGCCCACGGGCTTGCCATGGCGATCCTTGACCTGGCCGGCTATTTGATAGGCGCCCTGGGGTTGTGGCGCCAGGCCAAAATCGATGCCAATGACTTCCTGATCTGCGACAACCTCGATCTCGGTTGCTTCGAGCCAATCACGCACGTCCTGGTAAAATTCACCGACATAGCCGCGGCCGTGGCTGGCGACGACATATTTTCCCGGCTCAAGACCGAGAATGATGTAGCTGCCATCGGCGGCTGTGACGGCTTTGCCCGGCCGTGCGAAATGCATAACCGGCATGGCGATAATGACGGCGTTGGGGACCGGCAGACCGGTGCTGTCATCGGTGACCATGCCCGAAATGCTGCGGGGTTTGGCTGCGATTTTCACCAGGTTAAAGTCGATGACTTCTGTAGCGGCCGGGGCGGTCACCTGCACTGCCGTCGCTTCGCGGCGCGTGGCGACGCTGTCATGCCATTGCGGTAAATACGCAGGCGCTGCGCAATTCACATAATAGAGCCCAGCCGGCAGACCTTCAACTGCATAGATGCCTTCAGCATTGCTGTGCGCACTCCACGCTTTGCGGTTGTTCTGCGGATGGACGGTCACCACCGCGTGGGCGATTGGTAATCCGGTGGCCGCATCGGTCACCAGACCGGAGATGGAACCGCCCGTTGTGAGGGTAAAATGGATGGTGTCAAGCACGATACCATCGGCGACGGTCACCCTGGTGGCTTTGCTCACCGAATCGGCTTCCTGCCAGAACTCGGGCAGATAGTCGCGCGCTTCAGCCACGACGAGATAATCGCCGGCGGGCAAAGCGCTGAATTGGTAGACGCCCTCGCTATCGCTGCGCGCCTCGAAATGGCGGCGGCTGCCCTTGCGTTCGCTATAAACGCTCACCCTGGCGCCGGCAATGGGAAGATTGGTGGAAGCATCCGTGACCATGCCGCTGAGCTGTCCCAGTTTTCCCAGATCGACATTTATCAGTGTGTGGTTGTTCTCAGTGACTTCAATCTTTGTGGCGGTTTTTTGCTCAAGCGCATTCTCATACCATTCTGCCGCATAGCCTTTAGCTTCGACTTTTACATAATAGTTGCCGGGCTGAAGGCTGAGAAGAAAGGCGCCGGTGGAATCACTGCGATCCTGCACGCTGCGCGGCTGGTGTTTGGGTCCTGTCGAAGAGACAGCATAAGCCGTTACCACGGCGCGGGTAACCGGCTCACCGCTCACGGCATCGCGGATGACACCTGTGATGGCGCTTTTCATGGCCAGTGAAAAATTGATATTTTCGCTGGTTAACGGCTGCGTCACCGTTACTTTTGTGGCTGCGTCGGGACGGACTGCATCGAGATAATATTCACTGCTGTATCCCTTCAGGGAGGCCGAGACCAGATAATCGCCGCTGACAAGGCCGGCGATGATGTAAGTGCCGTCCGCGTCCGTGATGGCGCGGGCATCGGTGCGGAGATTTTCGGGCAGAAAAGCTTTGACAATGGCTCCCGCAAGCGGCGTCACGCCATCGGCTGTCATCACGCTGCCGCTGATGGCGCCGCCCATTTCGAGGGTGAAATCGACAGCCGTGGCTGTGTCTTCTTCTGCGAGGGTGACGGGATCGGCCTCTAATAACGTGCTGGCTTCCTGATAATATTCGACGAGGTAGCCCTCTTTTTCGGCTTTGACCACGTACCATCCAGGGATCAATCCGCCGAGAAAATAGTTACCTGCCCCGTCGCTTGCCGTTCTGCGCGAAAAAGCGGTCGTGCCAACGCGGGTGGCGGTGATGATGGCTTCGGGCAGGGGGGCGCCGGCGTCATCCTGGATAGCTCCGGCGATGGCGGATTTGGCCTCAGGGCTGACGATGACCGTGGCTTCGCCGCGGTAGAGTTTGTCCTCGATGCCCACCAGAGCGGTGATATGGCCTTCACCGGTCATCGGTCCGGCGAGAAACGTTCCATCAGATTTCATCATGCCCAAAAATTTCGGATCCACACTCCAGCGAACACCTTCCGAGCGCAGGGAGACGCCTTCCGGACTTGTGGCGATGGCGGTGAATTGCAAGCTGTCGAGCGGGGCGACGTGGGCCTTTTCGGGTTCAATACGAATCTTGATGGAGGGATTGCCCGCTTCTCCCACGGTGATTCGGGCATGGCCGGTGATGATTTCGTTCCCGGCTGTGGCGATGGCCGCCACGATGCCCTTGCCGGGCATTTCGCCCGCGGTGAACAGACCATCGGCATCGATACGGCCCAGCGTTGCAGGTTCCACGTTCCAGGTCACCTGGGCGCCGGAAACGCCGTGTTTGTGCTCATCGAAAAGTGCAATCTCGAACTGAACCGAGTCACCCGATGCAACGGTCACTTCCTGGGGGCGCAGGAATAATTCGTGCGCCGAGCCCAGCGACTGTCCGCCAACGGCCATGCAGAGGAGCACGGCCAGGAATATGATAGAGCGGTACTTCATAGTCAACTCCTTCAGGAAAATTTGTTTGCAAAACTGCATTTTTTCTGCTAAACTATTGTAATGGCCCTGATGTGTTTTTCTGGCACGCCGTCCAAGTGAGCCGGTCAAACCTTCCGGGCCTTTTTATTTCGCTTCATCGTCCGCCGCACCTCCTTGGTTTATTTCGTACGCTGCAATATATGATCGGCTATTTTGATATATTCCCGGGCGATTTCCGGATGACCTTTGCTGAGGGATTCCCCGGCTCTGTCGGCTACCTTGCCTGCAAGGCGGATTTGATCCAGCGTTTCATGCTCCTCCGGATGGCGTTCCGCGGCAGCGCGAAGATCGTCTCTTAATTTTTGCAGGTCGTTTTCGATCTGGAGAGATGATATGGATTCGACTTCATTTTGTGCTGTTTTTGCCAGGGTGAGAAAACGGTTGCCGGCCAAAATGGAAAAAAGGGCGGGGCGAATCCGGCCCTGCTGCAGATGAACATCAGCTTCAAGTGCATTGCGTTCTGCAGCCTGCAGAAGAGCCTGGCCGCGTTGTGACAAGGAACCCGGATCAGCCTTGCAACGCTCGATTTCCTGCAGGAGTCTATGCTGCTCCGTACGCGTGGCATCGAGTTGCGGGCCGGGATTCCAAACCCGGTTCAAAAGCGTTCGCGCCAGCTCGATCTTGCGCAATGCGATGCCATATTGTCCAGCCTCGATGGCTTGACCGATTTGCATTTTCAGAGCCAGGACTTTTGACAAAATTTGCTGCTGATAGGCATCCATGTTGTGGCGGGCTGTTTCCTGTGTTTGCGCAATCTGGTCGGCCAGGAGTTCCTGCTCTTCGATGAGTTGATCGCGTTCGGAAAGTTGCAAACCGGCGCACAAGTCCAGAGCGCGCAGCAACAAGCGGGTGGCATTGTCATAGAGGTTGATGGCCAATCTGACCTCGCCGCGCTGCAGCAAGGGGGCGATATTATCCGTTTGCACCTGCGCCTGCGCGAGGAGACGCTGTGCGCGCCGGTTGCTGCACTGACCCACTGCTTCCCGCGTCTTTTGCAGCAACTCTTCATATTGCCTTTGTTCATTTTCCAGGTCAAACCCCGAGCCCGTTTTCGAGTTGTCCAGCATGGACCAGCAGCGCTCGGTGTAGAATCTTGCCAGACGCAGATGTTCCATATTTCGCTGTGCCTGATTATTGTTACTGGCCGATTCGGCTTGACGGAGGTGGTTTTTGGCATTGTTGAGCAGCCGTTCCGCTTCCTGATTGCGGTTGGCGGCTAACAGGGTCTCAGCGCGGCGTATCAATTCCTCTATCTCTTCCTGGGTGCGCTGTGCAGGAACTTTGTTGAGCATGTAGAGGGCGCGTTCGATCAGGTCATTGGCTGTGCGCAGCTTTAATTGCGCCAGGCGCATCTGCCGGTTGCCCGCTAATTGCAGTGCCTCCTGTAAAGCGGCTTCCGCCTGGCTGACCAATGCTGAAGCGGCCTCGTTCGGATAGACGCGCAGCAGTTCCCGGGCATTGTTAATATTCTCCGTCACGCGTTGAAACAGGGGGTCCTGACGGTCTTGTGCCCACACAGAACCGAGCAGCAGAACAGTGACCAGTATGACAATAGTTGTTTTCATGGTTTTTTTTGGCGTTATGGGTAGCATTTTTTACATTTGCAGTCGCAAAGAGTATGCCAGGTTGCACTGGGCAGTGCAATAAGAATAATTATAACAATTGCATAGACGTTATTGTAATGGAAGCAGTTTTGATCAAAGTGTACGCCAGGGTACAGAATAACTCGGATTGGAGTACGGAATTGTACATCCTGAATATGAAACAAAAGGATTTGCTTTTTGCAAAAAAAGTTGCAAATTGGAGGCTGAAAACAGGATCGCGTCCATGGGGTGGCGCTGATCATCATGGTATTGCTAACGGCAAGGGAGGTAGCTTATGGATTTTCTGCAGACCTTGAGCATCAAACCAATGAACTATGGCACATCGACGGGGCGAAAATGGATCGAGACCACCGACCAGGGTGTGCTGGATGTTTTTTCTCCCGTGGATGGGAAGAAAATTGCTTCAGTATATCGCGCTTCGCAGGCCGATTATGAAGCCATGGTGCACACCGCCCAGGAGGCGTTCAAGACCTGGCGCATGGTACCGGCGCCCAAACGGGGAGAAATCGTGCGGCAGATCGGGCTCAAGCTGCGGGAATACAAACAGCCCCTGGGCACCCTGGTGACCTATGAAATGGGCAAGTCGATCCAGGAGGGTCTGGGTGAAGTACAGGAGATGATCGATATCTGCGATTTTGCGGTCGGACAGTCCCGACAGTTGTGCGGTTCCACCATGCACTCCGAGCGTCCGCGCCATCGCATGTACGATCAATATCATCCCCTGGGCATCGTCGGCATCGTGACCGCCTTCAATTTCCCGGTGGCGGTGTGGGCGTGGAATGCGGCGCTGGCCGCCATCTGCGGCGATGTCATGATCTGGAAGCCCTCCTCCAAGACGCCGTTGACCGCCATCGCGGTGCAGAATATCCTGCAGGATGTGTTAAAGGAGAATAACCTGCCCGAGGGCATTTTCAATCTGATCGTCGGCAGTGGCGCCGCGGTCGGCGAACGCATGCTCAATGATGTAAATGTGCCGCTGGTTTCCCTCACAGGTTCGACGCAGGTGGGAAAGCATGCCGCCGAAGTGATCGGCAAGCGCCTGGGCCGCACCATTTTGGAACTGGGCGGCAACAACGCCATCCTCATCACCCCGGATGCGGATTTAAAGCTGACCATTCCGGCGGTGGTGTTCGGTTCGGTTGGCACGGCCGGACAGCGCTGCACCACCACACGCCGCCTCATCATCCATGAATCGATCTATGATCGCGTCAAGGAGACGCTGGTCAAAGCCTACGCGGGCGTGCGCATTGGCAATCCCCTTGATGAAAAAAGTCATATGGGACCCCTGGTGGACAAACAGGCGGTGGATGTATTTTTGCTGGCCATCGAAAAGATCAAAAAGAGCGGCGGCAAGATTCTCTGCGGCGGCGACGTGCTGCAGGGCACCGGGTTTGAGTCCGGCTGCTATGTGACGCCGGTCATCGCCGAGGCGGAGAACCACTGGGAGATCGTCCAGGAAGAGACCTTTGCGCCGATTCTTTATCTCATCAAATACAAGGGCGGGGTGGAGAACGCCATCGAGCTGCACAATGCCGTGCCGCAGGGCTTGTCCTCGTCCATTTTCAGCAACAACATGCGCGAGACCGAGCTGTTCCTGTCCCACGCGGGATCGGATTGCGGCATCGCCAATGTCAACATCGGCACCTCGGGCGCGGAGATCGGCGGCGCCTTTGGCGGCGAGAAAGAGACCGGCGGCGGCCGCGAATCGGGCTCGGACGCCTGGAAGGCCTATATGCGGCGCCAGACCAATACCCTCAACTGGAGCACGGAATTGCCGCTGGCGCAGGGCATCAAGTTCGATATTTAGCGCTGCTCAAGCATTCGTCATCTTTTTTGCAGGTCGGCCAGCCTGGCCGATTTGCGGTCCCACTTAATACCGTGCCGGGCGCGTGTCTGGCACGGTATGCTTTTTTGCACTCCCCCCATGCCATTCAGAAGGAATCTTTTCACAAATAGCCGCCTGCATGCGCGTCTGCACTGGAGCCTTGTACAGGGGCTGCTCTCCACCATATGATGCATATTTCACACAAATAAAAGATGGTAAAGTGCGGCTTGCCGCACCTTTTGTTTTCGATAGACGGTGACTGGGCAATTTTACTTGCTTTTCACTTCAATATTGGATAATATACCGCCACAATGGAGTTGAGGTGAGCGTCGCCACTGGCCTGCGTTCTCGAGATGGGGAGCCAGGCGGGTGTAACATGTCGACGGCAAATTATCAAGGTTGAAGGTGCGAAATTATGAAAATCCTGCTGACCGGTGTCACGGGTTATATCGGCAAACGGCTGCTGCCGGTATTGCTGGAGCAAGGCCATGAAGTGGTGTGTTGTGTCCGCGATGTCAGACGCTTCGATGCGTCCCGATTCGCTGCCGGAAAAACTTCTCCGTCGCAGCCCGGCGACCCACCGGCCGGTTCCGGGATCAGTCTTGTCGAAGCCGATTTCCTCGATCCGCAAAGCCTGACGGCGATTCCCCCGGATATTGATGCGGCTTATTATCTGATCCACTCCATGTCGACTGCAATCGGCCATTTTGAAGAGCTGGAAATCAAGTCGGCGGAAAATTTCAAGGAGCGGATCAATCAGACCCAGGCCCGACAGGTCATCTATCTGAGCGGCATCAGCAACAGTGAGGAGTTGTCAAAACATTTGTCGTCGCGAAAAGCGGTCGAAACCATCCTCAAGCAAGGCCGTTACCACTTGACAACCCTGCGCGCCGGGATCATCATGGGTTCCGGCAGCGCCTCTTTCGAGATCATCCGCGACCTGGTGGAAAAGCTGCCCGTGATGATCGCCCCGAGATGGCTGGAAACCCGCTCCCAACCCATCGCCATCCGCAACGTCATCCAGTTCCTCAGCGGCGTTTTGCTTAATGAAAAGACCTTTGCGAACAGCTATGATATTGGCGGCCCGGAAATCCTGACCTACAAGGAGATGCTGACGGGATTCGCCCGGGTGCGCGGGCTCAAGCGCCGGGTCTGGGTGGTCCCGGTCATGACGCCCAAACTCTCCTCTTACTGGTTGTACTTCATCACATCCACCTCCTACAAGCTCGCCGTGAACCTGGTCGACAGCATGAAAGTCGAGGTGGTTTGCCGTCCCAATGACCTGGCCCGGATGCTGAACATTACACTGATTCGTTATGAAGATGCGGTTCGGCTGGCGTTTGACAGGATCGAACAGCACGATGTCCTCTCCAGCTGGACCGATGCCCTTTCGGGGGACAAGTTGTCGCAGGGCCTGGCGCCGTTGATCAACGTCCCGGAACACGGATGTTTCAGGGATGTTCGCAAACGGGAGATCGTAGATGAGGAAGGGGTCCTGGCGCGCATCTGGTCCATTGGCGGGAAGACGGGGTGGTATTACGGCAATTGGCTATGGGCGCTGCGGGGATTTCTCGACAAGCTGGCCGGGGGCGTCGGGCTGCGGCGGGGCCGGCGCGATGATCATCAATTGGCGGCCGGCGACTCGCTCGATTTTTGGCGGGTTTTGTATGCGAGCCGGGCGGAAAAGCGCCTGCTGCTCTATGCGGAGATGAAATTACCCGGCGAGGCCTGGCTGGAATTCAAAATTGAGAATAAAGCGCTGGTGCAAACGGCGACCTTCCGGCCGCGGGGATTGTGGGGGCGCGCCTACTGGTATGCGGTTCTACCGTTTCATGGCTTTATTTTCCGGGGGATGTGCGATCGGATTGCCAGGGGATAGCGGCGGAAGCCGAAACAGATTTCGGCCACGATTTGGATAGGGTGAGTAGCCCTTAACCCCCATGTCATTCTGAAAGAATCTTTTAGCAAATACACGTCCGAGTGCGCGTCTGCCCCGGGGCCTGCACAGACCTGCCGCTTTTACTGCAAGATGGTTACACCATGACAAGTGGGGGGAAAGATGATGAAGTTAGCGATTGGAATGAGTATAAAAAAAGCTCCCGGATCCTGCAACTCCGGGAGCTTTTTTGCTGCCCCAACCGCTACATGCGGTTGAGGAATGGCAACAGGGACAGCGCTAATCCGAGAAAGAACTTGGACAGGCGCATGAGTCGCTCATCACCGGCGAATACCAGACATTCCCTGGCGAAGACGGCGTGGAAGACCAGGAATAGACCGAGCGCGCTGCTGATCAGCTGCCAAAAGTAGATAGGTTGGTGGCTCATCGCTGCTTCTCCTCACGATGCCAAACAAGAGATGCATGTTGTCCTTCAGCGCCAGTCACCCGATGCGATGAAGGGAGCACAATTAGGTGGGGGATGAAACAAAGCAAGAAACAGCTTTGCTCAAATATATGCTGTGCAACACAAATATGCAAATTATTTTTCATTTTTTTTATCTTTTTACAAAAAAATGTTGACTTTTATGGGACAATTGTGTATGTTGAGTTAACCAAACGGTTAAACTAAATGGTTGGTTAAAAATCTCAACAGAAAAGGGATTCGCGTCATGAAAGAGAGCGAATCAACCCGCGAAAAAATCAAAGAGGCCGCCACTGCGGTCTTTGTCGAGCGCGGTTATGACGGCGCCCGCATGCAGGAAATCGCCGACCGCGCCGGTGCCAATAAAGCCATGATTTATTATTATTTCCGCTCCAAAGATGAACTCTTTGAAGCGATTTTCTCTGAAACCTTTGCCACCCTGTTCGAAATGTTCGCCAAATTGTTCGACGTCCCGGCCTTCAACCCCCAGCAGCTGGTGCCACAGCTGGTCCATATCCATCTGGATTTTTTGCAGGCGCACCCCCATCTGCCGCGCATGCTGGCGCGGGAAATTCACAGCAATAATCCCATTGTCGACCGTGTGGTGCAGCAACTCTTCACAAAATCGGCCCGGCCGTTCCTGGACCAGGTGCAGAAACGCATCGTGCACGCTAAAAAAACCGGATTGATTCGTGATGTCGATCCGGTCCAGACCATCTGGAATCTCATCGCCCTGAATCTTTTCACCTTTCTCACCCAGCCCATCATGTCTGCCGCCTGGCCGGAGAAATTTGCAGATGCTGACAGGATGCTCGCCGAACGCGAGAAAGCCATCGTCGATCTTTTGCTCTATGGATTGTTGCCCCGTTAACGCGTTGATGTATATTGGAGCTTTTATGCGAAAAATAGTCCTCATTCTTCTCACCCTGGCCGCCGTCCTGGCCGCTCAGGAGCAGACCACCCTGCGGGAATGCGTGCGCATCGCCCTCGCCAATAATCCCGGCCTCAAGGCGGCCGAGAGCGAAGCCGGCATCGCCCACGAAGAGGTGCGTCAGGCTCGAAGCGCGCTGCTGCCTTCGTTGGATTTCAACGGCTCCTACCGCCATCAGAGCGCCGTGCCCGAATTGAGCGTCCCGCCGGTCACGGTCCCCTTTTGGCCGGATCCTATTTCAATCATGCCCGAGGGCATGTCGCTGGGAACCAAAGATGTCTATGATTTCAAGATGACGCTGACCCAGCCGCTCTTCACCGGATTCCGTCTCAGCAATCGCAAAGCCGCGGCTGTGGCGGTGGCATCCGGAAGAGCGAGCGATCTCGACCGCCAGCGCGCGGAATTGATTTTCAAGGTGGAAACCGCCTATGCGACCGTTCTGAAAACGCAAAAATATATAGAGATCGCCCGCAGCGCCCGCGAACAGGTGGCCGCGCACCTGCAAGACGTCGAAACTCTGGTGGCGCAGGGACTGGCACGGCGCGACGAACTGCTCCGCGTTCAGGTCAAACTCTCGGAAGCCGAGTTATCCCTGGTCAAGGCTGAAAATGGCCATGAAATGGCGCGCGCGGCCCTGGAAAATCTCCTCGGCCAATCTCTGCCCGTGGACGCAAAACTCAGCGGTATGGATGCCGAGGTTAGTGCGGCCCGGGATTTGCAAACCTCTTTGGCTCTGGCGCGCCACAACCGCCCTGAACTAGCAGGCATGACCCAGGCGAAGGCAGCAGGTCAGGCGGCGAAAAAGATCGCCCAGGGCAGCCGCTGGCCGGCCGTCGCCGCCTTCGGGACCATGGCTTACGGCAAGCCCGGACTTGATTTTTTGAAAAAAGAGGCCATGGATTATTGGCTGGTGGGTGTGGGCGCCGAGTGGAACCTGTGGGATTGGGGTGTGACCTCTTCGCAAATTCAGCAGGCGGAACTCAAGTTGCGCAGCATCGCGGAGAATGAACGTCAGCTCGGCGACGCCATCCAACTTGACGTCAAACAGGCCCATCTGCGCTGCCTTGAAACCGCGAAAAGCCTGACAGTGACGGAGCAGATGGTACAACAGGCGAGCGCCAGTTATGAAGTGATTGAACGGCAGTACAAGCAGGGGGTGGCTTCTCACAGCGACTATTTTGACGCCCAGTCCGAACTCACCCGCGCCCGTCTCGTGCATGCCGAAGCGCAAATCGAAGACAACCTGGCCCAGGCCAATTGGCGCCGCGCCGTGGGGCTCGGCGAACAGGAATACAGCCATTAAGATTAAATGAGGACACTATGAAACGTACT
>CAUJEL010000148.1 GCA_963169875.1 Candidatus Zhuqueibacterota bacterium
GAGCAGCTGCGTGTGCAAATCCTTTTTGAGGTATGGTTTTTTTTGATAGAGCTGCAATGCATAGTGCGTCAAATGGTTGCCGAGCCGTTTCTTGGAAGCCAGGTTGAGATCGCGGATGAGATGCGTGAAAATGCCGTTGAAGAGCTCGCGCGTCTGGCCGATATCAAAGGTGTGCTGGCTGCCCCAGGGTGACATCAGCAGTGTTTCCAGGGAACTCTCGACCAATTCTTCGAGGTGTTTACTGATGATGGATGAAATAGTGCGCATGCGCAAGATCCGTTTTCGAGGATTTTATCATTTTAATAAGTAAAATTTACGACATTTTTTGTTATTTATCAAATTGAGAATTCAATTTGTCCATATATTTTGCTTTTTTTCATTCTGAAAAATAATCAGGCTCAGGACGGGAATAATACTTTGTGCGTTATTGTTTTAAATTACATAAAAACAAGAAATACAGGCGTCGCAAAAAGTTTGGCACTCTATTTGATTACATGATTGCGAATGTGTACAAGACGGCTTTCCTGTATCCTTTTTTTATGCTGAGAAGCAGCGCTGCGGGCACCATAAAGCCTTAAGGCTGGTTACGGCAAGAAAGAAGCGAAAAGAGATATTTTCACTTGTTTTTTTGAAAATTATCGTATAAATTATAAGAACCGTACAGAGGAAAGGTTTCTGTGCACTGTTTAACACATCCATTCAAGGAGGTTACATTAATGAAGGTAAAAGCGTTAGTGACTGTGCTCGTCGTCGTTTTCGCGATGGCTCTGATGCTGGGTTGCGCCAAGGTTCCGCAGCAGGAACTCGATGCTGCCAAAGCAGCTCTGGATGCTGCCAAAGCCGGTGAAGCTGACCGTTACGCTCCCGAAGTCTATAATGCAGCAAAAGATTCTTTGAACGCGGCCCTGGCTGAAGTTGAGAAGCAGAACTCCAAGTTCGCCCTCTTCCGCTCCTTCAAACGCGTGAAAGACCTTGTTGCCAAAGCCACCACCGCCGCCAATGATGCCAAAGATCAGGCTGCTGTGAACAAAGAGAAAACGCGCGTTGAAGCCGAAGGCCTCATGGCCCAAGCCGCTCCCGCCGTGGAGAACGTGAAAAAGCTGATGAAGAAAGCCCCGCGTGGTAAAGAAGGCAAAGCCGCCCTGGAAGCCATCGGCAGCGAACTGGCTGCTGTTGAAGCCTCTCTGGCCGAAGCCAACACCGCCATGACCAACGGCGACTTTTTGACGGCTCGCGACAAAGCCCAGGCGAATCTGCAGAAACTCACCGGCCTGGCCGATGAATTGCAGCAGGCCATTGACAAGAAGTATGGCCGCAAGTAATTCGCTTGCACAAGCTTGCTAGTTTGAACCTCAGTTCGCTGATCCATTCAGCGGACTGAGGTTTTCTTTTATGGCAGTGCGATGGCCTGTGCCGTCGTCCGCACCCCATGGCTCTGAATCCTAATTGCAAACACCACCAATCTTTGTCGACGTTACGTTTGAGCAGAACATGCAGTGGCATTACAGTAGATACGCAACCCCGCCTCCTACCAAGACCAGCAAAAACTGGTTTCTCATCGTCAACCTTGTGCTGGCTGTGACGCTGAGTGTGATCAGTATTATCATCGAATTGTCCGCAAAACCGCCTGTGACCCGATATGACGAGGCGCGAAAAGCTGTGGCTCAAGCGCGTAGTTTGCAAGCCAATATCTACGCTCCCGAGCTGCTGCTCACCGCAGATCTCTATCTCGAACAGGCGCGCCAGGCCTGGGCCAGCGAAAACAAACGCTGGATTTACCGCCGCGATTTCAACCGGACGGCCCAGTATGCCCAGAAGACCATCGATGCCGCGGAACACGCTGCCATGCGAGCCACCACGGTGCGGGACTCCCTGCGCTGGGTGGCCTCCACCGGCATCTCTCTGGTCAAAAAACGCATCGACGAGATTCGCCCGCAATTCAAGGACATGCCCATCGATACCTATGTGCGGCAAAAATTCGCCCTCGGCGAAATTTTCATCATGGAGAGCGAAGAGGCTTTTAAACGCGGCGATTACCGACGCGCCGTGGCCCGGTATCAGGTGGCGGCCGCCAAAATCGGCAGTGCCGGCGATGAGGTCCTGCAAATCCTCGACGGCTATTTTGTCAACACGGCGAAATGGCGCAAATGGGTTCAGGAGACGATTCACTGGTCTGCGGAGAACGATGACATCGTGCTGCTGGTGGACAAACTCGCGCACATCTGCCATGTCTATAAAGCGGGGACAGAGATTGCCAAGTTTCCCGTTGAATTGGGCCCCAATTGGCTGGGCCACAAGCGCCAGCGCGGCGACGGCGCCACCCCGGAAGGCCGCTATCGCATCAAAAAGAAAAAAGCCAACAGGCAAACCGTCTATTACAAAGCGCTGGAGATCGATTATCCCAATGCCGAGGATTGGGCGCAGTTCAATGCGGCCAAACGGCGCGGCGATATCGCCGCACGAGCCAGCATCGGCGGACTCATCGAAGTGCACGGCGATGGCGGCAAAGGTGCCAACTGGACCGCGGGCTGTGTCGCCTTGCGCAACAGTGATATGGATAAAATTTACGAAATGACCAAGGTGGGCACCCCGATCACCATTGTCGGGTCGCTGCGCGGCATCAGCACTAATCCCGGCAGAACCCAGGCCGTTCAATATGGTTCAAGTCCAAAGCCCTGATGTGGGAAAACGCCCAAAGAGTACCCCATGAAGAGAATGTTTCGCAAAAATCTGCCTCCACCAGCCGCCAAGAGTCAGCAGGAACCTGAACTGGCGAGCGATTTCAATCCCGAAGCGACGGAGAAGAAAATCGGCATCGCGCTTTTTATGGGGTTGTTGACCGGCGCGTTCTTTGCCTTCCTGATTTTTCTTTTTTCCCCGGATCTGCGCGATTATGTCTACTGGCTAGTGCCAGGTGAACAATCCATCCGCATCGATGCGGACGCCGATGGCCAAAAATTCGCCGGAGAATTAAAGCGCGCACAAAACCGGCTGGCCACGAAGGAAAAGAAACTCAAGGCCTTGATACCCAAAGAGCCCTATCTGATTGTCGACACCTCCGGAAATCAGATATTTCTCTTCAATAATGATCAGCTCATGCATCGCGGCGTTTGCTCCACAGGCAGTTATGTCCTGCTGCGCGCCTCAAAAAACAAACAGTGGATTTTTCGCACACCGCGCGGCCAATTCCGCGTGCTCAATAAAATGAAACGCCCGGTGTGGTATATGCCCGACTGGGCGTTCGTTGAAGAAGGACGCCCCATCCCGCCGCGGGATTCCCCGCTGCGCTTTGAAGCTGGCGTCCTCGGAGAATATGCACTGGCACTGGGAGACGGCTATCTCATCCACGGCACCCTCTACAAACGCTTTCTCGGCATGCCGGTGACCCACGGCTGCGTGCGTCTCGGGGACGAGGACTTGGAAATGGTGGTCAAACATATGAAAACAGGTTCCAAAGTTTTTATCTATTAACCTGCTCATCGATGAACCGCGGCGGATGCAGCAAGCGCCGGGTTGTGACGTCGAGAAGATAAGATGATATTTTAATCGCAACATGCACCAAGCACAAGCGTATCGTGGTTCTGTATTGAGAAAGAACGATCCATGAATTTGTTGCCTTTTTTTAAAAAGCGCCCTGCGGCGCAATTCACATTTATTTTCGCCTTTCTGCTGCCGGTGTTGATGGTCGCCGTTCCCCTGGTGTTTCTCCCCGTCTTTAACGTCACCACGGCCATGAAGAGCGCTGCCGGCAAACCAAGAAGCACGGGACCGACGGCGGGCATTTCCGCACCGGACCGGGAATCGGCTGAAAAGCTGATCGAGATTCGTATCGAAGAGGCCTATAGCGATGCCCTGCTCGATCTTGCCAAAAAAGATTCCATCATGTTATCCATTGATCTTCGCGACAGCCTCATGAGCATGCTGGTCAAAGGTGTGCCCGTACGCAAGTGCCCGATCACCCAATTCAAGATGAGCCGCGCCATTCCGTACGCGGCCCGCTTTGACACCCTGCAGAGTTTTCTTTATCCGCCCTTTCAACTGCGCAAAGAGTGGGCCACCATTCCCAAGTCTCCCATCCGCATCATGAATGCCCCCAAGGATACGGTCGAAGCCGAGGCCATGGCCGGCCAGGAAATCCCCATCGAAAACAACGATGTTCATTTCACACTGGAGTTCAACCGCAACCTCACGGTGATGGTGGAGCAGGAGCAACCACCGAGCAATACGGGGGAGTTTCGCAAGAAAGTAAAGTTTGATCTGGAGCGGATTTTTGCGGAAGCGAGAGCCACA
The DNA here is from genome assembly GCA_963169875.1 of Candidatus Zhuqueibacterota bacterium. Lineage (GTDB taxonomy): Bacteria > Zhuqueibacterota > Zhuqueibacteria > Residuimicrobiales > Residuimicrobiaceae > UBA2214. The sequence continues at coordinate 4,291 of CAUJEL010000148.1, forward strand.
ATCAAGGCTCTGAAAAAGCGGGAACTGCCTGACCACAAGCTGTGGATCGAGATCACCATTTCCCGGGATGATGCCAAAGCCATTTACCGCGGCATACCTGTCCGCCTCGGGATGGCACTGCGTCTGCCGGATCCTTCCTGAACCATTCATCATCTTCCAATATCACCATAGCAGGCCGGCGCGTCTCGTCGACCGGCCTCATGCTCATTTTAAAAAACGCCGGTATTTTCCAGCGCGTTCCAAGACTGCTGTATTACCTCTCCCATTTCCAGATGATGTCAAACCCGGTATCCTGCTCGTTAGCCCGGGTCGCCTGCAGATAAAGTGATTTGAGGATTTCGTATTCGAGCGTCATCTGCTCCGGAACCACTTCATTGCTGCGTCCCAGGCTCAACTGCCTTTCATAACTGACATAAAGATCGTTGGTCAAATACTTGCCCACCACCACCGTTGCCTGCCGCCAGTTCTGATCCCCCTTGAATTCAATGACGTCGAGGTTGAGCGTGTTCTGTATGGAGCGCGTCACCTGCCCGGCAATCTGCCCGGCGATGAGTTGTTTCACTGCATCCCCGCCGAAGGCGGACTGCCCGGCCGCCAGATCCGATTTTTCGCCGCGGGTCAAATCATCAAAACTGCGGCCAAACACGAGATACGAGACCGCATCGGCTTCCGGAATTGTATTATCGTCGAGCTCGAATTGCAGCGCCGGTTTTTCAAAATCCCCGCTGAAGATGAGGCTGAGTATGTGTTTGCTCTTGTCCGGCGTACGAAAGACATGCTGCGCGGTGAAATCAATCTTGGGAAGATTGTCACCGCCGCTGAAGGTCAGGGTTCCTTCCTTGATGTCAAATCGGCGGCTGTAGAGCTCGTAATTGCCGCGGACGATGCGGATGGCGCCAAAGAGCGAAAAGGCGGGTGCATCTTTCACCACATCCATTTCACCGGCAATTTCGATGTTCATCTCCGGACTGCGCAACCAGGTATTGCGCGGGATCTCCACTTTGATGGAACCGCGCATCTTTTCTACCTGGGAGAGCCAGGATGGCATGAGTTTGCTGCGGTCATAGCTCTGCTGCGCGCTGTCGGCCAGGGCGACCATCAGCAGCGGCTGGTCAGCCTGCCACAGCGTCGAGGGCGTCTCGGTGAAGGCCGGCAGGTTGACGCGGCCGCGCGTCACCTTCATCCGCCCCTCCAATCTGGGTTGCTGCAGCGGTCCGCTGAGTCTCAAGTCCCCGTTGAGGACGATGGTCAATTCATCGCCATCGGCAGCGGCAAAATCGTCCGCGCGAAGCCGGAGATCCATCTCTTTGAAGCGCAATCCTCTGGATAATTTGCTGATTTGCCAATCGCCGGCGCCGGTCAGACGGCCGGTTGCCCCCTTGACGGAGAGATCACGCAGGGACAGTTTTTCGGGCGTCACGTCAATGCGCAGAACGATGTCATGATAAGGCTTGCCCAGGTAGGGCGCAATGAGTGAGCCATCGCTGAGGTGCAGATAGCCACCCGGTCTGAGATCAGCGAGGGTGTTCTCAATGATGATCTCACCGTTGAGCAAACCCTTGATGAAGAGGTCGGAACTCACGGCTGAGAGAAAGGATATTTGCAGATCTTTGGTCAGCACTTGAATGCGCATCTGCTCATCCGCAGGAATGAGAGGACTGGGCAGCGGCCAGGCGAGATGCAGCGGTATGAACCCCGACAGACTCAGGCTGTTTTGTGGATTCTGCGACAGCCGTGCCTGCCACGTCAGAATGCTGTCGCGCAGTGTGCACTGCGCCACCAGACTGTCTGCCGCAAAGCCAGCCAGAACGGGCCGATCCACGCGAAGGCTGCTGCTCAGTCGCGGATGTTGCGTCGTGCCCTGCAGATCCACACGCCCCGTGAGTTTACCACCTGCAGGCGTCCTCTCACCCATCCATTCCTGCAGCCTGGCAAAATCAAACTGCTCAATGCCAATCACCATGGCGGAGGAATCTCTGAGAGACAGGAGACCGTGCATAAAAAAGCGTTGCGCTCCCTGGCTCATGGCGAAGCGATTGATGGTGAAGCGATCGGGCGCGATGGAAAAACGGGTTGAATCCGAATCGAGCCTCCAGTGCAGTTGATCGATGAGAAGATCCAGACGTGTCAAATCGATCTGCCACAGACTGTCCTGGTCGAGCGCTGCTGCCTGCAGCTGGCAGACGGGCACGCGATCGTTGATAAAGGTCACTTCAGCCCGCACTTTTTTTCCCGCCAGATTGGCCGTCGCCGACAGACTGTCGAGATGCGCTCGACGGCCGGCATTTAGACCGCCGCTCTGCAGGGAGAGTATGGCATTGAGGCTTTCCGCCAGGGTGGCTGTCAACACCGCGGAGAGCCCGGTGGCATGAAGTGATTCGTAACGGAGGCTGTCCATTTCGATTTCCGTATTGATCTGCAGGGAATCGAGGCGGCCCGAGAGATGCCCGTGCAGGTCTCCATGCAGTCCCAGGCGATCCAATTGTAGATATGATTTTACCGCGGTGCTGTCGTCGATCTGTCCTGAAAACTGCGCATCGACGCTGCCTTTGCTGTCCAAGAGACCCGATCCGGCGCAGGAGAGCCAGGGCGCATGGAGGAGGAGCGTGTCCAGGATGAAAAGGCCTGCTGCGTAGTGTCCTTGCACCAGGAGTGTGTCGATATCCTGCTGTTTGAGCAAGCCGGGCGTGCCGGAGAGCCTGAAGGCCAACCGGGCATCCTGAGAATTCCATCCCGAGCCATCAAGGTGCAGGGCGAATTGGGAGCGGGATTGCAGGGCGTCGATTTGCAAGAGAAAAGCCACATCCAGGTCCCGGGTTTGCACATGCAGATGGTAGGAGGGGGGAGCGGCCAGGTCGAGCGCGCCCTGCGCGAGGATGCGGCCCCACGGACTTTTTGTTGCCAGGGAGAGCCGGGTTTTTGCAGGCTGCATCAGACCGTTGATTTGCACGTCCTCAAAACCATAGTGCATGAAACGGGAGCGCTGCAGGTGCAGCTGTGCCGACCAGGTTGCACTGTCAGCGGTCAAGCCTGATCCCGTCATAGTCAGGGCGCCATGAACGAGGCCGGGGTACCCGGTCAACGATTCCAGTTTCAGACTGTCAACTTGGGCGTGGACAAAGAGGCTGTCCTGATCCGGCAGCCAGCGTCCACCTCCCGAAAGAGCGCCTTCGCGATTCGAGATTATGTTTTGCCAGACGATCAGGTCTTGTCGTCCCTGCGCGTTGATGTCAACGGCGAGCTTTGTCTCGAGTAACGGCGCAGCGGTGAATTTTGCCACTTCGTGCAAATCGAGTGAATCGGCCATCATGTGCAGCGAGAACGCATAGGGTGGTTTGGCAACTCCTTCACCGGTGAGGCGCAGGCGGGAGCAGTCGCTGCTCACCCGGAGGGAGTCGATGTTGATTTGGTCGCCCTGCATGCGGCCGGCAAAGACGAGTTCATGGATGAAAAGGTCTTCGGGCAGGATGCGGCCGCGCGCGTCCCGTATTGAAAACTCGCTGCCGCTGTTGCTGAAACGGCCTGCTGCATGCAGGGTCAGGCTGTCCACCGCCCAATGGTGCGGTATGGATGAATTGTTCAGGGGTTCAACCTGAATAGCGCCATTTACAAGGTGTAGCTCGCGGATCCGGTAACTCCAGTTGCCGGATTGGCTGTCGCTTTCTGATTGCATGAAGGCGTGGTAATTCCAGCTGCTGTCCGCGTTTTGGCGCAGGGTGACCACCGGTTTTATGAGTTCGATGCGATCGATGACGAGGCGTTGGCGAAGCAGCTGCAGGGGGCGCCATCTGATCGTGAGACGCTCGGCCTGCAGCAAGGTGTCTTCACCGCAGCGGATGGCAATCTGATCCACGACGATCTGCCGGATCAATGAACCTTGCAGCCGGCCAAGGTCTACTTCACAGGGCAGTACGGTCTGAAGCTGTCCTGGCACCTGAATGCGCAACCAGTCATGGAAGCGGCCGCTGTGAATGAACAGCAGGCCGGATGCAGACAGCATCATCAAGCAGATCAGCAATGAAACCCGTATTTTTGTTTTCATTCGTGCCATGATGTATCCTAAAAGGCCTGTCCGACGCTGAGATGAACCTGCATGGGAAGGTTTTCCGCCGCCAGGGGCCAGCCGAAATCAAGGCGGATGGGGCCGATGGGTGTGCGGAATCTCAATCCGGCGCCGGCTGCTGCCTCCAGCTGGTCAAGGCGCTGGCCATTGACACGGCTCCAGACGTTGCCCAGATCCATGAACAGCACGCCGGAAAGCGGCCCTGTGATCGGGTAACGCAGTTCACCGCCGAGTTCGAGCAGGCTGTTGCCGCCCAGCGGAGCGTCCGCACTGCTTTTCGGCCCCAGTTCGGCGTAGGGCCAACCGCGCACCGACATCGATCCACCGGCATAAAAGCGGTCTTCAATGGGTGTGAAACGGTCCTGCCGCAGCGGTTGCATGCTGCCGAATTTGATCCGCGAAGCCAAAATCAACGAATGGGTGAGTTTTTGGTAGTGGCGGGTCTCCAGGAGCAGTTTGAAATAATGAAAGTCGCTGCGAAAGCCGATGCCCGTCCAGGTCAGGGTGGCTGCGGTGAAAAGCCCTTTTTCGGGATTAAAGATGGGCAGTGAGTTGTCGCGCGCCAGGCCCAGGGTGACGGCCGATTTTTGGTATAGCGCGATGTTGCTGCTGTCGAGGGCCTGATCGCGCGTCACGGAGCTGACCTTGAGATAGTTCTGTTCCAGGGTATAGCGCAGAAAGCCATCGGTGAAGGTGGCGAAACGCTGTTGAAACGCGACATTGGCGCCGGTGCGGTCAATGGTATAGGCGGGTTCGCGCTGGCGCAGGAAGAAGGGATTGATCAACAGTGTGGCTTGGGGTCCGGGGAAACCGGCCTGGATCAGTTTTATGTCAACGTGCCAGGGTTCGAGATGTGAGTACTTGAGATAGAGATTTAGACGGCGCGCGCCGTGCAGAAAATTCAGTTTGCGCAGATCGATGAAGGTGCGGAATTGATCCTCGTAGCTGTACCCGGCGCCCACTTTGATCGTCCACGGGGGCGCCGCTTTCAATTGAATGCCCACCGGCAGGATGCGCTGCGGGGTGGAATCCATGGCGGCCTTGACAGTGACAAACTGGTACAGGCCCAACTGGTAGATCTGCCGCTGCGTCTTTTCCAGTTTTTCCTGGGAGAAGCGTTGATCCGGACGGAACGCCATTTGACGCTGCAGGGTGCCGGCGTTGATCAGGGTGTCGCCAATCAGGGTGGCGGCGCCGAAAAAGCACAGCGGTCCTGGTACAATTTCGAAGATGATTTTTGCGGATTTTTGCTCAGCGCTGAGGAGCGGCCGCACCAGCGTTCTGGCATACGCATACCCTTCGTTGGTGAAGGCGACTGTGAGCGCCGTCAGGTCGCTCTGCACGTCCTCATCGCGAAATCCTTGCCCGGGTTTGCAGCGCAGTTTGAGTTTGGTTTTTTTCAGAACCTGGCGCGCCTGGTCTGCGCTTTCGAGCGCCTGGATGCGGACCGAATCAATGAGGACGCGGCCGCCCTCTTTGATGTCATAGGTGAGAACAATTTCGCCCGAAGCCTGAATTTCAATAGCCGGGTGGATCTGCGCCTGGATGAAGCCTTCGCGTTGATAAAAGCGCTGCAGGCCGCTGACATCGCGCAGCAGCAGACTCTCGCGGAACAGGGCGGGGGCGCGCCAGAAGGCGAGCCGTTGCAGGCCTCTGGGCGCGAGCTGGAAAACCTGGTCGCGGAGCACGGCGCTGGAAAAATGATCGTTACCTGTGAAATGGACGGCCTTGAGCGGCAGTCCTTCCTGGGAGGATTCCTGGGGATAGAGCAGAGAGCAGTTCAGCAGCAGATAGAGCCACATCAACCCTATTGCAGTCCGATGGGGAATCATGATGCCGGTGCCTATGCGGGATATGGTTTTCATGGCATTCTTTTCGGCTTCAGCCGGTACAAAATCCGCCACAAGGCGGAACTGCCATCACCAGAAAGCTTGTGCTCAAGCGAGTCCATCAAGCCGGGCATGTTTGCATTTATTTCCGTCTGTATTTGCGGCTCTTGTTCCACTGCCGTATCTTTACCAAAAGGGCGCCATACCTGGACGTGAGAAATTTGAACAGAGGCATGCGCGTCGATTTTCTGCGTCCCAGCGCCATGATGGCGGACTCGATTAATTCGCCCCACTGTTCTCCGCGGCTGGCGTTGGGCACTGGCCGGTCATAGTGCGGCGCCGTTTTACCCTGCCGCTGCAGCCGGGCCACGCGCAAGGGCGCTTTCATGCCCTTTTTGACCGTATGCAGTTTGTGGGTTTTATACGATGGGTTTTGCGTCACGTCCTCGGCGATGAGCGCGCCGGAGCCGATCGCCTCCAGCATGGTCGTCACCCCCAGATCGGTCCGGGCGATCAATTTGGATTGAGATTCAAAGAGATAGTTCCCATATTCATCCCGGGTCCATGCATCGCTGATGGCGATGTCGGCAAACTCCGCCGAACCGTCGATGCAGGTCTGGCAGCGCTCCGGGCTGTAGAGATAGGTGAGATAGTTGATGGCGCCATCCTTGAAGTTGGAGTAATGCAGCGGTTTGATGCGTCCGTCTTTGAGGATGCCGCGAATTTTCCCCGGCCATTTGCCGCCGCGGAAATTGAAATTCTTTATGGCGCTGACCGGAATGCCTTTGATCTCCAGCATTTCGCGGGCGACAAAGGGCTCCAGCGAGGAGGCGCAGAACAGCCCGATGATGACCTGTATTTTTTTTGCAAAATCAGGATTTTCCGCCATGAACAGACGCATGCCGTGGATTTGGCAGGGCAGACAGGCATAGGCATATTTGCCCGGCAGCGGCTGCAGCGCCTGGATGATTTCATTGACCGGGATGATCATATACTTGGATTGCTGACTGGCGCGCAATTCTTCATAGCTGCGTGCAATATAGACCTCGCCGTGCCAGGGTTGATCCGGCCGGATGCGGGTGACGACGCAGCCATCGACCACACCGCGTTTCAGCAAATCCCACATCAAAGCCGTGCTGACGCCGCCTCCTGAACCGTGCTTGCGTATCTGTGGATCGCTGGAATATCCCACATAGGTGCGTTTGACATGGCCGTCAAACGTGCGCGCGTCCTGGTGATGCCCGAAGGTCAATTCGGTGAGATGTTTGAAATCCACACGGCCGCCGGGACAGGTTCGCGCACACAATCCGCATTCGATGCAGGCGTCGGCATCCAAAACCGGATAATAATCCGGATCAGAAGATATCGCCTGTGTCGGACAGACGCCAACACAGGTGCCGCAACGGGTGCATAATTTTTTTTCTGAAAAAGCGATGGCGAGCAGGCTCGGATCGATTTTTTTCATTACTGGTTCAGCTCCTTGGAAATTTGCAGACTGCGGCGGAAAATCCGCATGAAATTACCGCCCCAAATCTTTTCTATATCCTCGCGACTATAGTTGCGTTTCAGCAATTCAGCCGTGATGTTGCTCATCTGCGAAACATCGTTGCAGCCGCTGACGCCCCCACCACCGTCGAAATCCGTGCCAATGCCGATGTGGTCAATCCCCACCAGTTGCACCACATGATCGATGTGATCGACGACATCCGCAACCGTCGCCAGTTGACGCGGATACAGGGTATCAAGCTCATTGTAACCCTGGCGCAGCAGCCGTCGCGTCGAATCATCCTTGATGGTTTCCCAGGTGCCGTATTTTTCCCGGAGCGCCGCGATGGCTGCTTCGCGCTGCGGGTTCACCGGCATCTCTTTGACGTAATCGCTGAGAATGCACATCTGCAGCACGCCGTCGTGAGCGGCCAACGCCTTGATCATATCGTCGCTGAGATTGCGCGGATTGTTGCACAGCGCGCGGACGCACGAGTGACTGGCAAAGATGGGCGTTTTGGATGTTTCCAGGGCCTGGTAAAAGGTCTCATCCGAGGCATGGGATATATCGACGAGAATGCCGAGGCGGTTCATTTCGGCGATCAGCGTGCGGCCAAAATCACTCAGCCCATGGTAGAGCGGACCCGATTCATCCGTGGAAGAATCGCAGATGTCGTTGTTGCGGGTATGACAGAGGGTGATATAACGGACCCCGCGCTGGTGCAACTCCGCCAGACGGTTCAGATCGTGGCCCAGCGCAAATCCGTTTTCCACGCCGATGTAGGCGGAGAGCAGTCCCTGCTTTTCGTTGGCATAGGCCTCTTCGGGGGTGGTGGCAAGCCGGATCACATCCGGATACTTTTGCAGCATTTTATCGATCAACAGAAAAAGCTGGTCGGCACTTTCCCGGGCTCTGCGATAGTTCTCTTCGGTGAGCGGGCGCTGCGCCACATAGACGGCAAAAAATTCGCCATCGAGATTGCCGTTCTGCATGCGCGGCAGATCGATCTTGCCGGCGCTGCGCATGCCGGGCTTGTGATACACGCCAATATCCCAGGTGGTGTCCATCATGTGCAGCGGCGTGTCGCAATGGGTGTCCAGCGTCAGGATCTCCTGATGCAGAGCCAATGCAGCTGAATTTGTGGTTTGCCCCCAATTTGCCGCCGGCGTCCATAATATGGCAAAGAGGATCAGAATGAAGTGCAGCAGACTTTTTTTCACGGGCAATCCTTTGTTTAAACGTGAGGAGTATATGTGAAAGTACGGCAATAATCACACCGTGCGGACGACATAAAATTATACGGGTTTGCCTTTCAGCACATGGGCGGTCGCATCCCAGATGCGCGCCTGCACCAGCGTGCCCGGTTTGACGGCACTGCCGGATAAAATGACCATGGTATTGGCATCGTTGCGGCCTTGACTCTGCTGCAGTGATTTTTTCGTCCCCTGCTGTTCCACCAGAATTTCCTGTATTTCGCCTATTTGTGCGGTGTACTTTTCAGTGGAGATGGATCTTTGTATCTCATTGAGGCGGACGATACGCGCGGTTTTGACCTCATCCGGCACGTCATCCGGATATTTTTTGGCGGCCAGCGTACCGGGGCGTTCAGAGTATTTGAAGATGAAAGCGGAATCAAAGCGCACGCGGGTCATCACCTCCACGGTGTCTGCGAATTCCGCGTCGGTCTCGCCGGGAAATCCGACGATGATGTCGGTTGAAAGTGCGATCTGCGGCATGCGCGAACGAATCTTATCCACCAGGTCGAGATAATGCTTTTTGCTGTAGGTGCGGCGCATGAGTTTCAATATCCGGTCGTTGCCGGCCTGCAGGGGCAGATGGATATGCTTGCAGATTTTCGGGATCTGCGCCATGACCTCGATCAGATCGAGCGGAAAATCTTTGGGATGCGGGGAGGTGAAACGCACCCGCAGCAATCCGGGAACGTCACTGACCTGACGCAGCAGCCCGGCAAAATCGGTCCCTTCATGGTGATATGAATTGACATTTTGGCCGAGCAGGGTGACTTGACGGAACCCTTCATCCACCAGCCGCCGGGTCTCTGCGACCACACTCTGCGGTGGGCGGCTGCGTTCACGGCCGCGGGCATACGGCACCACACAATAGGAACAGAAATTGTTGCATCCCCGCATCACCGCCAGCCAGGCATTTACGCCCCCTTCCCGCTGGGGGTAGACGTCGGCATAGTCCTCATAATCGGACAATTCGTCATCGAACAGGACTGTATTTTTTTCAACGGCTGCGCGGATCAACTCAGGCAGGCGGCGATAGGCATCGGGTCCGGCGACAAAAGCGATGGGCAATTTTTTTCGTTTGGGCAGGTTTTTTTTGAGACCAGTCGCCATGCAGCCCAGGACGCCGATGAGCGCGTTCGAACCTCTGCGCAGATAATGGATCTCATGGATGCGCGCAATGACCCGCTTGGCGGCGTGTTCGCGCACGGCGCAGGTGTTGAGGAGAATCACATCCGCGGCGTTGATATCCAGGGTGCTCTCCATGCCGGATGCAGCGATGACAGAGCGTACAATTTCGCTGTCGTACTCGTTCATCTGGCAACCGTATGTTTCAATATATATTTTCATGGCAATTTACCGCTCATACTGTTCTGGTCTGCCCTGAGAAGCTGCACCTGCCGTATCTGATTATGAAGGGCTTCCTCGCTGGGTACGCGGACGCGAATGTAGGTGTCAGTGAATCCGCTCCAGACACTGTTCTTCTGCTGCTCAAAGAGCACCGCTTCTGTGCGCTTGATGAAGCGCTGGAAATAGGCATGGCGTTTTTTCTCGCTTAATGTACGCAGCCGGCGGCTGCGTTCGGCTTTCACTTCTTCTGGAATTTTGTCATCCATAAGCCGGCTTTTGCTGTGCTTCCGGTCCGAATAGGAAAAGACGTGAAAATAGGCCAGCGGCAGTTCTTCCAGGAGCAGACAGGTTTCTTCGAAATGACGCTGCGTTTCGCCGGGGAATCCCACCATGACATCCGTACCCAGGCAGATATCCGCTACGGTTGCGGCCGCGCGATGGATCAATTCGGCGAAATCGCCGGCGCGGTGGCGCCGGTGCATGGCCTTCAAGATGGGATCGCTGCCGCTCTGCGCCGGGACGTGCAGAAAACGGCACAATTTGCCGTTTTTCATAAAAGAGAATATTTCATTCGGAACGGTGGTCATCTCGATGGAGGAGATGCGGATGCGCGCCAGGGCGTCTATCCGCTCCAGCGCGGCGATGACGTCAACGATGTTTTTTTCTCCGTCGCGATAGGTGCCAATATTGATGCCGGTGAGTACCAGCTCGCGATGACCGGCCTGGGCCAAAGCATCCGCTTCGCGCACGAGGTCGGAGAATTCGCGGCTGCGGCTGCGGCCGCGTGCATACGGGATTTCGCAAAAGGCACACATAAAATTGCAGCCATCCTGGATTTTCAGGTTGGCGCGGGTATGATGGCGGTCGATGGCAACGCCCGGGACGGTGAAGGCCTCACGGCCTATTTCCGGCGCCAGAATCAAGGGCCCCGGGCCCGTATGACTGCGGATGATTTCCGGGAGATCCATTTTAACGGCATTGCCAATAACCCAGTGAACACCCGGCAGCTGCACCAACTGTTCGCCCTGAACCTGCGACTGGCAACCGATCAGGGCGATGCGGGTGTCGCGGTCACGGCGATGGAGGCGGTTGACCAGACGGCGGGTGTCGCTGTCGCCATGGTCGGTGACGGTGCAGGTATTGATCACCACCACATCGGCGGGTTCATCGAACTCCACGATCTTGAAACCGGCTGCGGCAAAACGGTTTTCCAGACTGGCGGTTTCGGCCTGATTGAGACGGCAACCCAATGTATGAAAAGCAATTTTTAACGGTTTGATCACGGTACAATATTCTACCAGAAAGGAACACAGAACACACTGTTTTTTGTGAGAGTTAATTTACGCATCTGAATTGTTTTTCACAATAGAGAAATCAGCGTGTTGCGATGGTTGCTGAAAACAAAAAACGTCATCCCGTGGGCGACGCGTTACCAGGTTGCGGCATGCGTACTGTGCTGCTGGCGGCGTGCCTTGAGGTGGGCCCCACCAAAGTCAGGTGGAGCCCACCGTCGGGCTTTGGAGAGCCCTCCTGCAGAGCCCGACACGGGTATCTCAACGCATCTTCGCGCCGGTGTGCGCAAATGCATTGACATCATGCAGCAATCTCAGGGACTGAACCAGCTGTTTTTCTCCCTGCCTCCGCGTCCCTGTGGTCAATCCTTTTCACCACCGACACAGAGACAGAGAGGGGGCCTGCAGCCGTCCACATATAATAAGAGATGGATGCGCAAGAGCGCTCTCCACAAGGCGACGCGTTGAATAATTTTTCCCCATCCCCCTCTTTTTGCAAAAAAGTCCTTTGCATGTGTGCAAAAAAATGGTTAATTTTTTTTGTTAAGAAAATAACCTCCAGGAGGCTGCCGTGAGAATCCAACTTGGTTTCGTTTTGCTGTGCATCGCTTGCTCCCTTTGGGCGCAAGCTCCTGATTTTCCCGCGAAAGATTCACACACGTTTCTTCATAAATATGAAGCGCAAACTGCTGATCCCGCTGAGGAAAACCCCGGCGCATGGAACGCCTCCGCGCTGGCCCCCATCGTATCCAGCTGCGAAGACGGCGTGATCACGTCGGCCTTTTCCATGAACCGCTACTGGAGCCTGCCTGCGGTCATGTTGGCTCAATTGGATCCTGCCCGGGGCTGGACGCTCGAGGTCAGGATGCGCATTGATGAGCAAACCGGGACCAAAGGCGCCGTGGCGCTGGCCGTCGACGATGAGCCGGGACAGCCCGGGGTTGTCAATGGCTTGCAGATCTTTCGTGACAAAACCCAATTTTGTGTCGACGGCGTCATCGCGGACTCGAATAGCAACGCCGACGGATTCCACACGTTTCGCATCGCCGAGGGCCCGGCCGACCGCACCGTGCACGCCTGGCGCGACAACCATTACCTCGGCAGCGCCAGCCATTCCACCTCACTGACCAATCTGCCAAACTTTTTGCTCATCGGCTCCTGGCTCAGCCGCATCGCCGGCAAAGTTGAAATCGACTATATCCGCTGGGATCCCCGCGGCCCCTTTTCGCCGGCACCAGCCCTCCTCGAGGTGACCGCCACCTCGGGCGCCACCTGGGTTCGTGAGGACATGGCTGTGCCGGACACCCTGCAAGTTAGACTGGCGCAACCGCCCGCCGCGCCCGTCATCGTTCACGTGACACCGGGCATTGGACGAAGCCGGGCGGAGGACATCGACCTCGGCGCCGGCCCCGGAATGCCCGTCCAGGTCACCTTCACGCCGGAGAATGCCGCCCACTATCAGCCCGTCATCCTCCACGCCGTCGACGATACCACCCGCGAATGGCAGCAGATGCATGTGCTGCGTTTCAACGCCACAAGCCAGGATTCCCTGTTCGACGGCCAGGACGTGCTGATGAATGTCTCCATTGCCGATGACGACAGTGTGCTGGCGCTGCGCGAAAGCGGCGCTAAAAGCGAGGTTTTTGAGCAGGCCGCCACAGTGGACGATTATGAAATATTCCTCGGCGTGCGGCCTTTTCAAACGGTCAATGTCGCCATCCATTTCGATCCGCAGCGGCTGCGCATCAATAACAGCAGCGTGAGTCCGGTCTCGCTCACTTTTTCTCCCGATGACTGGCAAACCCCCAAAACAGTGACCATTCAGGCCTTCGATAACAGAGATAAGGATTTGCTCATCGATTCGGTGATTCGTCACAAGGTCACCAGCACTGATCGGGCATACGACGGCGCCGCGCTTCGAGCGGTGCGCGTGCGCATCCACGAAAACGATGTCATTCACGTGCAACCGGATCGCTTCACCATTCCTCTGATTAACCTGGATCAGGCCGATCGCCAGGTGGTGGTGGACCGCCGCCCCGGCCAGTACCTCGGCCATCCAACCACGGTCCTTCTTCAGGACAGCACCACCCTGTTGACGGTCTATCCCATGGGACATGGCCGCGGCGCCATCCAGTACAAGCGCAGCACGGACGGTGGACTGACCTGGAGTCCTCCGCTGCCCACGCCGCCTAACTGGACCACCTCCCAGGAAGTGCCCACCCTTTTTCGCATGACCGATCCGCAGGGCGTTGAGCGTCTGATCCTTTTCTCAGGTCTCTTTCCCGCGCGGCGTGCCTATTCTGAGGACAACGGCGCCACCTGGTCCGAGCTGGAGCAGGTGGGCGATTGGGGCGGCATTGTGGTGGTGGGCTGCGCGACGCGGCTCAAGGACGGCCGCTATATGGCGCTCTTCCATGATGACGGCCGCTTTTTCACGGCCAATGGCAAAGTCAATGGCCTCTTCACGGTTTATAAAATTTACTCCGCCGATGGCGGATTGACCTGGAGTTTTCCGGAAACTGTCATCTCCTGCGATTGGGCGCAGCCCTGTGAGCCCGGCATTTTCCGTTCTCCCGATGGCAATCAACTGCTGATCCTGCTGCGCGAAAACAGCCGCAGGTTCACGTCCCTGTTCATCACCAGCGATGATGAAGGCGACACCTGGTCGCCCATGCGCGAACTGCCCGCTGCGCTCACCGGCGACCGCCACACCGGCCAGTACACCCGCGACGGCCGGTTGTTCATCTCTTTTCGCGATATGGCCAAAGAGAGCCCCACCTGGGGTGATTGGGCCGGATGGCTCGGCACCTACGAAGACATCATCGAAGGCCGCGAGGGGGAATATCGCCTGCTGCTCAAGGATAACACCTACTCCGCCGATTGCGCCTACCCCGGCGTGGAGTTGCTGCCCAACGGTATGATCGTGACCACGACCTACGGTCACTGGATCAGCGGCGAAGAGCCCTTCATCGTCAGCACCCGCTTCAAGCCCGAAGAATGCGTTTGGAAAAGCGCGCCGCTGCAACCGGGGCCGTGCAAAGTGATCGCTTTTGGCAGTTCCATCACCGCACCGCGAACGGTGCAAGGTGAAGACCTGAAAGTTTATGCGGATCATCTCGCGGCCGATCTGCCCAAGGCAGGCTTCAAGGCGACGATTCTCAATAAATCGGTGGACGGAAACAGCAGTGCCGCTGCCATGGCCAGATTTGATCAGGAGGTGCTCTCCGAAAATCCCGAGGTCGTCATCCTGGAATTCGGCACAGCCGACGCCGAGGCGGAGGTGTGGCAAACGCCGCCGGTTTTGATGCCGCGCGTGGATCTGCCGACTTTTCGTAACCATATGGTTTCCATGGTGCGGCAGCTCAAATCGCGGAACATCCGCGTCGTGCTCATGACCCCCAATCCGCAGAGCTGGACCCCGGAGACAATCGCCCGCTACGGCCAGCCGCTCGCGGGCTCACCTTATGATCCGGCTGACCCCTTCGGATTGAACGCGCTCCTCAGCGGTTATGTGACAGCGCTGCAAGAGATCGCCATCGCTGAACACGTGCAGCTGGTCAATATCTACAGCCGTTTCATGAGCCATGCCAACACAGCGGGGCAGTCGCTCGATGATCTGCTTCCGGATGGCCTGCATCCCAATGCCAGAGGACAGCGCATGATAGCGGAGGCGATTTATGAGGTGCTGGGCATCTCAGTGCCCAGGGGACAGGCGCCGCCCGATTCGCTGCCGGTCAAATCATCCAGCTTGTTCAAATACCGCTATGAGGCGGATCACTCCGCGCCCCATGTCGAGAATGGAGAGGAGTGGATGATCCCCCTGGCGGCGCCCGGGGTGGTCGAGGTCAAGGATGGTGTGCTGGTTTTGGAATTGGGCCAGGATCAGCTCTATCGCGCGGGGGATGCTGCCCTGGCGGAGTTGGATGCGGCGGTTGGATGGAGCGTGGAAGCCAGGCTCAAGGTGGAGACCCAGACAGGCAGCCGCGGCGCTGTCTGTTTGGCGGTGGATGACGCCGCGGGAAGCGGCGGCGGCCTGTACGGACTGCAGATTTATGCCGGCCGCACGCAGTGGAGCATGGATGGCCCGGATGCCGATGCGGGGCGTAATGACGACGATTTTCACGTCTTTCGCCTGTGCAAGCCGGGCGCCGGCGACAGTGTCTACGCCTTTCGCGATGGCCGTTATCTGGGCAGCCGCCGTCACCCGTTTAATTTTTCCCAGCCGGCCCTATCCAAATATGTGCTGTTCGGTTCCTGGAGCTCCGCCATCGCCGGAACCGTGCACATCGATTATGTGCGCTGGGATCCTTCGGGGGCTTATCGTCCGGACACGGTTCAGACAGGCGTATCGGATCGGGCAGCAGCGCTGCTGCGGTTTGGTTTGCTGCCCAACTATCCCAATCCCTTTAATCCGTATACCCGGATTGTCTTTGAGTTGCCAAACGCGGCGAGAGCAGAACTGGAAATCTTTGATCTTCAGGGACGGCGTGTCGTGCGTTTGACGGATCATTGGTTTGCCGCAGGAGAGCATGAGGTGAGCTGGGATGGGCGGGATGAAACAGAAAAACCGGTTGCCGCGGGCATTTACGTGGCGCGCCTGCGCAGTGGTGATCACAGCAGCATACAGCGCATGCTGCTGCTGCGATGACAAAGGTACGGGGATGGACTATATCTGAATATTTTTGGTGAACGTCACATCTTTGGCCACGGGCAAGCTCACCGTGATGGTCGTTCCCTTTCCCACTTCACTCTCCAGCTTTATCTCTCCATCATGCTTTTCGACGATATCCTTGACAATCGGCAGTCCCAATCCCGTTCCCTGTCCTTCTGATTTGGTGGTGAAAAAAGGCTGGAATATTTTTTCCTGAATTTCCCGGGGGATACCGCTGCCGCTATCCGCAAAAATCATTTCGCAGGCGAATCCATCTTCGGACAGGCGCGTGGTGATGTGCAGCGTTCCGCCCGGCTGCATGGCGTGCGCGGCATTGATTTCCAGGTTGCGAATGAGCTGTTCGAGCAGATTGCGGTCGCCATAGACAATGCTGGCGTCGGGACAAAAAGAGCGTTCCACTTTAAAATGCTTCAGCACGCCGGTGAGGATCAGGGTGTCCGTGGTTTCGTTCACCACGCTGTTGAGGTCCATGGGTTCGAAGCGAGGTTTGCTGGGCCGGCTCAACGAGAGTAGATTCTTGCCGTGCAAAGCCACTTTTTCGAGATAGGTATTGAAGAGGTCGGCGATTTCGTTCACTTTTTCCGGTTTGTCCTGGACCTGTTTGAGCAGGCGGGCGTGCAGCAGCAAGCCGCCGATGAGGTTGTTCAGTTCATGTCCGATGCTGCCGGCGATGATGCCCAACGTCGCCTGTTTTTCCGTGCGCACCAGCTGCTCATGCGCCTGCTTGAGTTCGGTGATATCTTTATAAATCAGCGAGACTTCCTCGACATGGCCATCGTCGTCCTTGATGGGCGCCGCGGAGATGAGCACATGCCTGGGATCGCCGGATTTGGTGTAACGCATCGCCTCCAGACTCTTGATGCTGTCGCCGCTGAGCACCTGGTCCGACAGCATGGCCGCTTCCTTGAGTACGGTCTCTTTGGCGATGAGTTGGTCGATTTCCTGTCCCAGCGCCTCTTTTTCGCCGTAGCCGAAAATGGCCTCAGCGCCTTTATTCCAGGAGGTGACGCGCGTGTCTTTTCCGATGGTGATGATGGCATCGGCGGCGAATTCGACGATGCTGCGATAGCGTTGTTCGGAGTCGCGCAATTCTTCCACCATCTCCCAGATCAACTGCTGCAGGGTATCGGAGATATCGTTCAGCTTCTGCGCGTATTTTTGTGTTTTTAATTCATTCAAATTCATGATATTCCCTGGTGTTTATCTATTGTTACTGTATAATTTACGAATTAAATGATTCACCGACAAGCGGATTTTTGTGCTCCTTTTGGACGATCAACTGCTCCGGGAAGTACAGTCCGTGTACCTGTACGTTCACGTGTTCGGCCGAGTTGTGGTTTTTATTTACATTTAACTCATTGAATACTAATACATAAACGCACAACGTCCTGAACGCGGAATTTTTGGCATTGCGCTTGCACAAGCACATGCGGAGACCGATGAGGGATCCATAAAAGATACAGGCATTGAATCGTTTGCACAAGATTTGGAGGATATCATGAAACGATGGACAGTTATGTTGGCCGTGGCGCTGATGGCTTTCCTGTTATCCGGCGTTTTTTCGAGCGCTGATGCGCGCGGGAAGGTGTTTATAAAGGTTGGGCCGCCATCGCACCGTGTGGTGGTGGTGAAGACGGCGAGTCCGTTCCAGCATGGCGTCTGGGCCAGCGGGCATTGGGCCTGGCGCGGCGGCAGACACGTCTGGGTGGATGGATACTGGATGAAGCCCAAGCCGGGTCACTTTTGGGTGGATGGACGCTGGGTGCATACGCGGCATGGCTGGGAATGGATTCCCGGTCACTGGCGCAGGTAAATGGATCCCGGGATCGCGGTCAGCGGTTCCGGGAGCAAGCTGTTCTCCCGCCGAGGCGTTGAGAATAGTGCACGGGACACCATGACAGGAGAGGGAGGTCTGGGCTGTCACAAATCGGAAAGGTCGCAGCAAGCTTTGCATGACATCCCTCGCACAAGATTCCTGATTCAAAAGATGCTGTCCGTTGCGGCAAGCCAGAAAAGCCACACAAAGCCCGGCATGACGTTACCGTTTTCCCCACGCCAGCATGGCGGCGCCCAGCACCGCGGAATCGTCCTTGAGTGAGGCGGCGACAATTTGCACCTCGCGGGACGCAATCGGGAAACAATTGGCCACCGCCACTTCGCGAACCCGCTGCACATACATCTCGCCCAGGGCCTCCACCAGTCCCCCGCCGATCACCACCACCTGCGGATTAAAAATATTCAACATGGAGGCGACCCCATACCCCAGATAGTGCGCGGAACGGTCGATGGCGGGCACCACGGCCGCATCTCCGGCTTGATACGCGTCCAGCAGCCGCTTGCTGCGCAGCAGCGCCTGGGGGTTCTCCAGTCCCTCCAGCACCTGTGAAACAATGCCACTTTCCAGCGCCTGGCGGATGTCGCGTTCGATGGCGGTGCGGCTGGCGAATGCCTCGAGACAGCCGCGATTGCCGCAGCCGCAGACGGGTCCATCGGGATTGACAATGATATGCCCCAGCTCTCCGGCATTTTCATTGAAGCCGTGCAGCAAGCGGCCGTTGATGATCACCCCGCCGCCGATGCCGGTCCCGACAAAAAGACCGACGACGTCTTTGGCGCCCCTGGCCGCGCCAAAAGCGAATTCTCCGAGCACGCCCACGTTGCCGTCATTATCGACATACACCGGCTTTTGCAGCAGCTTTTTCAATTCCTTTTTCAGCGGCGCGTCTTTCCACTTGAGATTGGGCGTGTTGATGATGATCCCTTTTTTCAGATCCAACGGACCGGGAGAGCCGACACCAATGGCCTGGATGGCATCGTAAGGCACGGCCGCGGCATCCACAGCCTCGTGAACGCAGGCGGCCATGCGCTGCACCGTGGTCGCAAAACCCTGTTCCGATTTGGTTTTTTTTCGTCCTGCACCGAGGATTTTCCCTTTGGCATCGACCACGGCGGCATAAATCTTGGTGCCGCCCAAATCAATCCCCACCACATATTTTTTTTTCGTTTTTTTCATGGTTGTACCTCGATGATGGATGAACGCGTGAAGGCTACTGGGCCATAAACTGGTCATAGAGTTGCTGGAGCAGACGCGCCTTGGTGCGCATCATTTCATCCTTGGATGCACACTGGACGCTGCCAGAACCGGCGCCGCTGTGACCATTGCCGATATTCAGCGATCTCATGATTTCGCCGATATCTTTTTGATGCGGCTGTAGATTGAGATTCAGACTCAATGACATATTGAAAGAGAGGTCGTTGGTCTTGACGTTCTGACGAAACAGGTTTCTGATCTCCAGCACCGCCCAGGCCTGCGGCTGCAGGAGGAAGGACAGGTACTTGAAGAGCTGTGGCCTGCGGTTATGCCGAGTCAGATCCAGGAGGATGACGCGCTTTTCTGCATCCTGCGGCAAAAATGCGATCTCCTGCTCGATCTGCTCGAGCATCTGTTCCTCCTCCTGTTGGAAGGTTTTGTAGCGTTTGCTCACCCCCGGTGTCGCTGCCACCTCAGCCAACGGCCGCTCTCTGAGGAGGCCGATGAGACTGCGGAGAAAAGGCCATTTCTGCTCATTCGCTTCACTCTGCAGTTTGATGGCTGCATCGATCATTTTACCAGGTGTTTCGGATCGCCAGTCCTCGATGCTCTGATAATTAAAGCTGTCAATGATATCTGCTTCGGCGACCATTTCGCCGAAATGATCCGGCATGTGCTGCTCCGCAAAATGGTTGAACACCACGTGCGCGCAGGAGGGCAGCGCCTCAAATCTTCCGGGCAGGGTGGCAGGATCGATTTTACGGTACTGCAGATCCTCGAGGTTGCCCT